>DATCPH010000079.1:0-10603 GCA_036570185.1 Candidatus Limnocylindrales bacterium | reverse complement strand
GAACCGAGGACCTGCTGTTTACGAAACAGCTGCCTCGATGCGGCGGCCGAACCACCTCGCCGGCTTCGCGGGCGCGAACGGTCCGCTAGCCTTGGAAGAAATCAGCCTGGACCAGCGGGATGATGTAAGGCGCGAAGGTCTTTGCGACGCCACGCCGCCTGGTCCATCGCTCCTCGGGCCGCTACTGGACGGGCTCCCTCGACTGCGCTTCGATCAGTGCGTGCTCAAACGCGCGACGCCCCTCGACCATCTTCGGAATCTCGGAGCCCGGCACGGCCGCCACCGCCTCCTTCATCCACGCGATTTCCTGGGGCCACGTCAGGAGCGTCTGAAACCAGAGCATCGCGATATCGGCGCCGAAGGTGACGCTGGAGGCGATCAGGAAGAACCGGCCGCGCCACGCCTGCTCCTCCGCGGGCAGCGCCAGGAACGCGTCGGGCAACCGGGCGGGGAGTAGGTGCAGGACGGGGTCCGCGGTCGATGTTCGCACCGATGGGTCCTCCGGCTGGTACCACTCCTCGCCGCGGTCGCCTTGCCCGCCTGTCGCTGGGCCCGTGGCCGACCGCCGGTGTTCAGCGATCCGGGTCGGGAGGCGACGGGTGGACGTCATCGCCGGCTCCCGACAAGGCCCGCCCGTTCCAGCGCGAAGGCGGCGCGCTCGCCGAGCGCGTCCGGCGTCTGGATCGCGTAGCGGCGGGTCGGCATCGTCGAGGAGTGGCCAAGATAGCGGCTCACCTCTTCGAGCGGCATCCCGTTGTTGACCAGGAGTGTCGCGGTGCCGTGGCGGATCCGGTGCGAGCCGAAGGTTCGGAGGGTCCCACCGGCGGCGTGGTACCGCCGGGTCAGCATCAGGCTTAGCGCGTTCATCGTCAGCGGCCGGGGCTTTCCGGCGCCCGCGGACGGGAACAGCCAGCCCGCATCAGGCTGCGGGCTGGTATCCGGGTCGGGCCGGCGGAGGAGTCTGGGTCGGCCACCGGCGAGGTAAGCACCGACGGCGGCCCGGGTGTCGGGGTGGAGGGCGACCTCGAGGGTCTTGGCGCCCTTCGCCCGTCGGAAGCGGATCAGGGCTCGATCGAAGTCGAGGTCGTCGCTGCGGAGCAGCCGGACGCTCGAGTTGCGGGCCGCCGTGGTGACGAGGATCGAGAGGATGGCGCGATCACGGAAATCGATCGGCCGCTCCCCGGCGCAGCCGCGTTCGAGCGTCCGCAGGTCCTCGAGGGTGGCGCTCTTAGTCGGCGTCTCCTCGGACGGCAGCAGGGGATTGAGGGCCGCCCGACGGCGCGACCGCCGGAATGGGTTGACCGGAAGGAGGCCCTCATCGACCAACCAGATCGCCAGGCTTCGCAGGGGCCGGACGTAGGCGTTGACGCTGTTCGCCGAGAGGGCCACCGGGGGGCCGGCCCGGAGTGACCGCCCGAGGGCATCGGGGCCTCCCCGCCAGACGCCCTGGACCTTGGGTCGGGTCCGAAGCTCGGTGACATACTCGACGAGGGTCGCGAAGTCGAGCGACGCCGTCGTTGGCGGCAGACCCTTCGCCGCGAGCCAGGCGAGGAAGCGGGCATAGTCGTCGGCGTGCTTGATGCGCGTGACCGGGCGCCAAGCGCTCCCGAAGGTTGCCGTGTACTCGGCGATGAGCGGGCCGAGTTCCATGGCGCTGGCACGATCGCGCGTCGTGGCCACCGGCGCCCCCGGGACCGTCGGACGGCCGACGTCCACATCGATCCCCGCCGGTTGCTCGGATCGCCGCCCCGCCAGCAGGGTGCGGAGCGAGGCGAATGACCCGCGCCCGACACTCGCCGGCCGGGGCGTCAGAACGGGGCTTGCGGGCCGCAGGATCATGACGTTATATTACGCCGATGGCTAACAACAAGCAAACACGACCACGAACCGCGATTCGACACCGAGGTTAATTCCAACCGTGCGACCGACCGACGCCGAGTTCCGCGCACGCCTCCGCGCCGTCCTCGCGCGCTCAGGCCTCTCGATGCGCGCCCTCAGCGCGACGATGGGCCGCGACCCGGGCTACGTCGCCGCGCTGCTCGATCCGTCGCGGCCGTCGCGGGCGCGCCCGACTCCGGGGGATCTGCTCCGTGCGTCGGACGCCATCGGCATCTCGTTTGTCGAGTTGCTCGAGGAGCTGTGGGGGATCGACCGGGGCCGGCTCGCGGACGAGCTCGCCCGACTCGGGGTCGGCGGCTCGTTCGATGACCGGTTGGCGGGCCTCACGGAGGCGGAGCGATCGAGCGTGACCGACTTCATCGAGTTCCTCCTCGGCCGGCACGCGATGCGCAGTCAGAGCGAGGCGCGGCGCAATCACCGGTAGCGGCGACGCGGCCAAGGGCCGGCGATCGGCGAGCGGCTCGAATCAGTAGCCGCCGTACGCGTCGAAGTAGGCGTCCAGGAAATCCAGGCGGTCGGCTTCGGGGTCCTGACCGATCCGGACCCGCGTGAAGCCGAGCTCTTCGCCGGTGATGATCTCCTCGACCGGCGCGCCGGCGATGAATTCGTCCACGAGCCGAACTGCCACCTCGACGAGCCAGGACGCGATCACGCAATCGTCGTGCTCCCCGGCGCCCTCGAGGCGGCCATCCCGCCAGCCGAAGGCCGCGAGCTCGGTCTGCCAGACCCGCGCGAACCCGCGCGATTCGGGGTCGCCGCTGGGCATCACCCAGCTGCCGGCCAGGAGCTCGAACTTCAGGCGGGGCACGCCATGCGCGAAGTCCGTCTTGTCTTGCCCCGTCCGGTGGCCGACGAGCCGGCCGCGGGCCTCTGGACGCTTGCGCAGCTCGTCGATCAGCCAGTGCTGGAAGCCGTTATCCTCGACGACCGCGAGGTCGACCGCGTAGCGCCGGAACAGGTCGCACAGGAGCTCGACCTGGCCAGAGAGGTCGAGGCCCTTGGAGCGGCGGGCGGCGAGGACGCGCCGGCGTCCCGTGGCCTGCTCGAGGGCCACCACGATCACCACGCTGAAGTCGGCCCCGGCCGCCTCCGAGACCGCGAGGTCGACGCCCATGACGACGATCTCGCCCGGGGTTGCGCGGCGGAGGGTTTCGAACGTCAGTCGCGCGCCCGCGTCGATCGCGTGCTGGGTCAGGGCCCGCGGGAACATCGATGCCGCGTCGTCAATCGGGTCGTTCATGTACTCGCGGCTGAAGCTCACCGGTCGAAGTCGCGCAGCGCCAGGAGCTCGCTGGCCGGCTGGCGTTCCGGCCACAGGGCGGTCCCGCTCTCGGGATCGAGGGCGCGGTACTTCGCCCACTCGAATAGCGGCGCACCGCTCGACGGCTGGCCGAGCCGATGCAACAAGTCGTCGCGATGCCAGGCGGTGCCGGCGACGAGGACCTGGCCGGCGTTCATCGGCATGAGCGTGCCGGTGAAATACTTCCACGTTCGATCGCGTTGACGGCTCGTCCCGGAGTTCGCCTCGGAGAGCGGATCATCGATGAGCAGGAGATCGGGATGGAGGCCGCGCGTGCTCGTCCGGTAGGCGCGGACGTGCAGCTCGGCGCCGCTGGCGAGCCGGACGTGGGTTCGGGACCACGCCGTCTGGCGACGCCGGGCACTCGACGCCGGGCCGAGCTCGAGGGTCCCGAACAGGCGCTCATTGGCGAGGACCAGGTCCCTGAAGCGGCCCGCCAGGACCTCCGCCTGCGTCGCGGTCGCCGAGAAGAGTGCGGCCACAAAGGTTCCGGTCGGGCCGGAACGCAGGCCCCCGGTCGCCGGGTCGCGGCCGTGGCGCCAGCAGCGCCACAGAAGGTACGCGAGCAGGAAGGTGCTCTTGCCCGAGTCGCGCGGCGCCAAGAGCACGAGGCGTTTGGCGCCGAGAACGAGCGTCAACCAGCGCCGCTGGTGGGCCGGCAGGGTGAGCCGCCGTCCATCGGCTTCGACGAGCTCGCTCAGGAAGAACTCGAAGCTTGCGTACAGAAGCTGCCGGATCACCGCGACCGCCGGGACGCGGCGGGCCGGCGTCCGGTCCCCGCCGCCTCCGATCACGGCTCGGCCCCGTCGGGTCGCGGTCGGCGTTCCTCGAAGCGGCTGATCGCGTCATCCTGGGCCGCGTCGCTGGCCCCGAGGCGATCGCGGGCCTCGAGGAGTTTCGGGACGAGGGCCGCGATGAAGGCCGGGTCGAGGCTGACGAGCTCATCCGGCGAGCCCGCCACTTCGTCGCCCGCGTCGGCGTGCCCGTCGTCCGGCGTTGCCCGCCGACCCCAGCGCGAGGCAAACCGCTTCTCCAACAACCGGAGCGCCCAGCTCGCACTCGAGCCGGCCTCTTTGGCGATGATCCCGACGAGGCGCAGCTCGAGCTCGGTCTGGGTCCGGACGACCTCGTCGCGGAAGGCGGCATGCGCGCGCGTGGTCGCCTGCATCACCCGGTAGTAGGTGGCCGCGGAGATGCCGGCGTATCGCGCCGCCTGCTCGGGGAAGACGCCGGCCCGCAGGGCTTGCAGGAGCCGCGCCTGCCGCTCCGCTGTCAGTCGCTCTGGTCGTCCCATGTTCCGCGCTCCGCTATTGCGTCCGGGGTGGGGCTCGTGGACAAACGAGCGAGCCGGCCCACGGCTGCAAGCCTCTTCGGCTTGGAGTCGTGAGTCGGCTCGTTGACCGCTCATCGCTCGGGCCCGTTACCGAGTTGCCCCGGTGAGTACCCCTACGGCTCGGATGCTACGGTCCAGCTGGCGGTTTTGCAAGACGTCCGCGATCGCCGCGTGAGCTTGCAGCTCGCGATCAACCCGAGGTGCCGCGGCCCACTCCAAGGCGAACCGTCGCAGGCTGCCTACCGTGACCCCGGCACGATGGGAAGTGGCAGCCCAACCTGCTAGGTCGCCTGAGGCGCGACGTTCTGGCTCGAAGATCGGCGAGCCGCCTGCTTAGATCATATGTGCTATATCACCGGCGGTCAGGCGCGGCAATTCATGGGCCATTTTCCTGCGCACGGGGCTCTCACAACTCTCACAACTCGGCCGTTCCACGGACCGACTGGCGCCCGGATCGTAGGGAAGGGAGAGCCGTGGAGGCGACGGCCCTGAGCGGGCCACTGCTTGGGAAGCAGACACTCTGCCAGCTGAGTTACTCCCGCTCGGGAGGCTTAAGGCGACCAACGCCCGGGCGCATCGGACATTACCACCGCGACCCGTAGGCCCGGCAGTGAGTGTGGGTTCACGCACTGCACTCGGCGTGGAATTGACGATCGTGGCGTCCTCGACCTCGCCTCTTCCACCCAGGGCGGCCTATGCGCCGCCGCTCATTCTCCTCGCCAGCAACCAGTCCGCCGTCCGCGATCGGGCGACCCTGGAACGCGCCGCCGACGAATCTGAGGACGCTGACAAGAAAGACGCCGAGATCCTCGCCCAGTTGACGCGGATCGAAGTGATCCTCACTGAGTGGGCCGGCTCGAAGAGCTGATCGTCGGGCAGCCGCCGGCTTGGTTAGAGCCCCTGGGGCATGGAGGCGATGTACCAGACCGTCGTTCCGGAAGACTCAGGGGCTCCAGAAGGCCGCCGTGCCATCGGCGACGCGGCGGACGTCGGAGCCATCCGCGCGGATGACGAAGATCTGGCTGACCCCGCCCTCCCCGGCGAGCGGAAGGGCGATCGACGTGCTGTCTGGCGACCAGATCCGATGGCTCAGGCGATGTCGCCGATCTCCGACGCGATCGTGTAGGCGAGGACCCAGCCGACGCCGGGCACGGTCAGCAGGAGCGGGATGGACGGATGTTCAGCTCCCAGCGCCCGGAGCTCCGCCTCGCAGGCGTCGATCCGAGCGTCGAGCTCGTCGATCATGGCCAGGCTGGTGGTGAGCGTCGCCGTCCACGGCTCGGGCAGCGCCAGGTCGGCCAGCAGCTCGCGTCCCTTGTCCCCGTGGTCGTCCTCGACACGACGACCCTGTTCACGCGCGGGTACCGGCGGTCGCCGAGCCAGCCGCCCGACGGTGAGCCGGGCGAGACGCGCGTTGGCAACCTCAAGGCCGGCACGATCCTCATTGCCCTCGACGGGACCGCCCACGGCGCGCGGCCGTGCCGCATCGCGGTGGCCGGGGGCAAGGACGTCGAGAGCTGGACGGCCTTCTTCGCCACGCTCGCCGGCGCGCCGGGGATCGTTGTCGCCGACCTCGACCCCGCGATCGGGCGGGCCGTGCGCGAGACGTGGCCGGCGGCCATCCTGGTGCCGTCACGCCACCACCTCGCCGCGCAGATGCGCGAGCGGGCGCTGGCCGACGGGGTGCCCGCGCGGATCCGGGCGGATGCGCCGATCCCGCTGGTCCGGCCACTGCCCTGGACTGGCGAACGCACGAAGCGCTGGGTCGATCACCCGCTCCATGGCGCCATGCTCGGGGCGCAGCGCGGGCCCGATGCATGGGCCGCCTTTCTCGCGCTCGTCGAGCGCCACGTCCCGCCGGACCGGCTCGAGCTGCGGGGCTGGATCGCGACCAACGAACTGCTCATCCGCCGCGGTTGGCTGACCGCCGAGCGCTACCCAGACGCACCACGCTCGACCGGTGCCCTCGAGGGCGCGATCGGCGAGTGGCTGGCGCCGCTGCGGCGGCGCGCCGGTCGCTGGCAGAACGCCCGCCGGCTCAACCTCGCGCTCGCGCTGATGACCCTGCGCGCTCGGGGCGAGGCGCGTGAGGCCCCCTACACGGCGATCGTGCGGGCGGCCTTCAGCGAGCGTGCCAACCGCTCCCATCTCCCCGCCGAGAACGCGCTGCCCGCCGAGACGTACCGTGGTCGCGAACGCCAGATGAGCTGGTGGCGGACGTGGCACGACCGAGACGAGGCGTCGCTGCCGCGGCTCGTGCGCGACGCCGCCCGGCGCTGGCGGAAGCGCGCCGCCGCCGACCACGCGGGCTGGGTCAAGGAGCGCCTGGCGGAGCGCTACGCAACGGAGACCGACCTGCGCACCCGGCTCGGGTTGCCGACGCCGCCGGCCGGTCGGCCGAAGCGAACGAGCCCGCGCGAGGCCGTCTCGGTCCGCGGCCGCCACCTTCTCGACTACCCCGATCTCCTGCTCGAGTGGGCGTGGGACGTCAACGCCGACCTCGACCCGGCCCGGCTCCCCGCCGGCAGCCACGAGCGCGTCGCCTGGCGCTGCCTCCTGGAGCCCGCCCATGTCTGGGAGACCAAGGTCGCCGACCGCACCTATCACGACTCGGCATGCCCCTATCACATGGGCATCCGGGTCCACCCGGCCGAGTCGCTGGCGGCCTACTTCCCGTGGCTGGCGCTCGAGTGGCACCCGAGCCGCAACGCGCTGCGGCCCGACCAGGTCACCCGTGCCTCGGCCCGCGAGGTGATCTGGCGCTGTGAGCAGGGGCACGAGTGGTCGGCCGCCGTGTACCAGCGCACGCTCTCGGGCAGCGCCTGCCCCGACTGCTTCAGGCGCGAAGCCGCGGCCCGCTCGAGGGCCGGGCGGCAACGCGCCCGGCGCGCCCGAGACGAGGCGGCGCTGGCAAAGGTCGTCGCCCTCCACACGGTCGCCGGCAGCGAAGCGTCCTGACCCGTCGTCGCCGTCTACGCTCTCGGCTCATCGTCGAGCCAGCGACTGGCTCGGTCCCGGACTCGCAGCCTCGAACCACCCCCATCGAACGTCCCGCCGCGGACCCCGGGAGGGCGCACGATTCCCACCGAGATAAAACAGGGGGTGGCGCGCCCGACAGGATTCGGACGTGCGCATGCCCACTCAGGATTCAGGCAGATTCTGATCGAGGGTGCTGACCCATGGCGCTCGGCCGCGCAGGAGAACGCGTAGGACACTGGAGAGACATCCCGGCCGCGTTTTCCTGACGAAGAGGAGCCGTTTTCCTAACTCGACGAACCGGAAGTTGAGACCGACGCGATCGGCGAAGTTTTCGACCGAGGCCGAACCGATGACCGAGTCCGTTTCACGCGGGGTCGGGACGTCGAATTCGCGCGGTTAGGAAGCCTGCATGGCAGGAGCGCAACGGGTCGCTCAAATCCCACCACTCCACGGGGCACGACGGCGTCCCGTCGCTGGCTCCTTCACGACGGCGGCCGACCTTGCGGCCTATCCGCGGATCGGAAACCCACCCTGCATGGTGACCCGCGTGCATCCAACCCGAAGGCGGCCGGATCAGGCTGAGAGCTGGTGCTCAGCTGATCCCGGCCAGCCGGATGAGGATGAGCGAGGAGATCGAGAGGAGACCGGCGACAGCGAAACCGAGGAGCATCGGGCGTGGGCCACGCCGGGCGAGGGCCGGGATCGAGACGTTGAGCCCGACGGCAGCGAGGACGACGACGATGAGGAACTTCGAGGTCGCCTCCGCGAGATGGCGGACGATGTCGGGGACGAGCCCCGCCGTGTTGGCCACCGCGAGGAGGACGAACAGGACGACGAACCAGGGCATCGCCGCGAGGACGAGCTGGCGGATCGGCGGTCGCGGCCCCGCGCCGGAGTCACGGACCGCCGCCCCGACCCCATACGCCACGGCGAGCGGGACGAGCAGAACGGTCCGGGTCAGCTTGACGATCGTTGCGACGGTCGCGGCCGCGGTGCCGTAGAGGAAGCCGGTCGCCACGACCGCCGCCGTGTCGTTGACAGCGGTGCCGGCCCACGTCCCGAACGGCAGCGGCCCGAGTCCCAGGGCGTGCCCGATGAACGGATACGCCGCGACGGCAAGGAGATTGAACGCGAAGATCGTCGTGATCGCGTAGGCGATCTCGTCGTCGTCGGCTCGGATGAGTGGTCCGACGGTGACGATCGCCGTGCCGCCGCAGATCGCGGTCCCGGCCCCGATGAGCGCCGCGGTTCGCGTCGTCACGCCGAACAGGCGACCCAGGCCGAAGGCGAACCCGAGCGCGATCGCGACGCAGGCGAGGACGATCGCGAGCGTCGACGCGCCGGTCGCGATCACCGCCCCGAAGCTCAGGGTCGCGCCGAGAAGGACGATCGCCGACCGAAGGACCCAGCGGAGGACGAACCGGACGCCGGGCTGGATCGTCATCACGGCGACGGCGCCGTGATGACGGATGGCGACGCCGGCTGCGAGGGCGAGGATCACCCCTGGCAAGGGCGGGATCGCCAGTTCCACGAGCCGCGCGGGGATCGCGATCGCGACGGCGAGGCCGACGCCGGCGATGGCGGGCGACCGCAAGCGGACGACGGGGCGGAACGGGGCGAACCGATCGGATATCGACATCACGTGACCTTACAGCCGACCTCGCCAAAGGACCAGACAGAGATATTGACGCATCCAATAACCTCAGATGATTGTCGGATTCACGCCCGTCCGGCGACGCCGACGATCTGCAGGGCGGCTCGCAGGACGGCTCGCAGGACGGCGACCGACGGCGTGGCGGCGCCGGCCACGCAGGCGTCGACGTCACCCCGGCGGGCCATCGCCGCGCCGGGCGAGACGGGCTCGGTGGCTCGGGCGGCCGCGCGATCGACGTCCATGCCGCGGGCGAGGAGGACCTCGCGGACCAGCGCCGGAAGCGAGCCTTCGGCGGCGATCGCGTCGGGTTCATGCACGATCACGTCGTCCGGCAGCCCGCCGCAGGCCGTGGTCGCCAGCGGCTCGATCTCCGCGCGACGTCCGATCACGTGGACCTCGCACACGCCGGCGGCGCGGAGCCGGCACGCGGCTTCGACGACGCGGGGGTCCTCGCCCTCGGGAAAGACGACCCGCCCGCCCCGCCGGCGCGCGGCGTCGAACCAGCCGTCGATGAGTCCTGCCGCCGCATCCGAGCGGATCACGTGAGGCTCCTCGCGCCGGACAACGGGCCCGTCCACGTTGGCCGGGGCGTTGCCGTGGTGACAACTATTATGGCAAGATGGCAACGAGAGGCCGACACTACGGCGCAGCGGACGCGGGTGTCAAGGTCTTCCCGGCGGCAGCGGAGGGCTCGATGACGGCCCAGGACAGGACCGACGCGTGGGAGGGCGGCGACGCCGCCCGACGATATACCGGCGCGCTCGCGAAGGCCGCGGACCTTCTCGCCGCCCTGGAGGCCGAGACGTGGCTGGGTGCCTCCGAGCTCGCCGACCGCCTCGGTATCGACCGGAGCACCGCCTACCGGCTCGCACGCGCGCTGACCGAGCTCGGCTGGCTGTGCCAGGATCCCAAGACGAAGCGCTATCGCCTGGGCCTGCGGTTGTGGGAGCTCGGCGTGCGGGCGATCGCCGACCTGGACGTCCGCCGGATCGCCCTTCCCCACATGCGCGGCATCGTCGAGGAGACCGGCGAGAGCTGCGACCTGGCGATCCTCGACGGCGCCGACATCGTCTACGTCGAGAAGGTCGACGGGACCCACGAGGTGCGCGCTTACACGCAGATCGGCTTGCGGGTCCCCGCCCACGCGGTCGCGATGGGCAAGGCGCTCATGGCGCGGATGTCGCCCGAGGAGCGCGCCCGCCGGCTGCGACTTCCGCTCACGAAGTTCACGCCCCTGACCGCCACGACCCTCGAGGAGTTCAACCGCCGCTGCGACGAGGTCCTCCGCGTCGGATACGCAGTGAACGTCGGCGAGCACAACCCCGAGGCCGGGGGCCTCGCCGTGCCGATCCTCGATCGCCGCGGCGAGACGATCGCGGCGGTCGGTGTCAACGTCCCGGCCAGCCGGGTGACGGCCGACAACATCGCTCAACTCGGC
>DATCPH010000078.1:0-8214 GCA_036570185.1 Candidatus Limnocylindrales bacterium | reverse complement strand
CGACCCATGCCATTGACCGCCGGGGCCGCGGCGCCTCAGGCGACGCCGCGTCCTATACGATCGAGCGTGAATTCGAGGACGTCGCCGCGGTCGTCGATGCGGTGACCGCGGAGACCGGTCAGCCCGTCGACGTGCTTGGTCATTCGTTCGGCGGCCGGTGCGCGCTGGGCGCGGCGCTCCTGACCGGCAACGTACGCCGGGTCGTCTCCTACGAAGGCGCACCCGCCCCGCCTGGGCTGAGCTACCAGAACCCCGACCTCGTGGGGCGGGTGCGGGAGCTGCTGGCCGACGATCGCCGCGAGGCGCTTCTGGAAACCTTCCTCCGCCAGATCGTGGGCATGACCGACGCGGACATCGACGCGTATCGCGTCAACCCGGTCTGGCCGGCCCGCGTGGCGGCGGCGCCGACCATCGTGCGCGAGCTGGAGGCCGAGTCGTCTCGCGCCGCGTCGCTGGATGCGCTCGGCGGCGTTTCAGCCCCGGTCCTGCAGATCCTCGGCGGAGCCAGCCTGCCCGTGTTCGGCGAGGCTACCCGGGCCCTCGACGCGCGCCTGGCCAATGCCAAGGTCGTCGTGATCGAGGGTGCAAAGCACGCCGCCCACCACACTCACACGATCGGATTCGTAGCCGCTGTCGAGGCCTTCCTCGACGCGGATTGACCTCTTCGCCGCCGGCTGAATGGGTCAGCGCCGCCAGGGCAGCTTCGATCGCTTGGGCGTCCGGCGCCGATCGCGGACACGCTCGAGAGCGGCAAGGCCCAGGTCGATTGCCGTGATCGCCACCGCGCCCAAGCCAATGGCCCACCCGGCCCTGCCCGCTCGCGGTCCAGCCTCAGGGGTCGCGTCGGCTCGCGAGGCCCCGCCGGGAAACGCCTGCCCGACGCGCGCGCCGGTCAACAGGTCGCGCTCGACCTGGAGACGCATCCGGTAGAGAACCTCCCACTCGTCGTAGTCCACATCGAGCGATGCCAGGACGCCGTCAATCGAATCGAGCTCGCGACCCACAACCTGGGGTAGGACCGGCTTTCCGTCGGCATCGATCTCGGGTTGCGTGCGGGCGATCCGTTCGATGCGGTCCTCGACGGCCTGGGCCTCCTTCGAGGACGTGAGGTGGGCGGCGGTCGACGTCAGCCGGCTGGCGATGGCCGCCCGGGCGCGCGCGAGCTCGGCCTTCTCGCCCGAGATGGCGATGTCGGATGGGTACAGGTCGACTTCGAGGTTCGGCAGCCGCAACACGGTCAGCCGGTCGGGGACGAGCGATCGAACACCCGCCCCGGCTACGACGGCGACCAGCCGAGCCGGCACCGAAAGTGTGCGGGACGCCGGCCGCCGAATGACCGGTAGGCCGGCCTGCTGGAGGGCGTCATCGAGATCGTCGACCAGTGTCTCGTATCCGCCCTCGCGGACGACGATGGGGATGTGGCCATCCGACCAACGCCGGGCCAGCGTTCGAATCTTTCGGGCGACGCCAATCACCGCCAGCCAGACGATGGTGAAGGCGAGGAGAAAGGCAACTGGGTATCCCCGAAGGACCTGCTTGATGGCAGCACCGCCCCGTGGTCGCCGCTGCGGCTCGAACATGAAGAGTCCCAGGAGGCCGACGACGAGCGGCACGATCAATGCGGCGATGAGCATCGCCAGGCGCACCCAGTTCTGATTGATGAAGGCGGGAAGCGGCATGGCGGTCAGCAGGAACGTACCGACGGCGGGGAGCAGCACGCCGATCAGCACGACGACCCACGCCAGCGAGCCCAGCGTGATCGCCGAGAGCAGGACCTGCTTCTCGCGCGGAACGCGCCCGAACAGGAGAGTGCTGGCCCAGCCGAGGGCCGTCGTCAGCAGCTTGCCGGCCTGGTTCCCGACGGCCGCGAAGATCGAGGCCAGGATCGCCACGGATATCTCCTTTTCATGCTCGCCGGCCCCGGTCGCGGCCACGGAGTCGCGAGATGGCCCTTGATTTACTTCGCGTCGGTGTCAGCGCGCTCGAGTGTCGCCAGCCGCTGCGCCTCGGCCGAAATGATGGTGATGCAGCTGCATGACCGGGCAAGCAACCCATCGCGGTCGGCAATACGCACCTGCCCGCGTGTGTACGTAATGAGGCCGGCGTCCTTGAACTGGCGCATCGCCAGAGAAAGTGCCGGACGCTGAACGCCGATCATCTGGGCCAGGAACTCCTGGGTCACCCGGAAGGGTGCCTCTTCGACCCGCTCGTCGACCTGGAGCAGCCAGCGGGCCGCGCGCTGGTCCAGCCGGTGCATGCGATTGCACAGGATCAGCTGGGCCATCGTGACCAGCACGACCTGCATATGCTGCTGCAGGAGTTTCGGGAGGCTGCCGCCGCGCTTGAGCTCCCCGCGGAGCACGTCCGATCGCATGCGCAATGCGGTCAGCGGCACTTGGACGATCGTCCGCAGCGGCATCTGACGGGTTCCGAGGAACACCGCGAGACCCGTCATCCCCTCGCGGCCGATCATCGCCGTGTCGACGGACTCGCCGCCCTCGTCGCTGGCCACGATCGAGGCGACGCCGCTCGTCGGGAAGTAGACGAACTTGATCTCTTCGTTGGCGCTCTCGAGTTCCGTGGAACGTGGCAGATGAACGGGCTCGAGTGCCGGCCCGATGGCCCGAAGCTCAGCGTCCGGTAGAGCCGCCAGGAGATGGTTCCCCTGCGGGTCGACGGGTCGGCTAGTGGCGCCGGTGTTTGCTTTCATGGTCCGGGCGGATTGCCCTCCTGTATGTCCGATAGACTACAGACGACACACGGGGGTAATGTCACTCTCGGATCGGGCCCGACCATATCGAGCCGGTTGCAGATTCAACGGCGAGATCACCTTCCGAACTCGCCCAGACGGGCAGCCGCTCGGTCATCTGTGCTGGCGATCGCATCGTCGAGGTTGGACCCGCGCCAAGGAGGATCAGCGGTGGAGCGGAGGGGCCGGGAAAAGGGGCACAGTTCCGCGGCTGGGCTGCTTGGTAATTGGCGAGCCGCCGAACGAGACACGGCGGCTGCAAAGACGGCGTCATCGGTGGCGGCTCTCGCGGTTGCTGCCGCGCTCGCCGCGGAAGAAGCGGCCCAGGAGGCCGAGTCGGCCGCGAGCGCGGCGACCGACGCCGCGGCACGCGCCAAGGGCGCCGCTGAGCACGCCAAGAAGGCGGCCGCGCACGCGGCCGAGGCCGCGCAGATGGCCAGCTCCACGGCCGAGGGTGACAAGGCGCGGGCGGATCTTGCAGTGGCAAAAGCCGAGCTTGCCGAAGACGACGCGCGCAATCGGTTCCACGAGGCTGAAGGAGGCGGCTTTCGGGAGGATTGAGGCTGACGTGGGGGCGCGTGGCAGCACTGGGTTGATCGCGACGGGTTAACGTGCGGCTTATCGACCGAGAGCGAGCGCGAGCAGTGAGGAGCACGATTCCCACTCGCAGCGAAACCGAAGCGGGCGGCACCGACCCGGGAATCGTCGGCGCACTCGCCGCCGCCTCCACAGACGCCGAGCCGGCCATCGAACCCAGCACCGACCCCGGCCTGCCTTCAGGCGCCCCGCACTACCTGGGCGGCATTTCCCCGCGCCTGAGCACCGCATTCTTCGTCCTCGGAAGCCTCTTCTTCGGCCTGGCGGCCGCCAACGAGCTCGTTGCCATCGCCGCCGGCTTCAGCTCGATCCTGTTGACCATCTTCCTGGCATGGCTGGTCGCATTTCTCATGGCTCCGCTGATCGATGCCACGAGCCGAAGGCTTCACATCGGACGTGGGAAAGGCATTACGGTCGTCTATCTCGCGGTATTTGCGATCGTCGCCCTTGGGCTGTTTGCGACCGCACGGATTGGTGTCCCCGAGGCGTCCGACATTCTCGGGCGAAGCGACGAGATCACGACTCGCATCCACAGGCTGCTTGCCGGTGCACAGAAGGGTTTTGGGATCAGCCCCAGCGTCATTGATTTCGCTGCAACGTTCGACCAGGCCCAGCGATCTTTCTTCTCAACGGCGACGGCCACGTTCCAGGCTGGGATCAAGGCAATCGCGGGCACAACGATCGCCGTGATGGGCAATCTGTTCCTGATCGTCGTCCTGTCGCTCTATGCCGTGATCGACTTCGACGGGATACTTGGCGGGCTGAGTCGGGCCGTGCCCAATCGATACGGCCAGGAGCTTCTGCTCGTCCAGGAGTCAGTCGGCCGGGCTTTCGGCGGCTTCCTGCGAGCACTTGTCATCCTTGTGATCTTGCAGGTCGTTCTCGTGGTCGTCGTCGGTCTGGTGTTCGGCCTGCCGTACCTCTACCTGACGACCGTTGGCGTGGCGCTGGCGATGTTCATCCCATTCTTCGGTCCGCCGCTAGCGCTGCTGCCGCCACTGCTCGCCGCCGTCGTCTTCAAGCCGGAAGTTGCTCTACCCGTCGTGGCGATTCTCGTGGTCGGGCAGACACTCCTCGTGAACGTCCTCCAGCCACGGTTGATGAAAGAGGCCGCGGGAATCCATCCCATCCTCGTGCTCATCGCCCTGTTGCTCGGCGCGCAGATCGCGGGGCTCTGGGGCGCACTCTTCGGGATCCCGATCGTGGCCGTCATCAGTCTCCTCGTCCGGTACGTCGTCAACCGACGGGTGGTCAACGAGGTCGAGGGGATCGATCTCGAGGAGGTTGTGGCCGAGGTGCAAGCCGCCGATCCGGACGCCACCCTCGACGAGGCAGTCGCAATCGCCGCCGATCGCGCTGAGGCGCTCGTCGAGGACCGTTCCGAGGCGGTTGCCGGATCTACGACGTCTGAGGACAAACCTCGCGCCGGCTGATTGCCAGCGATCCCGCCGTCACAGGGTCAATGCTGCAACCAGGGCGATTCCGGCGACCACGAACCAGAAAACCGCGTGGTTGTCAGCGTCGAACAAGCGGGCCTTCATGACCGACGCCTGGGATGGTTTCGCCATCAGGTCGGCGGGACGATCACGGTGAGTGCCGCTGGCCGGATCACCGCCTTGATCGGTGTCGCGCCCATGACGCTGCCGTCGGTCTCGACGAGCCGGCTTGGCTCGGTCTCGATCGTCACCTCGCGTGCCCGAGCACGAAACACGTGACCCTCGGCACTCTTCCCCATGTGCTTCTGTCGAAGCGCCTCCCAGCCGGCGAGCAAGCCCGGGACCGGTCCGGAGGCCTGGACGACGATCACATCGAAGACGCCATCGTCGGGTTCGATCTCCAGGAGTGGTTTCACCCCCAGGGCCATCCGGCCGAAGTTCGCGATGAAGACCTGCGTGGCCTTCATCGTGCTGCTGACTCCGTCAAGGATGATCTCGTGATCGACGTTTCGGACCCGGTGGTGCTGCCTGATCGCGCTCGCAACGTATGCGAGCTTGCCCCAGCGTCGCTTCTGACTCTTGACGGTGCCCTTCATCACTTCCGCGTCGAACCCCACGCCACATGCAACGGCGAACAGTTCGCGTTTACCTCCGACGGTCACGCGCCCGAGGTCGATTCGGCGGCGCCCGCCGCCCAGGAGGACATCCGCGGCCTTGTCGGGATGATGCGGGAGACCCAGGTTGCCGGCCAGCAGGTTGCCGGTCCCCATCGGGACGATCCCCAGGGCGACCTGCGTGTCTGCCAGCTCCTGGACCACCTGGAGCACGGCACCGTCGCCTCCGACGGCGATGACGACATCGACGTTGGCCTTCACTCCACGGGCCGCGTGACGGCGCAGCGCGGGCTTGCTGGAGACGACTGCGCTGTCGACCGTCCAACCGGCCGCCTCCAGCCGGCTTCGTGTCTCAAGGACCACCTTCCCGATCGTGCGGCCTTTCCGGCGCCGACCGATGACGAGTGCTCGGGTCATGCCACCGGTGCCGTGCCCGGACCATCGGACCGGTGGGACCGTGGCGAGCGCGTCTGAGGGGTCCCGCCAGAGCCCCATTGCCACCATTTCGGTCGCGCCCGGAATGCAGCACCCACCACGAGCAGCCAGACGAACCCGGCCAGGAGGCCGCCGACGACGTCCGTGAGGAAGTGATAGCCGAGATAGATGCGGCTCACGCCGATCGCGAGCGCGAGCAGGACGGCGACGGTCATCGCGATGAGGCCCGTCCGGCGACCGAAAACCGACCACGCGAGGAGGGCGAGCGCGACGTAGAACACGAACCCGTTCATCGTGTGCCCGCTCGGAAAGCTGTAGTCGGTCAGCACCTTCGCCCAGTCGACCTGCGGCCGCGCGCGCTGGAAGAAAAGCTTCATCGTCACATCGATCAGGAGGGCGCCGCCGCTCGCGACGCCCAGGAAGAGCACCGCGCCATACCTGCGCTTCCGCAGCAGCCAGGCCACGGCGACGATGAAGATCGGAACGATCACGAGACTCGACCCCATCTCCGTGAAGGCGCTCATCACCGCAGTCAAGCCCGGCGACGCGATGCTGTGAAGGAAGGGCGTCGCCCACGTGTCGAGGGCGAACACCTCGCGGGCTCGCACATCTTCGGCGATCGAGCCAAGAAGGAAGAGGCTGGCCACCAACGCGACAAAACCGACGATGACCGTGAGTGTCGCGGTGCCGAGCGGCGGGTGGGGCACAGTTGCGGGCGTCGCGGGGCTGGCCGCCTCGACCTTCGCCAGCGGACCGCCCTCCGTCGTTGGACCGGCTTTGCGCTTCGAGCCCGCTTCGCTCACCGCCCTGGACCCTGTCCCGACCTCGTCATCCGGCTTGCTCATGCGGCTCTGCCGCGGAATGCGGCTCTGCCGCGGCATGCGGCACTCCCGAAGATGGTACAAACGTCCGGATGGCAAGGCTCCTGCTCGGACCAATCCTGCGGCACGTTGGTGAGCGCGACGCCACCGTATGGGTCGAGACCGACACTCCGTGCGAGGTGGAGGTACGGGCCGGGCGCGTGAGTGGCCGCGAGCGGACGTTCACGGTCGCCGGCCATTATTACGCCGTCGTCATTGTCTCCGGGCTCGAACCGGCCTCGTCGACCCCCTACGAGGTCAGCCTCGATGGCGCCGGCGTGTGGCCTCCTGCAGGCTCGACCTTTCCGCCCAGCCGAATCCGAACCATCGACCCGAGCCGGCCGATTCGCCTGATTTTCGGGTCGTGCCGTGAGGCCCCGGCGGTCCGCGGCAAGAGCGACACGGAGCTCGATCCGGACGTCCTCGACGCTTTTGCGACCCGGATGGCCACCCAGCACCACGAGCAATGGCCGGACCTGCTCCTGTTCGTCGGCGACCAGGTCTACGCGGACGCCACGTCCCCCGAAATACAGGACTTCATCAAGACACGGCGGGACATCCGCCGGGGCGCCAAGACGCAGGTCGCCAATTTCGAGGAGTACACGCGGCTCTACTACGAGTCGTGGGGGGAACCGACCGTCCGCTGGCTGCTGTCGACCCTGCCGACCTCCATGATCTTCGACGATCACGACGTGCGCGACGACTGGAACACCTCCCACGCGTGGCGTCTCGACATGCAAAAGACCGATTGGTGGGAGGAGCGCATCACCGGCGCGCTCATGTCGTACTGGATCTACCAGCATCTCGGCAACCTGTCCCCTGCCGGCCTCGCAGCGTCCGAGCTCTACGAGGTCGTCCGCGACCAAACCGATGCCGAGGCGACGCTGCGAGCCTTCGCCCGGGCGGCCGACCGCGAAGCCGACGGCGCAAAAGGCGCGATGTGGTCCTACCGGCGGGATTTCGGGCCGGTGCGGCTGCTCGTGATCGATTCGCGCTGCGGTCGGATCCTCGCCGACAATCGTCGCTCGATGATCAGCGACGTCGAGTTCGACTGGGTCGAGCGCCAGGTCGAGGATGGCGACTTCGAGCACCTCGTCGTCGTGACGTCGATGCCGTGGCTCCTCCCCCGTGCGCTCCATGACATCGAGTCGTGGAACGAAGCCCTGTGCGCGGGCTCGCGCGGGCAGACGCTCGCCAGGATGGGTGAGTGGGTCCGACGGGCCGTCGATCTCGAACATTGGGCGGCCTTTCGGAAGTCGTTCGACCGACTCGCCCGTTTCTTCGCCCGGGTCGGTCGCGGCGAGCACGGCGGGCCGGCCCCCGCGACCATCGTCGTCCTCTCCGGCGACGTCCACCACAGCTACATCTCCGAGGCCGACTATGAGCAGCCGCTCGTGTCGCGGGTGTACCAGATCACGTGTTCGCCCATCCACAACACGATCGAGCTCCCGATGCGCCTGGTGTTCAATCTCGGCTGGAGCAATACGGTCGAGCGGCTTGTCCGGTTCCTCGATCGCTGGACG
>DATCPH010000077.1:0-21474 GCA_036570185.1 Candidatus Limnocylindrales bacterium | reverse complement strand
GGGTACGGCGAGTCGCCGCGCCGCGACGATGCGGAGCTTGCGCCGGTCTCGCCCGCCCGCCTCGAGCGGACCGTCGGTGACCCGGTGCCGGCGAAGCACGCCAACTACGACCCCGACGACCTCGAGATCCCGAGCTTCCTCCGCCGCAAGTAGTCGGACCTCGGCGCGGGGTGGCCGGAGGCGGAGGCGGAGGCGGGGGCAGGGAGCGTCCGTTCTCGAGGCCAGAACAGGCCCGTCGGATCGCTGCCGTTGGGTACCCGGGCGTTCTTGAGGGGAGAACAAATCGGGGGAATCGTGGCCGCGGAAGCTCCGCATGCTGGGCCCGCTCGCCTATGGACGCCCTGATTCCCGGGAGCTGTTCTCCGTGCAAGAACGGTCCGGCACGTTTCCTGGGCCCCGCCGGGCCATTCCGCCGATCGGTTCTTCCACAAAGAACGAGAAACGCGAAGTTCTGTGATCCTTCTTCGATGAGCCATTCCCGCCGGGAAGTCGAAGCACTCGCCCCGTCGGGCGCGGAGGTCGCGGCACTGGCGGTGGCGCGGGCACGTGTGCTCGACGCTATCGACGCGGCCTGCGCTCGCTCCGGCAGGAACCCGCGTGAGGTCAGCCTCGTCGCGGTTACCAAAACTGTCCCCGCTGAGCGTCTTCGGGCCGCTGCCCTCGCCGGCCTTGGACCGTTTGGGGAAAATCGCGTCCAGGAAGCCGAAGCCAAGGTGCCCCTCGTTCCGGGCGCTTCGTGGCACCTGATCGGGCCCCTCCAGTCGAATAAGGCGCGGCGGGCGGTCGAGGCCTTCGACGTCATCGAGACGGTCGATTCGATCGAGCTGGCGCGCCGGCTCGACCGGATCGCGACAGATCTCCGGCCGGATCGCCCGCTGCCGGTCCTGATCCAGGTCAACGTGGATCGTGACCCTGCCAAGGCGGGCTTCGACCCCGACGATCTGGAGGCCTCCCTGCCCGAGATGCTGGCCTGCCCGGGGTTGCGGCTGGATGGCCTGATGACGATTGGACGGCTCGTCGCCGATCCGGACTCGGCGCGCCCGGCCTTTCGGGCGCTGCGCGAGCTCGGGCAACGCCTCCGAGAACGGTTCCCCGCGCTGGGCGCGCAGCTCTCGATGGGGATGAGCGACGACTATCCGGTCGCGGTCGAGGAGGGAGCCACACTCGTCCGGGTCGGGCGGGCGCTGTTCGGGGAGCGGCCGAAGTGACGGTGCGAGAATCGGAAGTTCGATTCGCGGTCCGCCTCACTCCCCGCGGTGGCCGGGATGCGGTTGACGGCGTCCTCGATGGCGAGTTGCGGGCGCGGGTGAGCGCGCGGGCGATCGATGGCGCAGCCAACGAAGCGCTTCGCGTTCTCGTCGCGGCTGAGCTCGGTGTTCCGCCGTCGTCGGTGCGCCTCGTCGCAGGATCGTCGGGCCGACGCAAGCTCATCGCGGTCGCAGGGCTGGCGCCCAGTCAGCTGATCGCTCGGTGGCCGGGCCTCGCGGTATGATGCCGGCCCGGAGCGGCCTGCGGCCGCCTCCGACGACGGGCGATTAGCTCAGCCGGTCAGAGCGCGCGGTTCACATCCGCGAGGTCACTGGTTCGAACCCAGTATCGCCCACCATCGTTCCCCCGAGGTCCTCCGCGCGCGTTCTGTGCGACAGTCTGCGGCTAGGAACTGGACAGGATCTGCTCGATCGATTCGGCGAGCCGGAAGTCGCGCTCCGTGATGCCGTTCGAGGCGTGGGTCCAAAGCGACAAGGTCACCACGTTCCAATGGATCGCGACGTCAGGGTGGTGGTTCTGTGCGTCGGCCGGGTCGGCGATGCGCGTCACCAGTTCGAGGGCAGAGCGGAAATCGCGCATCTCGATCGTCCGTAGCAATCGCCCATCCGCGAGCCGCCAGTTGGGCAACGCGACGAGGCGGCGTGCGATCTCAGCGCTCGAGAGGAGGGGAGCCGCCGGCATGAGCGGATGCGTCAGGCGCCCGGTGCGCGGTAGCTCGTGCTCAGCTTCGTCGCCGCGTCCATTTCCTCGGGCGTGAGCGGGACGGTCGTCCGGACGGTCACGCCGCCGGCCGAGCTCGCGGCCAGTGAGCCGGCCGCCGCCTGGACGTTGCCCGGCAGGTCGGCGATGAGGACGAAGTCGTCGCCGAAGGCGAAGTAGTAGGCCTCGACCTTGCCGCCCAGCGAACCGATGAGTTGTTCCGTTGTGGCTCGCCGTCCGGTTCCGCCCTCCTTGTGGAACCCTGCAGCTCCGGCCGCCGTGTAGCTCCCCATGAACAGGTACTTCGCGACTGCGCACCTCCTCCTCGCGCCACGATCGCGACGCCGCAGGGACTGCCTGCCGTCGCGCCGACGCTGGCCGATTGTGCGCCGGGGGTGGTTCCCGTACAAGGGGCCCTGCTGACGATCGGGCGACGCCGTCGAGCGGGCGATGCCGTCGTGCGGTCGCCGGCTACTTGCCCGACGGGCTCGTCCAGATCGCACCTGCGTCGCCGTTCGGCGTTGGTGGGCCGACCGCCACGAGCAACTTGGCGCCCCGGACGAGCGATGTCATTTCCGACCCGCCGAGGGAGGTTGCGTTCGGGGCGCGCTTCCAGGTCGCGCCATCAGCGGACGTCCAGGCCGCTGCTCCAGCGGACCCCCATCCGACGGCCACAAAGCCCGAATCGAGTCTCACGATGGCGTTCATCTCGGCCCCCGTGAGCTCAGGGCTGTCGGCAGCGCGAGTCCAGCTCGAGCCGTCGGGCGAGGTCCAGACAGCGGCCTGGCTACCCGGACTGCCGGCTGACCCAACGGCCACGAATCCTGGGCCGCCTGCGACAGCCGCCAGCATTGCCGAGTGGGCAAAACCCGAGCCGTCGGGCACCCGGGTCCAACTCAGCTGGCTAACGCCGCCGCGGACAGAGCGCTCCACGACGCGCCGTCGCTCGAGCGCATCACGACGCCGTCCGACCCCTTGGAGCCAACGGCGATGAAACCCCCGGCGGCGGTCGCTGCTCCCATGAGCGAGACACTGTGCATCGCCTGGGGATCCGAGACCTTCGTCCAGGCGATCCCGGGGATCGCCGGCTCCGAGCATGCGGCGAGCGTCACGCCGACGATCGCTAGGAGGCCGAAGGCTCGGCCCCGTGCCGACATGGTTTCCGTCCCTCCGGTGCCTCTCATCGCATCCAATCCCGCCGAGCCGTCAAATCGACACCGTACCGGATGCGCACCGCGCGCGGTCACCGGCCACGACGTCGCCTGCGTTTACAGGACGTTTTCAGAATCGGGCGTCACGGAATGGGGGGCTACGGCGTCGGATGCATGAACACACTTTCGCTCGCCCCGCCCGAAGCCCCCGGTCTCCTCCCCCGGGGGCTTCGTGCCGTCGGGGTCACGCGCTCTCGATCATGCCCAGGCGCCGCCGGCATCGCCGGCCAGGCGGCGGACGACGGCCGGCAGGATGCCGCCCTGGCGGTAGTAGTCGACGTCGATTGGGCCGTCGAGTCGGGCGATCACGCGGAACCGGCGCTCGCCGCCGGTTTCATCGTCGCGGGCGACGACGGTCAGCCGAGCCTTGGGGGTGAGCCCGCCGGCAAGGCCGTCGATCGTGAACGTCTCCCGGCCGGACAGGCCTGTCGAGGATGCGGTTTCGCCGGGGAGGTACTGGAGGGGGAGGACGCCCATTCCCACCAGATTCGAGCGGTGGATCCGCTCGTAGCTCTCCGCGATGACGGCTCGGACGCCCAACAGTGCCGGCCCCTTGGCCGCCCAGTCGCGCGAGGATCCCGAGCCATATTCGCGACCGGCGAGGACGACGAGGGGAGTGCCCTCGGCCGCGTAGCGCATCGCGGCGTCATAGATGAACATCTCCTCACCGTCGGGGAGGTGGACCGTGTACGGCCCCTCCTTGCCGCCGGCGAGCGCATTACGCAGGCGGATGCTCCCGAAGGTGCCCCGCATCATGACCTCGTGGTGGCCGCGTCGAGCGCCGTACGAGTTGAACTCCAACGGGCTCACTCCGCGCTCCTGGAGCCAGGTGCCTGCCGGGGACCACGGGGCAATCGAACCTGCCGGTGAGATGTGGTCGGTCGTGACCGAGTCGCCGAGCACGGCCAGGACTCGAGCGCCGACGATGTCGCGGACCGGGTCGGGCGCGAGGTCCATGCCCTCGAAGAAGGGCGGCCGGGCGATGTACGTGGAGGACGGTTCCCACGCGTATCGGTCGCCCTCCGGGATCGGCAGGGCGCGCCACCGGTCATCGCCCTCGAACACGACCGCGTAGGTCCGCCGGAACAGCTCCGGGTCGATGGAGTCGGCAATGACCTGCCGGATCTCATCGCCGGAGGGCCAGATCTCGGCGAGATGGACAGGCCGCCCGTCCGAGCCGACTCCCAGCGGTTCGGTCGTCAGATCGATGTCGACGCGGCCGGCCAGGGCGAACGCCACGACGAGCGGCGGGGACGCCAGATAGCTCGCGCGCGCGAGGGGATGGATCCGTCCCTCGAAGTTCCGATTGCCCGAAAGGACCGCGGCGACGATGAGGTCGTTGTCCTCGATCGCGGCGGCAATCGCGTCGTCGAGGGGGCCGGAATTCCCGATGCACGTCGTGCAGCCATACCCGGCCAGCGCGAATCCGAGCGTCTCGAGCGGATCCATGAGACCGGCGGCCTCGAGGTAGCCGGTGACCGCCTTGGAGCCGGGCGCGAGTGACGTCTTGACGGTTCCCGAAACGCGCAAGCCGCGGGCGACCGCGTTGCGCGCCAGGAGCCCGGCGCCGACCATGACCGTCGGGTTCGACGTATTCGTGCACGACGTGATTGCCGCGATCGCCACGGAGCCCGTCGAGATCTTGGTCCGCTGCCCTCCAAGCTCGATCGTCACGGCCGGGTAGCCGTTCGGACGAGGGTCCTTCTGGGGGACGGCTGCTGGCGACCGGCCTGCATCGCTGGCAGCCGAGACCGTGTGTCCGGTCAGGGAAGGCGGATCGCTGGCCGGAAACGACTCCCGCGATGCTTCCTCGATTCCCTCGGGATCGCCGTTGCCGTGCTCGAGGGCCGAGGCGGTTGCTGTCGCCTCGGGGGAGTCGGACCGATCCGGCGGTGGGAAGTTGGCCCGGAAATTCGCCACGAGTCCGGTCAGGGGTACGCGGTCCTGGGGTCGACGCGGGCCGGCGACGGAGGGATCGACGGTCGACAGATCGAGTTCCAGGAGGTTGTCAAAGGCCGGGCCGTCACCCGGGTCACGCCAGAGTCCCTGCTCCTTCGCATATCGCTCGACGAGGTCGATCCGCTCGGCGGAGCGGCCCGTCAGGCGCAGGTAGGTGAGCGTCTCGTCGTCGATCGGGAAGAGGGTGGCGGTTGCCCCGAACTCGGGGCTCATGTTGCTGATCGTGGCGCGGTCGGCGACCGAGAGTCCGGCCAGGCCGTCGCCGGCGAACTCGACGAACGCGCCGACCACCCCGAAGCCGCGGAGTACCTCGGTCACGACGAGCACGAGATCGGTCGCGGTCGATCCCTTGGGCAGTTCGCCGCGGAGCCGCACACCCACGATGCGTGGCATCGGCTGGTACAGGGGCTGGCCGAGAAGCACCGCCTCCGCCTCGATGCCACCGACGCCGTACCCCAGGACCCCCAGGGCATTGATCATCGTGGTGTGGGAATCGGTGCCCACGAGCGTGTCGGGGAAGGCGACCCGACCGACACCATCGGCGCGATCCTCGACGACCGGGGCGAGAAACTCGAGATTGACCTGGTGGACGATGCCGGTCCCGGGCGGCACGACCCGGAGGTTTCGAAATGACGTCTGCGCCCAGCGCAGCAGCTGGTAGCGCTCGCCGTTGCGTTCGTATTCGCGCTCGACGTTGAAGGCGAACGCCGAAGGGGTGCCGAACCGGTCGACCTGCACGGAGTGGTCAATGACGAGGTCGGCGGGAACGAGCGGGTTCACCTTGGCTGGATCGCCGCCGAGGTCTGCCATTGCGTCCCGCATCACCGCCAGGTCGACGATCGCGGGAACGCCGGTGAAGTCCTGGAGGACGACCCGCGACGGCATGAAGGGGACTTCGGCTTCGGCGGGGACGCCGGGTCGCCACGATGCGAGGGTCTCGACATCCTCGCCACGAACGATCCCACCTCCCGCGTGGCGAAGGACGTTCTCGAGCAGGATCTTGAGTGTGACCGGGGTGCGGCCCAGGTCGATCCGACTGTCGAGCACGGCGAGCCGGTAGACGTCCGGAAGGCCCGGGCCGAGCTGGCGACGGGCGCCAAAGGGGTCGACGGAAATCACGTTCTCAACCTTTTCCGCAGATCTCGACGGTCGGTACACTCGTGTCCGTGGAAGCGTACCGCGAGTGACCCCCGAGGACCCACCGGCACCCGCCGCTGAGCCACCCGCGCCCGACGCTGAGCCGCCCGCCCCCGACGCCGAGCCGCCCGCGCCCGACCCTGAGTCACTCGGGCCCGCCGCCGAGCACGCCCACCCACACGCTCGGAGTGCGCCGGGCGAGCACCCCTCGATCGGGATCATCGGGGCGGGGGCGGTGGGGACCGCGCTGGGGGTCGCGCTGACCCGCGCAGGCTGGCCGGTCGTCGCCGCCTCCGCGCGCAGCGCCGACCACCGCGAGCGGTTTCACGGCCTCGTTCCCGCGGCGCGGGTGTTCGCTGAGGCCGCACCGGTCGTCGACGAGGCGGAACTGATCATCGTGGCTGTCCCGGACGATGCGATTGCCGGGGTTGTCGAGCGTCTGCGTCTGTATGCGGGCCAGGCCCTCGTCCATACGAGCGGCGTCCTCGGCGCCGAGGTGCTCGAGCCTGCGATGGCTGCAGGAACCCAGATCGGCGCGTTCCATCCACTCGTCGCCTTCGCGGACACCGAACGCGCCGTCGCCGCTCTTCACGGCGCCGCCATTGCCATCGAGGGCGACGACCAGTTGGCGGCGCTGCTCGGCGAGATGGCGGAGGCGATCGGGGGGATTCCCGTGCGTCTCGCGCCGGGCACGAAAGCCGCCTATCACGCCGCCGCCGTCCTCGCGGCTGGCGGCTTCGTCGCTCTTCTCGACGCCATCGCCGAACTCGGGCGTGCATCCGGACTGGACGAGAAGGGATCGCTCGCGATCTACGGCCCGCTCATCGAGGGGACCCTGGCGAACGCTCGAGCCCTCGGCATTCGGGCGTCCCTGACCGGCCCGATGACCCGCGGCGACATCGGCACGCTGCGCGCGCATCTGGCCGCGTTGCGCGCCCACGCGCCGGCGGTGATCGACCTGTACCGCGCGGCCGCGGAACGCGAGATCGCGCTGGCCGAAGCGCGCGGAGCGCTCGGGACGGAGGCGGCGACGGCGATGCGAACGATCCTTGCAAGCACGGACTGAGGCGCTACCATTGGTGTCGATGGAGCACAGCATCGCCGCAAAATACGCGGTCCGCCCCGCGGCCCGGTTCGTCAGGCCTTCGACACGGAGCCGCGAACGACGCCTCGGTCTGCGCTCGGCTGGGACCTTCTCGCCCGCGAGCGCACGGATCACCGTCCTCCGCCAGACCGACCGAAGCCCGCTCGTCCGGCTGCGCTCGACTGCGCGCGCGATGGAGCACCCTCGGGCCCGCCGATCGGTGACCGGTGCCCCGCGTCCCGCGGTGTCGATCCGCTGGGCCACCGCCTCGTCGTCCAGCCCGCCTCGCCGGCTTGGTGCCGTTTCGGCGCCGTGGCGAGGCTGAGGAGCACGACCGCCACCTCGGCTGGGGGCGTCGTCGTCCGATTCCAAGCCGGCGTTCCGGCCTTCGTCGCCGGGATGCGGCGTCGCCAGGGACACCGCGCGACGTGGACCCTGCCCAAGGGGACCCCGGCGCTCCACGAAACGACCGAAGAGACAGCACTGCGTGAGGTCGCCGAAGAGACCGGCCTGACCGTCAAGATCACTGGCCACCTGCCATCGATCCAGTACACGTTCGTGCAGGGCGGGACTCGGATCCACAAGACCGTCCACTATTTCCTCATGGAGCCGACCGGCGGTGACCTGGCCCAGCACGATCACGAATTTGCAGAGGTCCGCTGGATCGCGTTCGACGAGGCCGCGGGCATTCTTTCGTTCCAGACCGAGCAGGGCCTGATCGCCGCGGCCGCCGAGCAGCTCGGCGCCCCACGGGTCCCGGGCGAGGCCCCGGCCGGACGTCCCGACGCGAAGCGCACCGTTGCGGGCGATCGGATCGCGGCCGGATGACCTCCGGGACGGACGATCCCGAGACCCAGCTCCATCTCACGCCCCTGATCGAGGTCCACCGGGCACTCCGGGCGAAACTGGTCGAGTTCGGCGGCTGGCTGATGCCGCTGCAATACACCGGCATCATCGAGGAGCACCGGGCCGTTCGGCAGCGGGCCGGCCTCTTCGACCTGTCGCACATGGGCGAGCTCTACGTCGAGGGCGACGAAGCCGGCGATGCCCTGGCCGCCGCGCTCGTCAGCGAACCGCGGCGCCTCGCGGTCGGCCGAGCGCAGTACTCGATGATGTGCGCACCGGACGGCGGCATCATCGACGACCTGATCGTCTACCGACTCGGGGTCTCGCGATTCCTGGTCGTGGCAAACGCCGGGAACAGCTCGACCGTCTCCGATGCCCTCGCCGAGCGGATCCGCGGCTTCAGGGCGGTCCTCGACGATCGCTCCCTGGCGACGGCACTGTGCGCCGTCCAGGGCCCGGCCTCGGCGGCCATCCTGGCGAAGGTCACCGGGATCGATCTCAGCGGAATCCGCTATTACGGCATCGCCGAGGGCCCCGTGGCCGGTATTCCCGCCCACGTGGCCCGCACGGGGTACACCGGGGAGGACGGCTTCGAGATCTTCGTCGAATGGCAGCGAGCGGCCGATCTCTGGACGGCCCTGACGGCCGCCGGAGAAGCTGCCGGCATGCAACCGTGCGGCCTCGGCGCTCGCGACACCCTTCGACTCGAGGCGGGGATGCCGCTGTATGGGAATGAGCTCGACCTGAATACGAACCCGTTCGAGGCGGGCCTGGAACGCGTCGTCAAGCTCGACAAACCGGGCGACTTCGTTGGCCGGGCCGCGCTCCAGAAGGCTGCCACGCAGACCCCCGCCAAGCGCCTCGTCGGCCTCAAGGTCACAGGACGGGGGATCGCCCGCCACGGCTACGCGGTGGCGATCGGCGGGCGTGAGTCGGGCGCGGTGACCAGTGGGACGCAGTCGCCGACCCTCGGATTTCCCATTGCGATGGCCTACGTCGCACCCGGCGATGCCGAGCCGGGTACGATACTTGAGGTCGAAATCCGAGACGGACGAGTGCCTGCCGAGGTCGTTCCCCTTCCGTTCTACAAGCGCCCGGGATGACACGAGACAGACGCATCGGGCTTCGATCGCCATTCGTTCCGCCAATCGATCGGCGCGGCCGGTGCCGCTCCCCGGAGGAGGTTTGACCCGCGATGGTCCCGCCGGATCTGCGGTACACCAAGAACCATGAGTGGGTCCGTCTCGACGGCGATGAGGCGACCATCGGCATCACGGACTTCGCCGCGGAGCAACTCGGCGACATCGTCTTCCTCGAACTTCCAGCCGTCGGCAGCTCACTCGAACAGTTCACCAGCTTCGGCGTCGTCGAGTCGGTCAAGGCGGTGAGTGACCTGTTCGCGCCGGTCGGTGGGGAGGTCCTCCTCACGAATGCGGCGCTCAGTGCCAAGCCCGAGCTTGTCAACGAGGAGCCCTACGGCGACGGCTGGATGCTGCGCGTCCGCGTGGCCGACGCGAGCCAGGTCGATGAGCTGCTCGATCCGGCCGCCTACGAGCAGTTGACGGCCGCGGCCGAGCACTGACCGGGGACGCGTTGTTCAACGCTCGACCCAACGACCCAGCCAGACTGACGGCCACGGAGTCCTGAGCGACCGATGCCGTACGGACCGCACACCGCGGCGGACCGCCAACGAATGCTGGCCGCCCTCGGGGTCGATAGCGTCGATGCCCTGTTCGCCGACATTCCGCCGGATCTTCGGTCCAGCGCCCTCCGCCTCGACCCTCCCGAACCGGAGCTCGACCTGGCCGCCCGCCTCGAGGGTCTCGCCGGCCGGAACCGGACGAATCTTGCGTCGTTCCTCGGCGCGGGAGCCTACCGGCACTGGATGCCGCCCGTGGTCGACCAGATCCTGCTGCGTGGCGAGTGGTATACGGCGTACACCCCATACCAGCCCGAGGTCAGCCAGGGAACCCTGCAGAGCATCTACGAATACGAGTCGCTCATCGCCGAGCTGACCGGGCTCGACGTCGTTTCGGCATCCCATTACGACGGAGCTGCTGCGACCGCCGAGGCGGCCCTCATGACCTGCCGGGCGACCCGGCGTGAGCGGGTCCTCGTGAGCCGGGCCGTGCACCCGCACTACCGCGAGACGGTGCGTACATATTTCTCCGGACTTGAGCTCGACGAGATCCCGCTGTCGACATCGGGCGATTCCGCCGGCTCGACCGACCTCGAGGCCCTGGAACGCATGCTGGCGGATCCGGAACGGCCGGTGGCCGGGGTTGTCGCAGCACAGCCGGACTTCCACGGACTCCTCGAGCCGATGGCGGAGATCGGCCGACTCACCCACGCCGCTGGCGCCCTGTTTGTCGCCGTCGTCGAGCCTGTCTCGCTGGCCGTGCTGGCGCCACCCGGTGAATACGGTGCGGACATTGCCGCCGGCGAGGGTCAGTCGCTCGGGATTCCGCTGCAGTACGGTGGCCCATACCTCGGGCTCCTTGCCGCCACCGATCCGCTCGTCCGCCAGATCCCAGGCCGGCTGGTCGGGATGACCACCGACGTCGATGGCCGCCGGGGGTACGTCATGACTCTCCAGGCGAGGGAGCAGCACATCCGGCGGGAGAAGGCCGCCAGCAACATCTGCACGAATCAGGCGCTCCTGGCCCTGGCGGCCAGCGTCTACATCGCCACCGTCGGGCCCCATGGTCTGCGCGACGTTGCCGCGCTGGGCGCCGCGAGGGCCATCGAGCTCGAGGCCGCCCTCGCCGCGGCCGGGGCCGCCAGGCTCCATCCCGGCCCGTACCTCAACGAATTCGCGGTTCGCGTCCCGGACGCCCATGCCGTCCATCGGCGACTCCTGGGCGACGGCGTCCTCGGCGGCCTGGTCCTCGCCGATGCCGTCCCGGACGACCCGACCCTCACCGAGGGCCTTCTCGTGTGTGCCACCGAGCTCACCACCCAGGGCGACATCGACCGGTTCGCGACAGCCCTCGCGGACGAGCTCGGACGGCGAAATACGCGGGCGCCCGCCCTCGCCGGAGAGGTGCGATGACGCTGGCAGGAGGGGTGCGATGACCGTCGCCGGAGAGCGGCTCCAGCCAACGCTGTTCGAGCTGTCCCGATCGGGCCGAGGAGGCGGCAAGATCCCGCACCCGCCGAAGGACGCTCTCGACAGGATTCCGTCGGACCAGCGGCGATCGATTCCGCCGGGCCTGCCGGAGCTCAACGAGCCGGAGGTCGTCCGCCATTACGTGAACCTCTCGCAGCTCAATTACGCGGTCGACACTGGGTTCTACCCCCTCGGCTCGTGCACCATGAAGTGGAATCCCAAGCTCAACGAGTGGGCCGCCCGCCTGCCGGGCTTTGCCGGGCTTCACCCGATGGCGCCCGACGAGGTCGCCCAGGGGACCCTCCAGCTGCTCTGGGAGCTCGAGCAGCTGTTGGCCGAGATCAGCGGTATGCAGGCCGTCACCCTGCAGCCGGCGGCGGGAGCCCACGGCGAGCTGACCGGGATGCTCATGGTCCGCGCCTATCACCGGGCGCGCGGTGAGCCGGAGCGGACCGACGTCCTCGTCCCGGACTCGGCGCACGGCACGAACCCGGCGACCGCCTCGATGGCCGGCTTCCGCACGGTCAACGTTCCTTCGACTCCGGGGGGCCGGATCGATCTGGACGCCTTCCGGGCGGTGCTCGGACCGCGGACCGCGGCGATCATGATCACGAACCCATCGACGCTGGGCCTGTTCGAGTCGCAGATCGGCGAGCTGGTGGCCGCCGTCCACGAGGCCGGGGCGATCGCCTACATGGACGGCGCCAATCTCAACGCCATCCTCGGACGGTTCAAGCCCGGTGAAGCGGGATTCGACGTGATGCACATCAACACCCACAAGACATTTTCCACGCCCCATGGCGGCGGCGGCCCTGGGGCTGGACCGGTCGGAGTGGGGGAGAAGCTGCTGCCCTACCTGCCCGCACCAAGGGTGCTACGCGAGCCCGACGGGCAGTTCCGCCTCGAACGCCCGGGCGAGCGCCCGACGTCGATCGGGCGGATGCGCTCCTTCGTCGGAAGCACGGGGGTGCTGGTCAGGGCCTTCGCGTATCTCCGGGCTCATGGTGACAGTGGCCTGCGTGAAGTGACCGACGACGCTGTTCTGGCCGCAAATTACCTGCGACGCCGCCTGGCCGATTCGGGCACCTATGAGCTGCCGTTCGGCGAGCCCTGCAAGCACGAGTTCATCGTGTCGGCCGCGAAGATCAAGGGGCGAACCGGTGTCCGCACGCTCGACATCGCCAAGCGACTGCTCGATCACGGCTTCCACGCTCCGACCATCTACTTCCCCTTGAACGTGGACGAGGCGATGCTGATCGAGCCGACCGAGACCGAATCGATCGAAACGCTCGACGCCTTTGCGGACGCCCTGATCGCGATCGCTCACGAGGCGGACACTGATCCCGAGGTCGTGACCACCGCCCCGCATGCGACGCCGCTCCGCCGGCTCGACGAGGTGACGGCGGCACGCCACCCCAACCTGCGCTGGCGAGTCGAACCCGGCGTGACCACGCCTTGCCCCGACTGATCAAGGGGCGGCTGGTTGCTCTCTGGGCGGCTGCCGCGGTTCTCCTGACCGCGTGCGCCAGCCCACCACCGATCCCCCGGCCGGCCCAGAGTCCATCTCAGCCTGTGGAATCCATCGAGCCAACTGCGCCGCCCTCTGCCGACCTTCGCGTGGCCATCGACGGCGAGCCGTCCTATTTCTCGCCCGCGGCGGCAGACTCGGCGACGTCGTGGATCACGAGGCTGCTCTACACGAGCCTGCTCCGGATCGATAACCACGGCGGCGTGATCCCGGACCTCGCGATCGCCCTCCCTGGGGTGAGCGCGGATGGATTGAAATGGACGGTCCACCTGCGGACCGACGCCACCTGGTCCGACGGTTCCCCGCTCACGTCGGCCGACGCCTTGTTCACGTTCCAGATCGCGCGTTCCGCCGATTGCTCATTCAACCCGCAAACGTGCGCGGTCTGGCAACAGCGCGTTGCCAAGGTCGAGGCGACGGATCGAACGACGATCGTCATCACATTGAAGGCGTCATACGCGCCGTTCGATACCGTCGGCCTGGCCGACACTCCGATCATCCCCAAGGTTGCCACCGAGGCTTCGTACGCCGCGTTCTTCGCGGGTGCCGGCGGCGTTTCGGCGGCCGAGGCCAGCGCGGAGAGCGCGAAGATCGACGAGGCCACCGGCGCGGTTGCCTGCACCGGGGCCACGCCCCCACCTTCGTGCGGCCTCGCGAAATACGCGCCGGAGATGGAGGCGCTCCTGACGAAAGCCGGCGGGAAGCTGCCCGACAAGACTCGCTTCACGTCGACGAAGGGCGCCGGCCAGACGGTGCCAGATCCCGAGGCCTACGCGGCCTCGCTGCGGACGAAACTTGGCGACCTCGCCCTGACGCTCGCCGCGAGCCAGCCCGACAAGATCGCGGCGGCATATCGGCTCCTCGACATCAACCTCGCCCCCGTGACTGAAGGCCCGTACAAGTTCGGTAGCTATACGCCCGGGCAGAGCGTCGAGCTGCTCCGCAACGACGGCTACTACCGCTTCAAACCCGGCCCATCCAAGGTCGAAATCCAGATCATCAAGGATCCTGCGAAGGCCACCGATGCCCTGAAGTCGGGCCAGATCGATTTCCTCCCAGTTGTGACCTCCGAGGCCGCGGCAACGCTCGGCCAGGACCCGAACCTCAAGGTTTCGACCTTCCCGGACCCAACCTCCTACTACTACATCGCCTTCAACGTGCGGCCTGGCCACGCCTTCGCGGAATTGCCCGCACGCCAGGCATTCGCGATGTGCATCGACCAGAAGGCGGCAGTCTCAAGTGCCACAGGAGGTGGCGCCATCGCGGTCAAGGCCCAAGTACCGCCAGGATCGTTCTTCCACGATCCGACCGTTCCCGACTATGTCTTCGATCCGCCGGCCGCCAACGAACTCCTGAAGCGTTCAGGGTGGGTTGTCGGCAGCGATGGGATCTATGCAAAGAAGGGGCTCAAGCTCAAAGCCGATCTGTTCGTTCGTGCGGGCGAGGCGCAGCGCCTCAAGTTCGCGACCATCGCACGCGACCAGGTCAAGAAGTGTGGCATCAGTCTCAAGGTTCACGAAGAAGCGTTCAGCCTCATCAACCAGGACATTCTCGACTACCCAAACAAGTTTGACGCCTATCTGGGCGGTTGGGTCAATCTGGCCGGTTCGGATGACTCGACGATTTTTGGCTGCGAACACGTCACGACGCCGGTGAACATCTCGGACGACAACTTCACGGGCTTTTGCGATCCGAATGCCGATGCGCTTCTCAACGCGTCGAACGCCGAGAGCGACCGCCAGAAGCGCAAGTCCGCGCTGGGCCAGCTGCAGGCCTACCTGCATGCGAACGGCCCGTACTACTTCCTGTGGACGGACGAGGGCCACCGTGCCTACAGCGCAAAGGTCACCACGAATGGCAGGGAAGGGCCCATCGATTACACGAGCTTCTATGATTTCTGGAACGAGGATTCATGGGTCGTCGCCAAGTAGGACCCGTTCGCGGGCACCAATTTCGGCCGGTTGCCGGAGCGTCCCGGTTGCCCGGAGGACCCGGTCCGGGCGTCTCGGCACCGCCGACACCGGCTTGGTGCGGCGCCTGCCGCGCGGCCGCGGCGTTCGAGGGGCCTGCCGGGCCTCGAAACCTCAATTTGACACCGCAACTGGCCCTGTGGATAGTACCCGCAGCGTACCGGCTTGAACCGCTCTTTCGCTCTGCCTCGCGTCATGACCCTACCGAGTAGGAGGCTCGGTCCGGATGCTGTGCGAATGCTCGCGACCACAGGACGCGGTCCACGCGACGGTCGACATCGGGATCAGACCAGATCAGACCAACTCGGAGGACGGTTGATGCACAAACGACCCTTCGCATTGCTCGCGGTCACGGCGCTGGTGTTCAGCGCGTGCGGCGGGGCAACCCAGTCGCCGAACGCGGCGACCACGGCACCCGAGAGTGCCGCTCCACCCGCGAGCGAGGGCCCCCCCTCGGCGCCCCCCTCGAACGCGGTCGATCTGACCGGCACGACGTACAAGCCTGAAGCCGCCGGGACGACGGGCGGGACGGTCGTCATGTCCGAGTGGCAGACGATCTCGACGATGAACCCGTTCTATGCCGCCGCGAACGCCGACATCGAGGCCGCGGCGCCCGTCTTCGAGGCGCTCGTCGACACCGCTCCGGATCTCAAGTATGTGCCCGAGATGGTCACCAAGCTGCCGACGGTCGACAACGGTGGTGCCGTCGTCAACGGCGACAACATGGACGTGACCTGGAATCTCAAGCCCGGGATGAAGTGGTCCGACGGACAGCCCATCACGTGCGCCGACCTCGAGGCCACGTGGAAGTGGGTGATCGACAAGGACCAGGCCGGCCTCTATCAGGGAACCACCGGGTTCGACCAGATCACTTCGGTCGACGGGGGCACCGGTACCGACTGCGTGATCCACTACAAGGGGATCTACGGCGGCTACATCGGGCAGTTCAGCAACCAGACGCCGGTCCTGCCGGCGCACTACCTCTCGACGGTCCCGGTCAAGGACGCGGTCAAGAAGCTGTACCCCCTCAGCGCGCCAAAGACCGGCGTCTATTCGGGTCCGTTCATCCCAGACACGATCGACCCCGCCGCCCAGATCACGTACATCCCGAACCCGAACGCTGCAACGGTCTACGGCCACGCGCCGTACCTCGACAAGCTGATCTTCAAGTATTACGGCGACTCGGCCCCGATGGTCCAGGGCTTCCGGGCGGGCGAGATCGACATGGCGCAGGATCTCAGCGACTCGGATGTCCCGCAGCTCACCGATATCCCCGACAACCAGAAGAAGATCCAGGATCAGCTGTTCAACGAGAGCAACTACTTCAACAACAAGCGCTTCAAGGAGAAGTTCGGCGACGACTACACGACGATCATCCACGCGATCATGGCCGCGATCGACGTCAAGCAGGTGATGGCCGGCCCGATGAACGGGACGGTGACGCGGGCGACGGGCTTCGTGGCGCCGCAACTCTGGTTCTACAAGAAAGAGACGGTCAATACCGGAAACGGTGACGCCGCGGCCGCAAAGCAGCTGCTCGATGCGGCCGGCTGGGTGCCCGGTTCCGATGGGATCCGCGCGAAGAACGGCAAGAAGCTCGAGATTGAGTACTGCACGACGACCCGTCAGTACCGGATCGACACGATCACGCTGATTGCGTCGCAGCTGAACGCCATCGGGATCAAGGCCGATGTCAAGGCCTACAAGTCCCTGCCCGAGGTCTTCGGCGGCTGGGCCCAGGTCCCGGACGATCAGGACTGCAACACGCAGCACGGCAACTTCGACGTCGTCATGCACGGCTTCACCAGCAACCCGGACCCGACCGCTCCGTACCTGGTGTACTCGAGCAAGGGCATCCCGGATGCTCCGCCACACCAGGGCGGCAACGAAATGCGGATCAGTATCCCCGAGATGGATGCAGCATGGGAGACGGTCGTCCACACTCTGGACACCACGAAGATCAAGGATGCATACGGGGTCATCCAGGACATCTACGCATCCGACAAGAACACCTTCGAAGTCCCGTTCTTCAACCACGTCAACGTCTGGCTCCTCAACCCGAAGCTCCACAACATGGTGGGAAACCCGTCCACGGCGGAAGCAGACTGGAACACCGAGGACTGGTGGATCGAGAAGTAGCTCCCTGATCTCAGGAGCTGATGGGCTGCGGGGCCGCACGGTCCCGCAGCCTACCGTTTAATCTGGCGCCTACAGTCCCGAATCGGGTAGGACATGGCCAAGTACTTCGTTCGCCGGCTGCTCCAGTCGATTCCGGTCCTCATCGGGATCTCGCTGATCACGTACTTCATTCTGCTGATCTCTCCCGGCGGCCCGTACGCGCGGTTTGCCAACAACCCGCGCATCACAGCCGCCCAGATCCAGGCATTCGCAGAGCGCTGGGGATTGAACGACCCAATCCCGCTGCAGTACTGCAAATGGCTGGGCGTATGCGGCCAGAAGCCGCCCCTTATCAACGCTCTCCCGGGCGGCACCATCGAGCTTGCGGGACTCAAGATCGACCTGCCGGGCGGCGACAACGGCGTGCTGCACGGCGACTTCGGGTACTCGATCGCCGACGGACGGCCGGTCGTCGACGTGATCGGGCAGCGCATCGTCCCGACGCTCATCCTGGCCGGAACCGCGTACGTGATCTGGATCGTGATCGCGTTCTTCGCCGGTGTCTACGCCGCTGTCAAACGCTACAGCCTCTTCGATTCCACGCTGACGGTCGTCAACTACGTGGGGTACTCATTGCCGACGTTCTGGCTCGGCATCATGCTCATCACGTTATTCGCGGTGCCGCCGCTGAAATGGTTCCCGGTCAGCGGCATGTGGACGACGAGAAGTGTGCCGACCTTCGGGACGCCCGAATACTGGGCATTCTTCGGCGCTCAACCGCTGACGGCACTGCATGACCTCGGCGCCCACTTGGTACTGCCGGTCATCACCCTCGTCGTCGTGAACATCGCCTTCGACTCGCGCTTCATCCGGTCGGCCATGCTCGACGCCCTCAACCAGGACTTCGTCAAGACCGCGCGCGCAAAAGGCGTGCCGGAGCGAACGGTGATCTTCCGCCATGCGCTGCGAAACGCGCTGCTTCCGGTCGTGACGAACATCGGCCTCGAGATCCCTTTCCTGTTCTCGGGGGCAATCGTGACGGAGACGATCTTCTCGTGGCCGGGCATGGGCCGGCAGTTCATCGAGGCCGTCGGCGGCTTCGACTACCCCGTGTTGATGGGCATCCTCCTCGTGACCGCGGTGATCGTGGTTTTCGCCAACCTCGCTGCGGATCTGGCGTATGCGATCGTTGATCCCCGCGTCCGGTACGACTAGGAGCACGCGTTGGACCAATCACTGCGACCCAGCAGCCCCGGGCTCGTCCCTCCCTCCCCAGAGGGGCTCGCCGGGATCGAGGATGAGACGAGCCCTGACTTCGAGGTCAGCCTCGTCTCCCTCAATCAATGGCAGATCGCCTGGCGGCGTTTCCTCCGCCACAGGCTGGCCGTCTTCGGCTCACTGCTGTTCCTGTTCATCGTCGGGTGCGCGGTCGTCCTGCCCTTCTTCTTTCCGTTCGACTTCTACAAGGTTCCCGCGCCGGTGGCTCACTGTCCCGACCTGCCGAAGAGCCTCGCATCCAGCGGTTGTCCGCCCACGCTCCAGCACCCATTCGGGACGACCGGCGGGCTCCAGCGCGACGTCTTCACGGTCGTCGTCAACGGCGCCCGCCTGTCGCTCCTCATCGGGGTCGGTGCGTCGTTGTTCGCGGCCGCCATTGGCGCGGCGATCGGCGGTGTGGCCGGTTATTTCGGCGGCCGGATCGACAATCTCCTGATGCGCTTCGTCGACATCCTGCTCAGCCTGCCTTTGCTGTTCATCATCCTCGTCGTCTCGAAGTTCCTGGGGGGCGGAAGCTGGATCTCCATCATGTTCGTGTTCGCGTTCCTTGGCTGGCCCGGCTTGGCGCGCCTCGTCAGAAGTCTGTTCCTCACATTGCGTGAAGAGGTCTTCGTGGAGGCGGCCCGTGCTGTGGGGGTGAGCGACCGGCGGATCATCTTCCGGCATATCCTGCCGAATGCCCTCAGTCCGCTCATCGTCGCCACGACCCTGTCAGTCGCCGGCGTCATCGTGACCGAGGCGTTCGTGAGCTACCTTGGCTTCGGGGTCGACGTGACCCAGCCGACGTGGGGAAACGCGCTGACCGGCGCAATCCGCTTCATTCCTGTCGGCAACTGGTGGTGGCCGCTCTTCCCGGGACTGGCCATCGTGTTCACCGTTCTCGGCATCAACTTCATGGGCGACGGCCTGCGCGACGCCCTTGACCCACGGAGCAAGTTTTGAGCTCACCTGAATCGGGATTGCGCGGCTCTCCGACATCAATCGGCGTCGCCGACCGGAGGCCGCCGGACGCTGACGTCCTGCTCGATGTCCGGGGCCTCCGGACGTACTTTCACGTCATGGACGGCACCGTCAAGGCCGTCGACGGCGTCGATTTCAAGATCCGGCGGGGCGGCACCCTCGGCCTCGTTGGCGAGTCCGGCTGCGGCAAGAGCGTCACGGCCCACACGATCATGCGCTTGATCGAGTCTCCGCCCGGCGAGATCGCCGGCGGGGAAGTCTGGTTCGACGACCGCGATCTCCTGAAGCTCAGCGACGCGGACATGCGAGAAGTTCGCGGTGACGACATCGCGATGGTCTTCCAGGAGCCGATGACCAGCCTCAATCCGGTCTTCACCGTGGGCGCCCAGATTGGCGAAGCCGTGATGCTGCACCAGAAGGTCAACAGGCGCGAGGCGCGCGACCGGGCGATCGAGGCGCTTCGATTGGTCGGGCTATCGGCTCCCGAACGCCGGGCGAAGCAGTACCCCCATGAAATGAGCGGGGGGATGCGCCAGCGCGTGATGATCGCCATGGCCCTGTCGTGCAACCCGAAGCTGCTCATCGCGGACGAACCGACGACCGCGCTCGATGTCACGATCCAGGCGCAGATCCTCGAGCTGATCAAGGAGCTCCAGGAGCGAACAGGCACCGCCCTCCTTCTCATTACGCACGACCTCGCCGTGGTGGCCGAGACGGTCCAGGACGTCGCGGTGATGTACGCGGGGCGGATCGTCGAAACCGGCGCCGTGGAAGAAGTGCTCCTGGCGCCGAAACACCCCTACACCCAGGGTCTCCTGAATTCCATTCCTTCGGCCCTGAAACGCGGCAAGCAGCTGTCGGCGATCGAAGGTGTCGTCCCCAACCCGTTCCGGATGCCGCCGGGCTGCAAGTTCCAGCCGCGGTGCACCTATCAATGGGACCGGTGTGGAACCGAACCCGATCTCATCGAGGTCGGGCATCCGGACCGGCGGTCGAGGTGCTGGCTCAACGCCCCGGAGGAGGCCGAACGTCGCAGAAAGTTCGACGCCTGGTCGGAAGTGGCGGTGCGCGATGTCGTCGGCTGAGCGTTCGGCGGCGGCCACGTCCCCAGCGGCCACGTCCGGCCGGCTCGCGGAGACGCCAGCCGAGCGCACTGCCCGGCGGGACGCCGCCGAGACGCTGGTCGACGTCAAGAACATCAAGAAGTACTTTCCGATCCAGGGCGGCTTCTTCCGCCGCGTGGTCGGGAGCGTGAGAGCGGTTGACGACGTCAGCCTGCAGATCAAACGCGGGGAGACGCTCGGTCTCGTCGGCGAGTCCGGGTGCGGCAAGACCACCCTGGGGCGGACGATTCTGCGATTGCTGCCTGCAACCGAGGGCGAGGTCGTCTTCGACGGGCAGGACCTGTTCGCCCTCAATCCCGGTCAGCTCAAGCGGATCCGACGGCGGATGCAGATCATCTTCCAGGACCCGGTGTCATCGTTGAATCCGCGGATGCCGGTCAGCGACATCATCGGCGAAGGCCTGCTCGCCCAGGCCGACACCGACAATGGCTGGGGGAAGCGCACCGTCCGCGACAAGAAGGTGAGCGATTCGCTCAACGCGGTTGGCCTGCGGCGTGAGTACACGCGCCGCTATCCCCACGAATTCTCCGGCGGCCAGCGCCAGCGGATCGGGATCGCCCGGGCGCTCGCCCTCGACCCGGAGTTCATCGTCTGCGACGAACCGGTCAGTGCGCTGGATGTTTCCATCCAATCGCAGATTCTGAATCTCCTCGTGGACCTGCGTGAGCGCTTCAACCTGACCTACTTGTTCGTGGCGCACAACCTGTCGGTGATCGAGTACATCTGCGACCGGGTCGGGGTCATGTACCTGGGCAAGGTGGTCGAGCTGGCCGACGTTCAGCGACTCTACAAGTCGCCACGCCATCCGTACACGATCGCTTTGCTGTCGGCGGTACCGAATCCGGACCCACGCCTTCGCAAGAAGCGCCTCGTGCTCGAGGGAGACGTGCCGTCGCCTGCGAATCCTCCGTCGGGGTGCCGATTCCACACGCGCTGCTGGCTTCGCGAACGACTCGGCAATCCGGAGAATTGCGTCACGCAAGATCCTCCGTTAAATGACATCGGCGAAGGTCACCGTGTCGCCTGCCACTGGACAGACAAGATCACGGACGCCACCGTTTCCGAACTGATTCCGGCCGCGTCCCTTCTGGGCGTGGCAGGCGGAGCGCAACCCTCGAAGGGACCCACGGGACCAGCGGCCGTGGCGCCGACCTCAGCGAGTGGCTCGGCCACCGGCGGGAC
>DATCPH010000076.1:0-66747 GCA_036570185.1 Candidatus Limnocylindrales bacterium | reverse complement strand
ACCGGCAGCCGCAGCCGCCGCGAGCCTCAGTCGTCGCCGCGGATGGACGCCAGGGGCCACGCCCGGCTCGTTGCGCTGCGAGACGTGCTGCGAGACGTGCTACGAGACGCGCTTGGTCCGGCGCGAAACGAAGTCGACGAGGACGTATTCGCCCAGACGCTCGGGCGAGGCGTAGAACGCCCGACCGCGGTTTAGGCGAGTGACATGGGCCACGAAGTCAGTCAAGGCCCGGTTGCGCTCCAGCATGAAGGTGTTGATCGTGATGCCCTCTTTCGTGCAGCGGCCCACCTCGCGCAACGTCTCGAGGATCGTGCGCCGGGTGGGCGGGTAGCTGAATTCGACCTGGCCATCTTCGAAGTGGGCCGTCGGCTCGCCGTCGGTGATCACCACGATCTCCTTGTTCGCGGCGTGCTGACGGGCGAGCATCCGGCGCGCCAGCAGGAGGCCGTGCTGGAGGTTGGTCCCGTATTCGTAGCCGTGCCAGGTGAGCTCCGGCAGCGATTCCGGGCGGAGCTCTCGCGCGTAGTAGGCAAAGCCGATGACGCCCAGGTGGTCGCGGGGAAACTGGGTCCGAATGAGCGTGTCGAGGGCAACGGCGACCTTCTTGGCGGCCAGGAAGCAGCCCCGCAGGAGCATCGACCGGCTCATGTCGAGGAGCAGGACCGTCGCCGTCGAGGTCAGCTGCTCGGTCCGGTAGACCTCGAAGTCATCTGGTCGCAGCTTGACGGCGGCGGTCGCCCGCCGGCCCGGGGCGTTTTCTTCGCGGATCAGCGCGTTCGACATGGTCCGTCGCAGATCGAGGTGGAAGGGATCGCCGAACTCGTACGGCTTGGAGGTCTCGTCGCGCTCGCCGCCTCGTCCTCCGCGATCGAGCCGGTGGCCGCCGAAGGCGTCCCGGCGAAGGCGGGCGAAGAGGTCGTCCAGGACTTTCTGACCGATGCGGCGGCTCCCCCTGGGGGTCAGTTCCAGGCGCTCTCCGCGCCGCTGGAGATAGCCTGCCCGCTCGAGCTGCTCGGCCAGGCGATCGAGCGCCTGGAGATCGCGGACGCCCTCGTCGCCGAGGAGGTCACGGACCTGCTCGCGGTCGATGGTCTCCAAGTCGCCCGGCCCCTCGACATCACCCAACGCATCCTCGAGCGAGTCCAGGGCCTGGAGGCGCCCGATCTGCTCAAGGGCGCCGTCAATCCCGAGGGGTTCGTCGCCGCCGAACCGGAAGCGCTCACCGAGCCCGCCCGGCAAGAGCTGGTCGAGGGTCGCCGCGAGCTGGGCCAGGTCCCAGCGAAGGCGGTCGTCCCGCAGGAGGGCGTCCATCATCGACTGGAGCTCCGCCCGCTGGGCCGCGGTCATCGAGCGCAGCAGGGACTGCATCGCAGCCATGCGCTCGGCCAGCTGCTCGATGACGTCGTCGAGGGTCTGGGCCCCGGGAAAGAAGCGTCCATGCCTGGCCAGAAACTCGGAGGCATCGGGGTCGCGTCCGGCGAGGCGCTCCCCGAGGAGGTGGTTCAAATCGCGGACCATCTCGCGGTTCGCCGTCAGGTCCTCCGGAGTCATTCCCTGGATGGCCTCGGAAAGGCCGCTCACGTACTGGTCGAGGACCTGTTTCTGGAGGCGGCCGACGAGGTCGTCGAATCGCTCGCGAGCGACGGGCTCCATGAAGTCGTACTGCTGGAGCCCTCGGATCCGATCTCCAACGTCGGCCGGCAGGGCATCGAGCTGGTCCATCCGGCGCGCGGCCGCGTCACGGAGCATCTTCGAGAGCTTCGGATCGGGGGCCTCGGCGCCGGGCGCGGGGGCGTCAGCGCCAGGCGCGGATTCGGGCGGATCCGACCCCCGGGCGAGCCTGCGCCCCAGCCCGGATCGCTCCTCGCGGACGATCTCATCGAGCTCGCTGCGAATGTCCGCGAGCACGTCGCCGAGCTGGTAGCGGTCGAGGAGCTCCCTGCGCCGCTCGGAGAGTCGATCCATCAGGTCGCGCAAGCCCGCCAGGTCGGACCGCGTCGGATCGTCCGAGCGCCGGCCACGCTCCAGCAGCCGCCGCAGTGCCTCAGCCATGTCGCCTTCCGCCATCACGTCGTCGGCCAGCGCGTCAAGCAGCTCGTCGGCGTCGAAGTCGGGAATGGCCTGGCTGCCGTCCCAGCGGGAGTACCGCGCGCGGCGAGCCAGGGCGCCCTCCCGGGCGACCGCTCCGCCGGGCAGGTCCCCGAGATCGCGCCGATCCGGCGTCCAGAACGTCACGAAATGCCCCGCGCCCGCGAACGTACCCGGGCCCGTGAAGGGACGCTCGCTGCCGTGGCCATGGGGAGCCTCATCGGCGGTAGACGCTGCCCGAAGCCGCCCGATCCTTGTTGATCCGGCGCGACAGGTGCAGGCCTTCGAGGATGAATTCCACGGCGGAGGCAATCACCGCGGGATCGGACGCGTCGTTGCCGTCGCTGACGCCCGCACCTTCAACGATTCCCAGCTGTCGCACGGCCGAAGGCAGACCCGGGATCTCGTGCAGCCACCGGACGTATTCGCGCGATGCGGTTCGTTCGCCGGTCTCAACAATGAGACCGTCCTCGAAGGCCTCCACGACGTCGTCGAGCTCGTCGAGAGCGAGCCGCCCGCCGAAGGTCGCGAAGACGGCCTTGGTGATCAGGCGCTCCACGACGCGTTCCTCGGGCACGTCATCGCCGGCGGTCTCGAGCTCGACCTTGCCGACGGTCGACGCGACGACGGCCCCGAGATCCGAGACGCGGGGAGCCGCGGTGGCCTCCCCCAGCCGGACAGCACGCTTGAGAGCTGCCGCCTCGAGCACCTCCATGTTGGCGACCGAGACCCGGACGCTCACTCCCGAGCGTTGGCTGATCTCCGGCGAGCGTCGGGCGAGGTGAGTGAGCTCGGCGACGAGTTCCTCCATGAAGTCCGGCACCGCCACGGATGGGATCCCCTCGTCGGGTTCGAAGCGCTGCTTCTCCTGGCGGACGATCTGGATCTCGTGCTCCAGCGTCCTCGGATAATGGGTTCGGATCTCCGAGCCGAGACGGTCCTTCAGTGGCGTGATGATCCGGCCCCGCGACGTGTAGTCCTCCGGATTGGCCGACGCCACGACCAGCAGGTCAAGGGGCAGCCGGATCTGGAAGCCGCGGATCTGGACGTCCCGCTCTTCGAGGATGTTGAGCAGTCCAACCTGGATGCGCTCGGCGAGGTCGGGCAGCTCATTGATCGCGAAGATGCCGCGATTGGACCGCGGAACAAGACCGTAATGGAGGGTTAACTCGTCCGACAGGTAGCGGCCCTCGGCGACGCGGACCGGGTCGACCTCCCCGATGAGGTCGGCAATCGTGATGTCGGGGGTCGCGAGCTTCTCGGCATAGCGCCGGTCCCTCGGCAGCCAGTCGATGGGCGTCGCCTCGCCATGCTCGGCGACGATGACCCGCGCGGAGGGGCTGATCGGCGCCGTGGGATCGTCGTTCAGCTCGCCGCCGCGCACGGTCGGAAGCCACTCGTCAAGGAGGCCCACGAGAAGCCGCGCCATCCGCGTCTTGGCCTGACCGCGTTCGCCGAGGAAGACGATGTCCTGGCCGGCCAGGATGGCGTTCTCGACGGCGGGCACCACCGTCTCCTCGAAGCCGACGATCCCTGGAAAGACGGCCTCGCTCTCGCCGAGCCGGGCGAGCAGATTGGCCCGGAGCTCCTCCTTGACCGTTCGGCGCCGCCAGCCCGATGCACGCAGCTCGGCGAGGGTTGACGGGCGATGGGAAAGAGTCTCTGGGGCGAAGGACGCGGGGTTGGAAGACACGGGCGCCGAGCGTACGACCGTCGCGGAAGGCCGTCAAACCATCCGGGATCGGGGTGCGTATGGACGGTTGAGCTTCGAATGGCTTCAGGAATGGGCGCCTCGGGAGGCTCGCGTCGCGTTGACGAGCGGCCAATGCTTCAGCGGGCGAGCCGCCCGGTAGGGTTAGAGGAGGGATGCGCAGGAAGAGGGTGTGGTCGCCGGTAGGCGACATTGCGTTTTCCATCCGCCCAGACAGGTCGGTTGGACCGATCGGTCAGTTTCGAAGAGGGAGATCCGGATGTCGATGGCGTCGTTCTTCACCCTGCGCATGTTCCTGATCGTCGGCGGAGCGGTACTGCTCATCCTCGGGCTCGCCGGCTTCGCGTTCCTGAGCAGCGCGTCGGCATATCCCAGCTTTTATCTGGACAGTGGCGAGAACGTGGCGCACACCGGCCTCGGCATCATCGCCCTGGCAGCCGTGTACGTCCCCGGCCTCAACAGCGCGCTCCGTCCCTACTACCGCTGGATCGTGATCCTGGTCGGGGTCATCGCGCTCTTCTTCGCGGTGTACGGACTGGTCGTCTCGGGTAATGCGTCGCCCAACACGTTCGGGCTCGCCAACCTCGAGAATCCGTTCGACAACGTCCTCCACTTCGTCGTTGCAGCGTGGGCCTTCTGGTCCGCTCGCAGCGCCGAGCCGATGATCGCCTAGCGTCACGTCTCGAGGAGGCATCGACCGGCCCGGCGCCCGAGACGCCGGGCCGGTCCGTTTCACGGCGCTGACTTCTCCCGCGCGGCTGGCGCACCGGCTCGCGGGCGTCACGGGTCAGTGAGTAGACGCGCGTAGCCGCTCATCGCGATATCCGCTGATGGCCGAAGCTACTGCATCCATTGCCGTGACGCCGGCTGCCGCCAACCCGGCGAGATACTCGCGGCGACGCTCGACTTCCAACTCGAACTCGCCCGACTTGCGCCCCGCTCGGAGAGCCAGCTCCGAGATCACGCCCCAGGCGAAATGCTCAAACGAGTCGTCGCGTGGATCCCAGGTCGCGAGGACCGCCGGCGGTAGGCGCTGGATGTGGCCGCCCGCGTCGCGGGCGAACGGTCGCAGGTAGTGGGCCGCGACGATGCGCCGCGCCGGGCTGCCGTCCGGGTTCGCGGCTGCATTCCTTACTGCGCGAACGACCACGACCAGGCCGAGCCACGAGAGCTCGTCCTCGGTGGCCCCGACCCCAGGGGACCGAAGCTCATCGAAAACTTCCTCGAGCGAGTCCGCGTGGATCGTCGCCCCCAGACCGAATCCGCGTCCCGTGGCCTGGATTGCCGTCCGCGCCTCGGCGCCCCATGTATATGCCGGGAAGTGATTGGACAGCTCGGCGGCGACGAGATACGTGTCGCTGGGATCCGCACCGGAGAGCCAGACGAACGTCTCGTCGACGCCCCCCAGCTCCACCTGTCGGACGCCCGGCGGCAGCAGCATGAGGAGAGCACCGAGCACGGTCGACTTCCCGACGCCGCCCACAAGGGCTGCGACAGTGACCGGGAATCGCGCCTCGACGAGCAGCCACAGCAGGCCGGCAAGCTCGGCATCTATCGTCCCGAGCCGGATCAGCTCGACGATCGATCGTGGATGACGTTGGGGCGGACGAAAACGATTTCGGGTGTCGGACAGACCCATGAACGACCTCGCGATTGGGGCGGCGCTGGTCGGCGTTGGTCGGCTCGCGCGGGGTTGGCAGCCTATGACCCATCTCGGCGACCGTCAACGCGGACCCGGTGTTTTGAGCAACCGCTGTGCGGACTCGCGCTCGGCCTGTGTCCGGAGTCAGGCTCAGCCCGGTTTCTGACAGGCGATCACCAGGCGGTCACTCGACAAGGCAAGTTCGCCGCGGGGGAGGCGGCGGATCAGGGCGCGGCGCCAGGATCCTGACTGGCGATCACCAGACGGCCACGTGGCAGGAAGAGGCTGACTAGCGACCGCCTCGAGATCGAGTGGCGGGAACTTGCGGCCCGAGCGGCGCCCGACGCGCCCACGACCCTCGCCATCCTTGACATCGCAGAACGGTCGCCGCTAAGGTTCCCAACCGGTGCCGCCGGCACCCCTGTCCAGCTCTGAGGAGACATCTCCGAATGAGGCAAAGCTTCGTGATCCGACGCTCGGTCGCGCCACTCGGCGCCGCCGATCGCGGGAGATCTGCGCCCACCTCGAGCTAGCTGCCAGGCGGTAGGACCGCCTCACAAAGCCAGCCGCGAGCCGCGGGCCAGATCGGGCCCCCGGCTTTTTTGATGCCTACCCGCGGGCATCGCACCAGCCGCGAGCCCAGACGACGCGATCGCGTCCGATCCGGACTCGCGGCTCTTTGCCGTTCCGGCCCGGAACACCGTCACCAAGCCACCTCAAGTCCGCCGCCCACCCTCACAAGGGAGTCCGAAGTGACCGCCACCCTGATCCGACAACCGAATAGCGATCTCTCGGATCGGCCGGCTTCGCCCGGGGGACTCGAAGCCCACCAGCCCGAGGCCAATGGACGGGCCTCGAACGGCGCGCCGGCCCTCGTCGTAGACCGTGTCACGAAGCGCTTCAAGGTCAATCGCAAGAAGGCTCCCGTGACCGCGATCTCGAGTGTGTCGCTCCGCCTCGAGCGTGGTGACATCCACGGGATCCTCGGCGCCAACGGCTCCGGCAAGTCGACCCTGATCCGCCTCGTCTCGGGGCTCCTCACCCTCGACGAAGGCCGAGTCGAGGTCTTCGGCCACGATCTCGTACGCGAGGAGATGGCGGTCAAGCGCCTGATCAACCGCGTCAGCGTCGATGCCGCCTTCTTCAAGAAGCTCAGTCCGATGGAGAACCTCCTGTTCGCCGCGCGCCTCTACGGGCTCGACGCGAGGAAGGCGAAATCGGACGTGGTGTCGATCCTCGGTCGACTGGGCATTTCGTCGAGCCGGGTGAACCGCCCGGTCGAGCAGATGAGCCGGGGCATGCAGCAGAAGGTCGCGATCGCGCGAGCCCTGCTCACGAGCCCATCCCTCCTGCTGCTCGACGAGCCCACGACTGGGCTCGATCCGCGATCGAAGCTCGACGTCCAGGCATTCATCAAGGAGCTTCGGGAGACCCACGACGCATCGATCGTCCTGACCACGCACGACCTCGACGAGGCCGAGCGGCTGGCCGGCCGGATCACGATCCTCAACGACGGCCGCGTCGTGGCCGAGGACACGCCCGACGGCCTGAAGCGCCTCGTCGCCGCGGAGCACCACCAAGAACCGACCCTGCACGCGGTCTTCATGACCTACACCGGCCGCTCCCTGGACGAGGACGTCGACGAAGACGGCGCTGAGAACGAATGAGAAATGAGGTGAGACCACCGTGACCACTGTCGCCCACGAGGTGAGGGCCAGCTACGCCTTCATCGAACGCAACTTCTTCCTGACGCGCCGCTACTGGGGCTGGGAAATCGCATTCCTGGTCTACTCGGCCGCGGGCGCGCTGTCCGTCTCGCTCATCGGCGCCGACCAGGGCAGCCCGAGGCTGCTCCTGACCCTGATCGTCGGGGCGATCTTCTGGAACTACCTCTCGGTGGTGTTCAGCTGGATCGCCGAGACGATCGCCGTCGAGCGCTGGGAAGGCACGCTCGAGTACACGATGATGGCGCTGATCCGGCGCTCGACCGAGCTGCTGGGATCGGTCGCGTACGCGATGGTGTATGGGCTAATCCATACGGCGTTCATCCTGGCCGTCATGGTGCTGTTCTTCCCGGGCCTTGGCATCGATGGCGCCAATCCGGTGACGATCCTGGTCTTCCTGGCCTTGGGATCGTTCAGCATCGTCGGCATCGGCATGATGGCGGCCATCCTGCCGCTGCTCTACGTCGAGCGCGGCGCCCAGATGACGTTCGTCATCCAGTCGGTCCTGTTGCTTATCAGCGGGGTCTACTACTCGATCGACATCCTGCCGGGCTGGATGCAGGTGCTCTCGCACCTGTCGCCGGCGACCTATGTCCTCGACGGAGTCCGCGCCGGGCTGATTCAGGGCCGATCTGTTGGAACCCTACTCAACGACGTTTGGCCGCTGATCGTGATGGGCTTCGTGCTCATCCCGGCCGGCCTGTGGGCTTTCGGCCGCGCCGAGGCGTACGCGAAACGGACCGGCAAGCTCAAGCGAGTCGGCTGATGCGCGGCCGCTACCGAATTGTCAGTTCAGACGAGGGACTTGACTGCGACGCCTGTGCGACGCTGGCCGCTCCCGACGGTGCCTGAAGCGACCCAACGGAGTCGCGCGCACGCTCTACCTGCCGGTTGAGCTGCCCGACCGTAGCCGTCATCGCGTCGAGCGCGCTCGTCTTGTAGGTGTCGATCTGGTCGAGAGCGGCAAATACGTCGTCCCAGGCCCGCTGGAGTGCCGCCAGATCGAAGCCTGCAGGCGAGGCGGCTCCGGCGCGCGGACTCCCTCCTGGCGGCCGGGTGAGCGTCGATTCGAGGATTTCACTCGTCGCCGCATTCACGGCCTCGAGCTGGTCCATCAGCAGGCGCTGATTCGTCAACGCCTGGGCGACCATGACGGCGGTGCGGAGGGCGGCGATCGTGGTGGTCGTGGCCATCTCGATGGCTCGAATGACCTGGTGGTTGTTCTCCTCGACGACCCGGAGGGCGGCGAACCCCTGCGTCGCGATGGCGAGCTGGGTCAGGATGTCGCCGCGGCGCTGACGCACGGGGAACAGCACGTCATCTCGCAGCGCTTGGGCCCGTGCATCATCGGTCACGGCCATCTCGGGGATCCGGTCCTCGACGGCTTCGTCCAGCCGTTGGGCCATGTACGCGTACTGGCGCAGCGTCTCCATCTCCGTCCAGAGCGATCGCTGCTCCTGGGCGATCACGGCGTTGTCGCGTTGAAGCTCGGCGCGTGCTTCGGACAAGGCTCGAACGACGCCCTGGATGTGCCCTTCCGCCCGGCCGTACCGCTCGAAATAAGCGCGAACGCGATTGTCGCGCCGAATCAGGCGGGGAAGCCCTCGAGTACCTCGTCCATCCAGGTGGTGCATGGCCGGGTTGAGGTCCTCGACGGTCTCTCGCAGCTCGGCCAGGCTCCTCGCGATGGGCGAATTGCCCTCGAGAGTCCCGCTTATGGCTCGAAGTGGTCGATCGAGGAGACGACCGCTCATCTGCGAGGTCGCGACGATCTCGCGCTCGCCGATCCTGTTCATGTCGCTGACGGCGCGCGCATACGCGTTGCTGTGGACATCCACCGAAACGACGGCCGTCACGAAGGCGGCCACCAACTTCTCGATTCGATCGACCGCGTCGGGCGCGATCGGGATTTGACGCTCGACTTCGGCGGGTTCGACGATCTCGACAGGACCAGGTGGGCCCAGCTCGAAACCCGATTGGTCGTGCGCGCCCTTGCCGGCCAATTCCACGGTGCCGCGCGCGTCGATACCGCGCGCGGGATCCAGGCTAGACGTTGGCTTCCTCGCCCGCCGCGGTCGGCGCTGCCGCAGCGTCGGGGGAGGGTCCTGCCGTTTCGCCGGGGAGCGGTGCGTCCGTGTGCGAGCCGGCTCTGCTCACGATGGGGGCCGAATCTCGACGCCGACGGCCCCGGCCCGAACCGACCGGCGCAGCACCATTCGTCGTTTTGGCCCCGTTGGTCGTGCCGACCCTGCTGGCCGCCGCTCCGTTGCTGTCCGCCGGCGAGTGATCGGTGTTGCCAAGAACAAGCGGGGTCAGCGTCTGCCGCGCCATGCTCGCCAGGCTGCCGGCCTGCTGGATCATCTCGGCCATCGCGCTGGTCACGCCCTGCGCGCCGTTGAGAACCGTGAACGTCCCAACGTGATCGAATGAAGAGGCGGCCGCCCGCACGATCTCGGGCAGGTTCGACGCGATCTGCCGGGCGATGACCGCTTCCTGGTTCTGGCTGAGCGCCGCCGCGCGCCGCTCGATCCCGAGTGCCTCGGCCTCCATGCGAGCGCGGACAGCGTCGGCTTCGGCCATGCCCTTCGCCCGAATCGCATCGGCTTCGGCCTGGCCGTTGAGGCGGGTTGCAGCAGCCTGTGCCTCCGCCTGGACCTTCACGGCACCGGCCTGAGCCTCTGCCTGGACGCGTGTCTGGGTTGCGGCCGCCTGAGCGTGCAGCGTCGTCTCCTGCGCCTCGGCTTCGGCTTGCCGGATCCGGGCGTCGCGATTGGCCGTGGCCAGCGTCGTCTGGCGGTACGCTTCGGCGTCGGCCGGCTTGCGGATATCGACCTGGAGTTGTTGCTCCTTCTGCTCGGCCTGGAGCTCCGCGACACGCGTCTCCTGCTCGACGACGGCTTGTCGCGCGGTGGCCTCGGCCAACGGCCCCTGCTGCGAGGCATCCTTGTTGGCGCGGTCGACGTCGGCCTGGAAACCGGCCTTCTTGATCTCGGTGGTGCGGATCGATTCCGCAATCTGCGCCTGGGCCGTCTGCTCCTTGGCCACGGCTTCCTGATCGGCGTTCGCCCGCGCGATGCGCGCGTTCTGCTCGACTTCGGCCTGATGAGGCACGGCCAGGTTCTCGATGTAGGCGCTGGGGCTGGTAATCGACTGGATCTGGAAGCTGTCGATGACGAGACCGAACGACTCCATCTCCTGGGTGCATCGATCGCGCACCTGCTGGGTGAACTTGTCCTGATCGCTGATCATCTCCTCGACCGTGATCGAGCCCGCGATCGCTCGGAGATGGCCGACGAGAACGTTCTGGACCTTGGTCTCGAGCTCGGCGGCCGGTCGATCGAGGAACCGGCGGGCGGCGTTGGCGATCGAGGCATAGTCATCGCCCACCTTGTAGACGACGATGCCGCGCAGGTCGACGCGGATCTTCTGTTGGCTGACGCACGGCACGCTGATCTCGCTCTCGTGCGCTTCGAGCGAGAGGGTGCGGACCTTCGTGATCCCTGGAAAGACGAGCGTTCCGCGCCCGGTGACGATGCTGAAGCCCATGCCCTCGCCAGCGACGTGGCTCGTGCGGACCCCGGAGATGATCAGGGCCTCGTCCGGCTCGGCCACGCGCCAGGCCATCTTGAACAGGGCGAAGAGGATGACGATCGCGGCGACGATCGCGGCGATGACGATGGCGAACGCGGGGAGAATCATCGGGGTAGCCTCATGCTCTCGGTCGGTGCGACCTCCACGGTCCGTCCGCCCAGGCTGCCGACCACGAGTACCTGGGTGTGCTTTGCGATCGTGGCTCCGGTATCTGCGCTCCGTGCCATGAAACGCTCGGTGCCCTGGCGAACTTCGATCAGCACTTCGCCAAGATGACCCGGAGTGATCTCGGCGGTGACGCGGCCGAGCTTGCCGACAACGTCCAGACTCATGCTTTCCCTACTCCATCGAGCGGGCGCCCCTCGTAGATACCCGGTCGACATCATGGTAGTCCTCGGGTTCGTCTGGCACCATGAGCCGGCAGGTGCGCGAAGCAAACGCGCCACATGGACCCGACAGCCGCGCTGATGCCTGGTTCGACGCTTGGGAGGCCGATTCGTTTCCGAGGCCAGGCCATACGATTCGACACAATGGCTCGAGGAAGCACGGGCCGGTGAACCGGCTGGGGTGACACAAATGGCGATCGACAGGTTCACGCTCTCGAGCGCCGCCTTCGAGGCGGGTGGGTTGATCCCGCCCCGCTACACCTGCAGCGGCGCGGACCAGTCGCCGCCGCTCGCGTGGTCGGGCGCACCTGACGGGACCGCCTCCTTCGCCTTGATCGTCGACGACCCGGACGCGCGCGGCTTCGTCCATTGGGTCGCCTACGACCTGCCCGGCGACTCCTCGGCTCTCCCGGAGAACGCGGCGCGCTCAGCCGAGATCGCGGAGGGCAGGAATTCATTTGGCAGCGCCGGCTGGCGCGGCCCGTGCCCGCCCTCGGGTGTGCACCGGTACGACTTCAGCCTGTTCGCCCTCGACACGTCGATCTCACTCAGCGGAGACCCTCCTGCCGCGGACATCCGGGCGGCCATGCGCGGCCACATTCTGGGTCAGGCGACGCTCACCGGCCGTTTCGGACGGTAGCCAGACCTCTGCCGGGTTCGCGTCCCAAACATCAGGCCAGTAGCCGGCGCTGCTTCGCAACGAGCTCCATCCACGCCCGCTCGCGCCCGATCGTGGTCGTCGGGCCGTGGCCGGGCAGGACGGTCAGATGGTCCTCAAGGGTGGCAAGGCGCGCGAGCGAGTCCACCATCTGCTCCGCAGAACCGCCCGGCAGGTCGACCCTCCCCCACCCGCCCGCGAAAAGGGTGTCGCCGCTGAACAGGAGCCCATCGTCGGCAGACCACAGGCAGACCGACCCTTCGGTGTGACCGGGCGTATGCAGGACCCGAAGGCGGATCTCGCCGAACCGGATCTCGCGGCCTTCGGCCAAGTCCACGGCGGGCACGGATGGCGGGATCTCGAAGGGCGCCGAGAGCGGCTGCGGGTCGGTGAGTCGCTCGCGGTCGAGCGGATGGACGGCGATCTCGGCGCCGGTGTGCTCGGCGACGCGGGCGTTGTCGCCGATATGGTCCCAATGGCCGTGTGTCGACACGATGAACCTGAGCGTCCAGCCGCGGGCGGCGAGCTCGTCGCTGATCCAGGCGAGCGACGGAATGGCGGTGTCGATCGCGATTGCCTCACGTGAGCCTGGGTCGGCAAGGAGGTGGACGTTGGTCGCGATCGGCCCGGTGACCCTCGCGAGACGCTCCATCACCGCGTCAGCGGCTCTCGGTCGCGATTTCGGGGGGCGACCAGGTCACGATGCCGATCCTGAGGGCAGCACCCGTCGCGAGCGAGATCGAGCCGTCCTGACCGACCTGGGCCCGGCGGTCGATCGCCGCATGCAGCCGGCGATCCTTCTCGCCTCCGGGGGAAACCCAGGTCTGCTGCCGCAGGTAGGCCTCCACCTCTTCGCGCCCGTGCCAGTGGCGCCGTTCGGCGGCGACCGTGCGGACCTCCGGCTGTGAATTGCGCGTCTCGAGCAGCTCGACGAACGCCGGCAGAGCCGGTAAGGGGATCCGCGGCTCGTCGTGGACGTCGGCCCAGAAGGGTTCGGCGATCGATGCCGGGCTCCGGTCCATGAGGACCGCCACGCACAGCCGGTGGGCGGCACGCTCCAGCGCGTCGAGGAAGGGGCCGATCGCTTCGATGTCGTAGCCGACGTGGGCGATCAGGGCGACGTCCGCGATCGGCGGCGCGCCCAACTCGTGGGCGGCCGCCGGCCAGCGGGCCTGGACCGGCTGGATGTTTCGGATCGCGGACTCGTCCATCCCCTCGCGGAGGCCGTCGAGCATCGAGGTCGAAGGGTCGAGGGCGATGACCTCGCGGACGGCCAGCGCCAACGGAAGCGCGTAGCGACCGGCTCCCGCGCCGATGTCGAGGACCACGTCCGTCGGGCGCACCAGACGCAGGAGGCCGGCCAGGACAGGGTCATCGGTGCGGTATGGGTCGGCCCGAAAGATCGAGGAGACCCCTCGATAGAAGTCGGCGCCGTCGGCGACCTCACGCAAGCGCTCGACCTGTTCGCGGTTGGCTCGAACACGCTCGGCCCAGGCCTCTTCGGCCAGGATCGCGAGATCGGCACGCGTATCGACGTCCCGATTCGAGCCCGAAACGAGGACCTCTCGCACGAGCTCAGGATGACCGGTCACGATCGGTCCCAAGCCGCGATCACCCGTCGCTTCGTGGACCAGGTCGAATGCCGACCTCGCGAGGACCAGCGGATTGGCGCCCCCGCCGCCCTCGTAGCGCGGCACCACGATTGGACGGCCCGGGTCCTCAGCGGCACCAAGAAGCGCTGTGATGACGTCGCGTCGGGTTCGCGGCTGATCGCCGAGCAGGATCACCACGACATCGACCGCGGGCTCCTGGCCCGCGACGCTCCTGAGGCCGACCTGGAGCGACGACGAAAGACCCCGGTCCGGATCGGGGTTTCGAACGACCCGTGCGCCGCTCCAGTCGGTCGCCGGTTCGATCTGTTCCGCGGCCGCGCCGAGGACGACGACGATCGGGTCGAGGGCGGCGGAGCGGGCGATCTGAAGGACCTGCTCGAGCAGTGACCGTTCCCCGAGCCTGGCGAGGGCCTTCGGGGTCCCAAAACGCGACGACGCCCCGGCGGCCAGGATCAGACCGGCAGCACGCACCTCACCCCCCGACGACCGGCGTGGGCTCCTTGACGACCCTCACTCCGGCCGGCCGCTCGATCATCGGCAGGCCCGAGCCACCGTACCGGCTGGCCACGATCTCGGCCATCACCGCGAGGGCGATCTCCGCGGGAGCGCGTCCGCCAAGGTCGAGCCCGATGGGCCCGCGGAGCCTGGCCAGATCGCCGGCCGGGACGCCGGCCTCACGCAGTCGCGCCCGCCGCTCCGCCTGGGACTTTTGCGAGCCGATCGCACCGACGTACCGGCAGCCACGGCCGAGCGCCTCAGTGATCGCGGGGTCGTCGAACTTGTCATCGTGGCTGAGAACCGCAACCGCATCGTTGGGCCCGAGGCCGATGTCGTCGGCAACCTCGTCGAGCCAGCCGCGGATCAGCCGGTCGACGTCCGGAAAGCGAGCTTCAGTGGCGAAGACCGGCCGCCCGTCGATGACGACGGTCTCGTAACCGAGGGCACGGGCAAATGCGACCAGTGATCGGGCGATGTCGACGGCGCCGACCATCACCAGGCGTGGCCGGACCGGGAACGATTCCATGAAGTACGACCGGTCGCCGAGCTGGACGGTCCCCGACGTCCCCCGGCGAAGAGCCGCAAGGGCGACGTCGACGAGCGCGCGATCCAGCGTGCTCGCACCAGTGCTGCCGTCGAGGCTGCCGTCTTCATCGACGATGAGCGGTCGTTCGGGGGCGGCGGGCTCACCTGCCTCCGTGGGCCCGATGGCCGGCGACGGCGAACCAACTGGAAGCGGCGTGACCACCACGGAACCGCGTGGACGCTCGCCGGCCGATGCCCGCGCGGCATCCACGGCCGCCGCGGGCACCGAGGGCTGCACCAGCACGTCGATCGTGCCGCCGCACTGCAGCCCGACGTCCCAGGCGTCCTCGTCGCTGATGCCATAGCGAAGCACCCGACTCTGCGCGGAGTCGCGTGCGCGATCGATCTCTTCTGCGACCGCTCCCTCCACGCAGCCGCCGCTGACGGAGCCCTCGATCCGGCCGTCCGCCGCACGGATGAGCGCCGAGCCCTCCGGCCGCGGCGCTGAACCGAACGTGCGGACCACGACGGCGCGGCCGACCTCGCGATCGAGCTCGGTTCCGGCGGCGCGCCAGGCGTCCAGGGTGTCGAGGAGTTCCTTCATGGGCCGTCGCTCAGCGTAGCGGTTGGGCCGTGGATGGGTCGGCCGCCGTGTCCGCGCCGCCGCGGGCGATTGGCGGCGGTGGGCCGAACGTGCGCTCGGCACCTGTACCGAGCGTCCCGTCGGGATCCGGTGCGACGCGGGCAGCAGCCTCGCTCCCGGGTCCCGTATCGCCCCCGCGGATGCCCGCCAGGATCTCGCCGAGGCGCTCGAGGCTGGCGACCGTCCCCGCCGGCAGGAAATCGTCGATGTACGGGTACGCCGCCCGCATGCCCGCCGCCAATGGCTGGTAGCCCGGCGTCCCCGCGAGCGGGTTCAGCCAGATCAGCCGGTGGCAGTTGCGCCGCAGCCGAGCCGTCTCGACCTCGACCAACGCAGGGTCGCCGCGATCCCAACCGTCAGAAACGACGATCACGACGCCGCTCGAGCGCAGGGTCCGCCTCGCCCAGTGCCGATTGAAGTCCCGGAACGACTCCCCGATCCGGGTCCCTCCGGCCCAGTCGTTGACGACCTTCGCGACACGGGTCAGCGCCCGATCTCGGTCTCGATCGCGCAGGAGCCGGGTGACCCGCGTCAGGCGCGTGCCGAACACGAACGACTCCGTGTGGACGGCCGTCGATGCCGTCAGCGCCTGAACGAAGCGGAGGAGCAGTCGAGAGTGGCGCTCCATCGAGCCCGAGATATCGCAGATCACGACGATCCGCCGCGGCCGGCGAACAGCGCGGCGCCAGACCCACTCGGTCAGCTGGCCGCCGGTCGCGAGGTTCCGCCGGAGCATCGCCCGCGGCGCGAGAAGGCGCCCGTGGTGATGGAGCTCGTACCGGCGCGTCCGACGAAGCTCGAGGCGCGGCCGCAGGAGATCCACGAGGCGTTCGGCGTCGCGCAACTCGGCCGGTGTCATCTTGTCGAAGTCGCGGTGGCGCACGACCTCAGCCCGGCTGAAGGCATCGGGCGCGATGTCGAAGCGGTCCACGTCCCCCTGCGCCGGAGCTTCGGAGGCGTCGTCCGGTGCGGCGATCCCGCGCGCCTTCAGGCCCGCCGTGACGCTCTCGTCCCCGGCCTCGCCCTGAGGGTCGCCCGCGTCCGGCCCCGCGTCCCGAGCCGATGCGCTCTCTGCGAATGGGATCAGATCGTCCAGCGGCGATTGCCGCCGGCGCCAGAACCGGTCGAAGACGATGTCGTACACCTCGCCGTCGTCATGACGGCGGACGAACACGGCCGATCCTGCTGCACGCACCTGTTCGCGCTCACCGACGTCGACCACGTTCAGCGCCCGCGCAAAATCGACGGCCGCGCCAAGGTCCACGGCGAGTCCGGCGGCTCGCAGCTCGCGTCCGAACAGGACCGCCTCGCCGAGCAGCCGGTGTCCGTCGACCAGGTCGTCGCCGACGCGGGTCATCGGGGGGTCACGCCGGACTTGCTCGGTCACGCCGGACTTGCCCGGTCACGCCCGTGCAGCGGCCTCGGCGAGGTAGCGGCGGACCGTCTCGCCGCGAACCTGGCGGATGTCCTCTTCGTACTTGAGGACGACGCCGAGCGTCTCGTCGATCACCTCCGGCGAGAGCTGGCTCGCCCCGAGCGAAAGCAGTGCCGCGGCCCAGTCAAGGGTCTCGGCGATCCCGGGAACCTTGGTGAGGTCGGCCTCGCGCAGCCGATGGACGAACGCGACCACTGCGCGAGCCAGCTGAGCGGGCGCGGCCGGCACGCGGGCAAGGACGATCTCGTATTCCTTCTCGAGCGTCGGGTAGTCGATCCAGTGGTAGAGGCAACGGCGCTTGAGGGCGTCGTGGACCTCCCGCGTCCGATTCGAGGTCAGGATGACGCGCGGCGGATGCTCTGCCCGGATCGTGCCGATCTCCGGCACCGTCACCTGGAAATCGGACAGGATCTCGAGCAGGTACGCCTCGAATTCCTCGTCGGCACGATCGATCTCGTCGATGAGCAGAACCGGGGCCACACCAGTGCCATCGCTGTCGAGCGCCTGCAGGAGCGGGCGCCGGATCAGGAACTCTGGGCCAAAAATGTCGTGGGGCGTCGCCTTCGCGGCCTCGCCACGCGCTTCGAGGAGCCGGATCTCGAGCATCTGGCGTGGGTAGTTCCACTCGTAGACCGCGTTGTTGACGTCGAGGCCCTCGTAGCACTGGAGGCGAATCAGGCGCGCGCCCAGCGAGGCAGCGAGGACCTTGGCCAGCTCCGTCTTGCCGACGCCGGCTTCACCCTCGAGCAGAAGTGGCCGTTCGAGCCGAAGCGCGAGGAAAACCGCGGTCGAGAGCGGCCGATCGGCGATGTAGCTGCGGGCGCGGAATGCCTCCTGGATCGCCTCCGTGGAGTCGAGGCCCCCGCTCGGTGGAGATCCCGGATCGTGCTCGGTCATCCCGCCGACTGTACAGGCTTGGCCCGCCGAAGAGCCTCCGGGCAGCCAGGGGCAGCCGGCTGCGGTCACGAAGGGGCCGCGGGGATCGCCTGGAGCAGGAAGTCCGGCCGGATGCTCAATTCGCCGCTGAACGGCCGGTTGTGCGACGCGATCATGATCAAGGACAGCGCCACGCCGATTGCGAACAGGGTCATGGCGACCGCCGCCGCCCCTGGCGTTTCGGCGTGGACGAACGCGATACCGACCAGGGCGATGATCGCAATCACGATCAACCCGGCCCATTTGACGGCATTGACGCCGCCCTGGCTGATGAGGATCCGTTCTCGGCGGGCCTCGAGGGCCGCCAGCAGCGCCTCGGTGACCTTCTGTTGGGCGACCCGCTGGCCGTCGTTCGCCGGGACGAGGCCGAGGGTGAGGTGAAGCGCGTCGACCAGAGGCACCGGAGGCGCCAGGCTCTGTGACTGCGTGGCCATCGCCGGCCATTCGACGGTAGCGGCATGTTGGACGTGCTGCCGGAGGAGGTCTCGCAGCCTGGACTGCGTGTCCGCGTCGAACGGGGAGCTCAAGAGGGCGGCATCGCGCACGGCCCCGGCCTCGGCAGTGACCGCCGTCCGAGCGTGATCCAGCTCACCCCACACGCCCACCGCGATGAACCCGGCAAGAAACGCGAAGACGATCCCTAGGACGGGTAGCAACCCGGGCGAGACTCCGCTGCCGAACCGACCGCGCTCGCTTGCCACCAGTCGAGTGACGAGCACCCAGACGAGGGCCGTCGTCGCGACGGTCAGGCCGATGATGATCGCCGCCATCGCAAGCACGGGCAGGTCGAAGAACCAGTCATCCACGGATTTGCCGGGAGCATGACATCCGGTTCAAGGCCCCGCAATTCGAAAAGCTGCCGAGATCGCCTACCCTCACGGTGTTATGCCCGCGACTGGGGACGTCCTCGCGGACCGATACCGCATCGATGACCGGATCGGCGGCGGCGCGATGGGCACGGTCTATCGCGCCCACGACCTCCGCCTCGACCGGGATGTGGCGGTCAAGATCCTGCCCCCCAATCTCGCCGGGGATCCGGTTCTCGCCGAACGCTTTGAGCGTGAGGCGCGCGCGCTCGCGTCGGTCGGCCATCCCAACATCGTGGCGATCTACGACGTCGAGCCGGGAAACCCTGACACCGGCGATGAGCCGTTCTTCGTCATGGAGCTCTGCGACGGCGGCTCGCTCGCCCATCGATTCGCCGTCGGGCCGATTCCACCCGACGAGCTGATCCCACTCGTGGTCGCGATCGCGGAGGGACTCGCGGCACTGCACGAGGCCGGGATCGTCCACCGAGATGTCAAGCCGCACAACGTGCTGCTCTCGGGCGGCCGGCCGAAGCTCGCGGATTTCGGCTTGGCGCGGTCGGCGGACCTCACTGCCATGAGCGGTCTGACTGCCGTCGGAACGACCGTCGGGACGCTCGCCTATCTTGCGCCCGAGGCGTTGACAGGCGCGGTCGCCGGGCCCCCGGCCGATGTCTTCGGCCTCGCCGCGCTCACGTTCGAGGGGCTGACCGGGAGGCGGCCGCGACCGGCCGACTCCATTGCGGCAATCGTGGAAGCCCGCGCAGATCCGCTGCCGGCTGTCTCGACGGCAGCGCCTCAGCTCGGGACGCGCTTCGACAACGCGCTCGAGGCGGCGTTATCGCCGAATCCTGCGTCTCGCCCGACGGCGCGGCAGTTCGCCGCGGAGCTCGCGACGGCGCTCGAAGGCTGGGAGCCGGAGGCAGCACCGGAAGGAGCGCGATCGACGGCCGAGCATCCGGACGCGGCGTTGCTGGGAACCGCCACCACGCGTCTTGCCATTGCCAGTCCCGTCGCTGCCCGCCGGGGGGCACCGCCCCAAGATGAGCGGGTCGTCAGTCAGACCCGGCTCACGCGATCCAGCGGGTTCCGCGTATCCGCCAGCGTCGCCGTCATCGCACTGCTCGTCCTCGTCGTCGCGGGTCTCGCGGCCTTTGCTGCGCTCGCGGGCCTCGGGAATCCGAGCGCAGGGGCGGGAGCCCCGAACCTCAACGCGCCTCTTGCGACGATCCGGCCGCTATCGACAGCGACGCCTGTCCCAGCGCCGACCGAGGTTCCGTCCTCCAGCGGCCACGGAAAAAAGCCGACGAGAGGTAAGCCAAGGCGACGAACGTTGCGCCGGAATCGGTGGCGCCGACGGTCGTGCGCTGCCGGCTGTCGGTGCCGATCACGAGCCCTACGGCGATGACCAGGACAAGTGCGGCGATGCCGGCGGCATGGAGAAGGCCGGAGGGCCCCTGCGTCGTCGGAGCACCCGTCGCGGCCTGCTGCCACATCGTTCCGAGTGTCCTGACCTGACCCGGAGGGATGACGTAGCCAAGCCACAGGCCGCTGACGAGTCCGCCGATGTGCGCAGCGTTGTCGATGGTCCCCGCGGCGAGGAAGCCGAAGGCGAGGTTGATCACGACGACCATCCCCAGCTGAGGGACGATGGCGCGAGCCCTGCGATCGAGGACCGGATGATGGATACGCGTCCCCGAGATCAGGACCCCGAACAGGCCGAAGATCGCGCCCGAGGCCCCAACGCTGGGGGCGGCGCCTCCGAAAACGAAGCTCGACGTCGACGCGGCGGCAGCCGTCAGCAGGTAGAAGAGGGCGAAGGTTCGCGAGCCGTACATGCCTTCGACGACCGGGCCGGCCAGGTACAGGGCGTACATGTTGAACCCGAGGTGAATCAAGCTCGCGTGCAGCAGCGTGACCGTCAGAAGGCGCCAGTACTCGCCCTGCGCCACCGCGGCCTTGTCCAGCTCCAACAGGTTGAAGACGGTGCTGCCGCCCCCGTACAGGGCGAACAGGGAAACGGCGATCGTCACCGCGAGGACGATGTTGGAGGCCGACAGGGTCGGCGCCGTCCCGCGCCCACGGGCGAAGTAGCGGCCGGCCGCGCCCTGGTTGCCCGTCTCCTTCGACAGCCACCCAAGCCGGTTCGCGATCTCGGCCTTGTCCTCGGGCGGGGCCCGGCGGTCGGCCTCGCGGTACGCCGTCATCGCCCGGCGAAGGTCACCCTCGCGGACCCGCGCGGCGGCGATGTTTCGCCAGGCCTGGTAGGTGCTCGGGTTCTCCGGCAGCTGGAGGATCGACTCCCATGTCGATACGGCGGCGTCCTCCTGGTCGAGCCGGTAGAGGGCCTCGCCGAGGCCGAGCATGGCCGCGCCCGTGATCGCCGGATCGTCGAAACCGATGACACGCTGATAGACGCCTGCGGCCATCTGGAAGTCGCCCGACTCGAGGAGCTCATCAGCCCGCTGCAGGAGGGCCATGGCGGCGTCGCGCGTCAGCGGCCCGTCGACAAGGGGGGAAGGGTGCATCGGCCCCGACGATACTAGAGTCGATGTGCGGACGCTTCACCCAGGAACGGGCGACCTCGGAGCTGGCTCAGATCTTCGAGGCGGAGGACCTTGCGCACGATCCCGGCGGCCGCTTCAACGTCGCGCCGACGGACGAAAGCGCCGTCCTGGTCCAGCGTGACGACCACAGGGCCATCGTGGCGTACCGATGGGGATTGATCCCCCATTGGGCGACCGACGCCCGAAGCGCATCGCGGATGTTCAACGCGCGGGCCGAGACGCTCAGTTCGAGCCCCGCCTACCGCGAGGCCATGCGCCGTCGCCGCTGCGTCGTCCCGGTCGACTCGTTCTACGAGTGGCGCATCGAGGATGGTGTCCGCCAGCCGTATCGGATCCACAGTGAGGACGGGCGACCGCTGCCGCTGGCAGGCCTGTGGGCTGGGTGGCGCGACCCCGAAACGGGTGACGTGCGGCGCACGTTTTCGATCATCACGACGACCCCGAACGACATCGTTGCCGAGCTCCATGACCGGATGCCGGTCGTCCTCGACGATTCCGCCTGGCGACGCTGGGTCGCACCGACCACGGACCTCGCCGAGCTCCCGGCGCTGCTCGGCCCCGCACCGGACGGCTGGCTCGCCGCCTACCCGGTGAACCGCCTCGTCAACAACGTCCGCAACGACGGGCCGTCGTTGATCGAAGCCCTCACCCGCTGAGCTGGTCCGCGCCGCGCGATCGCGTCGCGTCCTGCCAGGCCGGGCCGGGGTCGCGGCCGGCGTCGAGGGCGACAGCGTACGCGGCGACGAGCCGGGCGAACGCGGCGTCAGGATCGGACGGCGGCACGGTCAGGACGGTCGCCTCCTGGGGCAGGCCGTCGGGAGCCCCCGACCCGCTCCCGACCAGGGCCACGAGATGGCCCCCGGCGAACTGGACGGCGGCGGCTGCCACGGGGACGAGGTCGGACGCGTCCGGCTCGGCGAGCACCAAGACGTTGAACGCGGTGATGTAGCGCAGCGCCAGGTCAAGGTCGGCTGGCTCGATTCGGTGCGTCGTGGCCGCCGGATCGCGGAGGAGCGCGGCGTGGCCGACGCCGGCGCGGCCAAGCCCGAGCACGATCGAGTCGCCGGTCGCGTCGTCGCTGACGCGGCCCACAAGCTCCACGTCCGCACCAGATCGACCGGCGGCGAGGGCGATCGCGGCGGTGAGCCCGCCCGGGTCGCCTCCCTTGGCACGCGGCGCGCCTGGGATCCCGACGACGACGATCAACCCTCGTCCGATTCCGACGCCACCGGATCGTCGCGCTCGATGACGATCGGCCCGAGGCCCGCGCCCTCGAGCTCGGGACCGAACCGCTCCACGTCACCGACGAGGACGACAGCCGCGTGCTCCGGATCGATGTGGGCTCGGGCAGCGGCCAGGACCGCCTCGGCGCTGACCGCTTCGATGGCAGGGCGATAGCGCGCCAGCTCGTCGTCGGGCAGGTCGTGCACCACGAGCCCGGACAGGGCGCCGACGACGGGGCCGGCCGTCTCGAACCGCAGGGGGAAAACGCCGATCAGGAAATCCTTGGCGGCGCGCAGCTCAGCCTCGGTTACGGGGGCCTCGCGGATCCGGCGCAGCTCCCCGACCAGGTCGATGAGAGCCGGGACCGTCACGTCGGTGTTGACCGCGGCCCTCGCAACGAACGGGCCTGGTCCGCGGCGCAGGTCGAAGCCCGCGCCGGCCCCATACGTGTACCCCTTCTCCTCGCGCAGCTTGAGATTGAGGCGCGACGTGAAGAGGCCACCGAGGATAGTGCTCATCACGCTCACCGCGTGATAGTCGGGGATTCGCCGGGCGGCCCCTGGATGCCCCACGCGGATCTCGGTCTGGACCGCGCCCGGCCGCTGGAGCACCCGCACGTGGGCCGTCCCGACCGCCGAGTCCGCCCGGATCTCGCCCAGGGGCACCACGACGGCAGCGGCCTCCAGGCCGCCGAACAGCCGTCGGGCGTGATCGAGCACGTCGATTCCGCGAAGATCGCCGGCGACGACCAAGGTCATCCGGCGTGGATCGAAGCCACGCTCCCACGCCGCGCGGAGCCGAGCGGGATCGAGCCGGCTGACGGTCTCGCGGGTTCCTCCGGACGGGCGGTGATACGGCGACTCGCCGGTATAGATGGTCGCGGCGAAGGCCTCATCGGCACGCCGGCGCGTGTCGGCCCGGGCCTGGAGGAGATCGTTGAGGCGTTCCTCGCGCAGACGCTGCACTTCGCCGGATGGGAACGTCGGGTGAGCGACCAGCTCGGCAACCAGGGCGAGCGCGGGCCCGAGGCGCTCAGCCGGAACGTCGACACCCGCCCAGGTGCCGTCCCAGCTGGCTTCGGCATGGAGTGACGCGCCCAGCCGTTCTGTCGCCTCGACGAGCTCGATCGCGCTGTATCGCTGCGTGCCTTCTGCGAGGGCCCGCGCTGCGAGGACCGTGGCGCCGGCGTCTGCGGGCTCCTCGTCGACCGCGCCGGAGCGGATCACCAGCAACGCCGAGATGAGCTCGCGCGCCGGGAGGTCGACCACGAGAAGCGACAGGCCGTTGTCGAGTATGTGCCGCTCGAACGGCGGGAATTCGTAGGGGCGCGGCGTGCCCGGGGTGGGCCGCTCGGCGACGACGATATCGGTCATCGAGCGTCGGTCACCGCGGCGACCTCGGTGTCGCTCGTCTCGGCGTCGTCGCTCGCCGCATCCGTCTCGTCGGTGAGCTCGACATCGTCTGCCGAGCCACGCTCGGGCAGGTAGGTCAGGACGGCTCGGTTGTCCTCCCGGAACGTGCTTGCGGCAACGGCCCGAATCGCCTCCGCATCGACGGCCAGGTAACGCGCCAGCGTCCGGTTGATCAGATCGGGGTCGTCGAGCAGCGTCGCGTACATCGACAGTCGGTCGGCTCGCTCGTCGGCCCGCTCGAGCGCGCCCAGCTCGTCGGCCTCCACGAGGGCCTTTGCCCGGGCGAGCTCATCGTTGGAAACCGGTTCGGTCGTGAGACGAGTGAGCTCCTCCCAGTAGACATCCTCGAGGCGGCGCAGGTCGGTGCCCGGCCGCGCCGTCGCCCAGCCCGCCGTCAGCGACGATCCTCCGATGAACCCGAGCGCGAAGATGGCGACGTCCTGGGCCAGCCGCTCCTCACGTACGAGACGGCGATGGAGTCGGCTGCCCTTGCCGCCGGCCAGGATCTGGCACGCAATCTCGAGCGCGTACAGGCGCCTGTCGCCAAGAACCGGTGAGCGGAATCCCCAGTAAATCCTGGGCAAGGGGACCTTGTCCGGCACCGTTTCGCGGGATTCGCGGCCGAGCGTCGGGGGCAGGGACAGGTCGGCCAGCGGCGGAATCGATGGATTGGCCGGGATGCGCCCGAAGTAACGCTCGACCCAGCCTCTGACCTGGTCCGGTTCCACATCGCCGACGACCGTGACCACCGCGTTGTTCGGGGCGTAATACGTCCGGAAGAAGGCGGCCACGTCGTCGACGGATGCCGCATCGAGATCGGCCATGGAACCGATCGTCGGGTGATGGTAGGGGTGGTCGGGCGGAAAGAGGTGGCCCTGCAGCTTCTCCGTCCAGGATCCATAGGGGCGGTTGTCGTAGGACGAGCGCTTCTCGTTCTTGACCACGTCGCGCTGGTTGTCGAGGTTTTCCTGGTTCAAGGCGGCCAGTAGGGTGCCCATCCGGTCGGCCTCGAGCCAGAGCGCGAGCTCCACCTCGTGAGAGGGCACGTTCTCGAAGTAATTGGTCCGGTCGAGCCACGTCGATGCGTTGGTGGTGCCGCCGGCGGCCTGGATCAACGCAAAGTGCTCAGCCTTCGCGACGTGCCCGGAACCCTGGAACATCACGTGCTCGAAGAGGTGGGCGAAGCCGGTCTTGCCCGGCACCTCGTGCTTCGATCCGACGTTGTACCAGAGGTTCACGGAGGCGACCGGCGCGACGTGATCCGGGGCGATGATCAGGCGCAGCCCGTTCGCGAGGCGCTCGTCAGTGAAATGAACGGTCGGGATGGGCACCGGCCGATGCTAGCGCACTGCGCGCGGTTGCTCCGTGGCCGGTCTCTCGGGGTGCCCCGTTAGGGCCTCGCTCAGCTGCCGCTGCGGCTCTCCTGCACGCGGTTTGTTCGAAAACGTAACGCTTTCGAACGATCTTGCGAGAGGGTGGGGTCTCGAACGCACCGTCTGACGCCGTCGCCGGCCCGAAGGGCTAGCATTCGACCGATGCCCGATTGCCGTCACCTGGATGACCTGCACGATGCCGCGGTCCGCCCGTCGGCGGAGGGCTGCGAAGAATGCCTCCGGGTCGGCAGCAAATGGGTCCACCTCCGGGTCTGCCAGACCTGTGGCAACGTCGGATGCTGCGACCAGAGCCCGAACCGACACGCGACGGCTCACTTCCACGCCACGCACCACCCGGTCGCCAAATCGCACCAGGCGGGTGAGAACTGGACGTGGTGTTACGTTGACAAGCTCGAGTACGACCCAGACACCGAGTGGGATCGCGAGGGCGCCAACCTCGGCTGACGGCAGGTGCGGGCACTCCGGCGCGCCTCAGCCCACCGGCACCGCCGCGCGACTCGCAGCCGATCGGCTCGCGGCTGAGTGACTCAAAGCCACCGATTGCCACTCCCCGAGAGGTCGGACATCGGCCAACCGGTCGGCAATCGCCGGGTCGAGCGCTTCGGCAGCGGCGACGCCGGTCTCGACCGCGGTGAGGCACAGGATCCCCTCGGCCGTGGCTGCGTGACGAATCGCCGCCGCGTCACGGACCGCGCCTGATCGAGGGGTCGGGGTGTTCACGACGAGCCGCACTTCCCCGGAACGGATGAGATCGAGGATCGGCACCTCCGCAGGATCGGCATCGGACGACGCGGGTCCGGCGACCTCTTCGCCGAGCTTGGCGACGGGCTCGGCCTCATACCCGGCGGCGGCGAGCGCGGCCCGCGTTCCGGGGGTAGCGGCAAGCCGGTAGCCGGCCAGCGTCAGCGCGGCCGCCAGTCGGGGCAGCGATTCCTTGTCCCGATCCGCCAGCGACAGAAGAGCAAGCGGCGCCTCGTCGCCCTCGGCTCGTCGAGGCGGAATCAGAGCGGCTCCCTGGAGCGCCTTGGCCAGCGCAACTCGGGGATCCTCGTGGATCCCGATGACCTCTCCCGTGGACTGCATTCCGGGACCGACCGAGGGGTCGACCCCGCGCAACTTGGCGGTCGAAAAGACGGGTGCCTTGACCGCGACGAACGGCGGCGGCTCGATGAGGCCGCCGCTCCGGTCCAGCTCCGCGAGCGACGCACCGAGAGCGATCCTGACGGCCAGCTCGACCATCGGCACCGCGGTCACCTTGGACATGAACGGGACGGTCCGCGAGGCCCGGGGGTTGACCTCGATGAGGTAGACGCCGTCGTCACGCACGATGAACTGGGCGTTCACCAGGCCTCGCACGCCAAGGGCGACGGCGATGCGCTCCATCGTCGACACGATGAGCTGCTGGTCGCCCTCGGAGACCGTCTGGGGCGGGAAGACCCCGACGGAGTCGCCCGAATGGACCCCCGCGCGCTCGATGTGCTCGAGCAGCCCCGGAATCAGGACGGACTCGCCATCGCTAACCGCGTCGACGTCCACCTCGACCCCCTCGAGGTAACGGTCGATCCGTACCGGTCGATCGGGATCGACGACCGTCGCAGCCGTCAGCTGGCGCGCCAGGTCCTCCGGCGAGTAGCAGAAGTCGATGGCGAGGCCTCCGATCACGAAGGACGGCCGGACGATGACCGGGTACCCGATCCGATCAGCGAGTGTCAGCGCTTCCTCGATCGAGTGGGCCATGCCGCCTTCGGGTTGCGGAATGCCGAGACGATCGAGGAGGGCCGCGAAGCGCGTCCGCTCCTCGGCCTGGTCGATGGCCTCGAGCTGCGAGCCCAGGAGGGGCACGCCACCGGCCGCGAGCGTGGCCGCCAAGTTGAGGGGGGTCTGGCCGCCGAACGCGACGACCGCCGGCAGCAGCCCGTCGTCGGGGAGACCGACGGGGGGCCCCTCGCCGGCGCCAGCGCCCGCTGGAATCGATTCCGCGTCGATCACGGAGCGCACGCTCTCGGCGTCGAGCGGCTCGAAGTAAAGGCGCGTCGAGGCGTCGAAGTCGGTCGAGACCGTCTCGGGGTTGGAATTGATCATGACCGCGCTCCAGCCCGCTCGCCGCAGCGTATCCGCCGCCTGGACGGCGCAGTAATCGAACTCGATCCCCTGCCCGATCCGGACCGGCCCGCTGCCAATCACGAGCGCCGCCGGTCGGCTGACCGGCGGCGCCTCGGGCGTCGAGCCCGCGGCCCCATACGTTGCGTAGAAATACGGTGTTTCGGCCGCGAACTCAGCGGCGCAGGTGTCGACCATTGCGTAGCCCGGCACGAGCCCGAGAGCGAGGCGAGTATCGCGCAGGGCCGTGGCCGTCGTGCCGGCCAACGCCGCGAGCTCGCGGTCGCCGAAGCCCGCCCGCTTCACCGTCGCGAGGAGACGCGCGGCCTCGATGTCCGCGGGGTCGATGAGTCTCGCACCGGCGTCCCGGACGGCGGCCTCGAGGGCCACGTTCCGCTGGAGCTCGGTCACGAACCACGGCGAGATCCCGGTCGCGCCGACGATCACCCGATCCGGAATGCCGCGCCGGAGAAGCCCCAGAATCCGCCATAGCCGGCTATCGGACGGCGCCAGGAACCGGCGGAGGACGATCGGCGCCGCGGTCCGTTGGGCGTGTCGCGTGGACTCGCAGGCCGTGCCCGTCTCGTCGATCCAGCGGATCGGCGCGTCCTCGTCGCCCCCATCGTCGTCGGCGGCGTCCGGGTCGTCGTTCGGCAACCGGCCGTAGACGGCCGCCAGGTAGTCGAACGTCGGCGTCCACGACGGATCCTCGGCGAGTGGCCCGGCGCCGGCCTGCTCGAGCCCGCGAAGCGCCTTGTTGAGCGCCGCCCCGAACGTCCGGTCGATCGCCATCACCTCGCCCGTCGCCTTCATCTGGCTCCCCAGTGAACGGTCGGCGGTCGGGAACTTGTCGAACGGGAAGCGCGGCAGCTTCACGACGATGTAGTCGAGGGCCGGCTCGAAGGCGGCCACGGTGGTGCCCGTCACGACGTTGGGAATCTCGGCCAGGCGCCGGCCGATGGCGATCTGGGCCGCGACCCGCGCGATCGGGTAGCCGGTCGCCTTGGATGCGAGGGCGGAGCTGCGGCTGACCCGCGGGTTCACCTCGATCACGGCGTACCGGCTGAAGTCCGGCGAGAGGGCGAACTGGACATTGCAGCCACCCTCGACGCCGAGTGCCCGGATGATCGCCAGAGCCGCGCTGCGGAGCCGCTGGTGGACCTGGTCAGGCAAGGTCTGGATCGGTGCGACGACGATCGAATCGCCGGTATGGACGCCCAGCGGATCGACGTTCTCCATGCCACACACCGCGATGCAGGTGTCGTCGGCGTCGCGCATCACCTCGTACTCGATCTCCTGCCAGCCGACGAGGCAGCGCTCGACCATGACCTGCCCGATAGGGCTCGTCCGCAGGCCGGTCCGGACGCGCTCCCGATACGCGTCTTCGGCCTCGACGATGCCGCCGCCGGTGCCGCCCAGCGTGAATGCCGGCCGGATGATCGCCGGCAGGCCGATTTCCGCGAGGGCGGCGTCCCCCGAAGCCCGGCGCTCCTCTTCCGTGGCACCCTCGACGATCGCCGACGGCGCGTAAGGCTGCCCGATCCGGTCCAGGAGGGATCGGAAGGCCTCGCGATCCTCCGCCATCTCGATCGCGGCGAGTGGCGTCCCAAGGAGGCGCACCCCAAACCTATCCAACACGCCGGCCCGGGCGAGGTCCATGGCCAGGTTCAGCGCCGTCTGGCCACCGAGCCCGGCGAGGAGTCCCTCGGGCCGCTCGCGGGCGATCACCGCCTCCACGCTCGCGACGGTCAGAGGCTCGAGGTAGACGACGTCGGCGACGGACGGGTCGGTCATGATCGTGGCCGGATTGGAGTTGACCAGGATCGTCCGGACGCCGTCCGCTCGCAGGGCGCGACAGGCCTGGGTTCCTGCGTAATCGAATTCTGCCGCCTGGCCGATGACGACCGGGCCCGATCCGAGGATCAGGACCGACTCGGGCTTGCCGACCGTCACCGTGGCGATGTTCCGCCCATCCCGGCGTATGTCGATGCGGCCGCGACAAAGCGATCGAAGACGGCCAGCGCGTCGAGCGGTCCGGGACCGCCCTCCGGGTGGTACTGGACGGTCTCGATCGGCAGCCTGGCATGGCGCAACCCCTCGACCGAGCCGTCGTTCAGGTTTACCTGGCTCACGCGGAACCCGCTGCCGGCCGGCAATGACTCGGCCATGACCTGGACCTCGTGATTCTGGGCGGTGACCTGGACGAGCCCGCTGTCGAGGTCGCGAACGGGGTGGTTCGCACCGTGATGCCCGAAACGGAGGCGGCGCGTCTCGGCGCCGGCCGCTCGCGCGACGACCTGGTGGCCGAGGCAGATACCGAGGAGTGGCCGGCCGTCCGCGATCGCTGCCCGGGCGATGGCCGTCGGTCCTTCGAGGCGCGCGGGATCGCCCGGCCCCGGTGAGAGGATCACGCCACTCACGTCGGCCGCCAGGACATCGGCGGTGGTTGCCGTGTGCGGCAGGACCCGAACCCGCGCGCCGCGGCGGCGCAGGGATCGCACAATGTTCGACTTGAGCCCGTAATCGACGATCGCCACAAGCGGTCCGCCCTCGGCCGCGTCGCCGAAGTCGGCAACCGCCGCCGGCGAGACTTCCGAGACGAAGTCCTGGTCCTCCCATCGGACGACCGCACGCGCCGCCGCCACCGCGGCCTCCTCATCGGCCTCGCCGGGCGCTGTCAGGACGCCGCGCAGGCAGCCCGTCGCGCGGAGGTGGCGGGCCAGCGTCCGCGTATCGACACCGGCGATGGCCGGGATCCCCGCCTCGCGCAGAAGCGTCGCGAGCTGGCGAGCATCCTCGAGGACGGCCGCGGTCGCAGTGGCCACGACGAGGCCCCGGAGCCACGGCCGGAGGCTCTGGTCGTCCTCCTCCAGACGCCCGTAGTTGCCGATGAGGGGGTAGGTCATCGCGACGACCTGGCCCGCGTACGAGGGATCTGTGCAGACTTCCTGGTAGCCCGTCTGGCTTGTGTTCGCGACGAGGTCGCCGCCGGCCGAGACCGGCGCTCCGAACGCGACGCCACGGAAGACGGTTCCGTCTTCGAGGGCGAGGAGGGCCGGCCCAAGGTTGCCGACGCGCGGATCGACGACGGAATCTGACCACGGAAGCGGCGGAACGATCGACGGCGCCGTCACGGGGGAGACACGTGGGTGCGGACTGACCCGGACACGGTCGATCGAGCCTCCTTACCCGGCCTCTCTGGACCGGTACGCCGGCCTCACGGGACCGGCTCTCAAGGACGGGCCAAGGGTACCGTAGATTACCGACCCGCGACGCCCGCAGAAGCCACCGAATCGGGCGGCGACGGAGCGTCGCGGCCGAGCCCGAGACGGTGGGCGACCGCGGCCGCTTCGGTCCGAGAGCCGACACCGAGCTTCCCCAGGATGTTCGAGACGTGGACGCTCGCGGTCTTCCGACTGATGAAGAGCGCGTCCGCGATCTGCTGGTTCGTCCAGCCGCCGGCGACGAGTCGGAGCACCTCCTGCTCGCGGGCGGTAAATGCGTATGGGGCGGTGGTGTCGACCGTCAAGGCTCCGGCGTCGAGCGTGGCCTGTTCGGCGCCCGCCTCCCCGCCGGCGAGATTGATCCGGGCGCGGCGGGCCAGAAGTCCGACCTCGGTTGCAAGCGGTTGGGCGCTGAGCCGATCGGCGATCGCCATCGCCTCTTGCAGGGCGGGCCTCGCGTCGGCGCGCTGGCCTCCCCCTTCGAGGACGGCTTCTGCCTGGCGCCACCGGGCGTATGCGGTGGGAAACGGTCGACCGGCCGACGTCCAGGCGTCCGCGACGGCTGCCCATGACGCCGCGAGGTTCTTGCCCTCGAGTCGCTCGTACTCGGCGTCGCACAGGCGTGACAGGGCCGCCGTGCGCGCACGGTCAGTTACCCCGAATGCTTCCTGACTGTCGGCTGCACCACGGCCGGACTCCGCCTCGAGGGCCGGGATCGCCCGACGGATCCGCGCCATCAGCTCCGCGCCGCGGCGTCGGGCCTCCGCGACGCTGGCCTCGTCGCGGCGAGAGCGCGCCTGCTCGGCGACGTCCGCCTCGGCCCGCAACGCCAGTGCCGCGAGCCACGCCAGCGCCGGGTCCGGCGGCCCCGATTCGAGCGCCCGCCGCAAACCCTCATCGGCGGCCGGCCGCACCGCCTCGGGCCGCCCCTGCCAGGCGCCGAGCTCGCCGATCGCTTCGAGCAGTGGCGACCAGAACTCGGTGCCACCCAGGTCTTCCTCGATTGAACGGGCACGGCTCAGGCCTTCGGCAGCTTCATTGAAGCGGCCGCGTCCCGTCAGGAGCCGAGCGCGGTTGATGAGCAACCAGAGGGCTGGGCGGCCCTGAGCCCCGCGACCGAGGGCGCCGGCAGTCGTCTGGTCCGCCTCGTCCCAACGGCCGAGGACGAACTCGGCCTTTGCCGCATAACCAAGGAGCAGGCCGCCGTACGTCCGTTCGACCCCGAGACGGCGCATCGCCTCGAACCCCTTCAGCGCGACGTCCAATGCGTCGGCGGTTCGGCCGACGCGATCGAAGAGCGACGCGAGATTCGTTGCGCCGAGAGCGATCCCCTCGACCGAGCCGAACGTCTCGGCGATCCGCTGCCCTTCCTGGAAGGTTGCGACGCCAGACTCGACGTCCCCGAGGACCGCTTCATCCCATCCCAGGATGCCGAGTCCCAGTGCCTGCTCGTTGGCAGCCCCCGCCACACGCGCCACCCGGACCGCTTCCCGAGCGTGGTCGCGCGACTCCGCGTACTGGCCGCTGAACAGCTCGATCCCGGCGAGGTGCGCAAGAACTCCCGCCCGAGCCGCCGACGGAGGCTCGATGGGGATCAGGCGTTCCGCCGCTCGCACGGCCTCCTCGGCGGCGCGCCGCTCGCCTGCCTCCCACAGGAACCAGCGAAGCCGTTCCTGGAGGACCGCGGCGCGACCCGGATCCGCTGTGGAATCCACCGCGTTGAGGGCGGCGCGCCCGAACTCGATCGCCCGCTTGCCATCTCCGGCCAGCATGGCGGCCTCGGCCGCGCCCCGGATCAGGTCGACCTGGCCGCCCGGGACGATCCAATTCGCGTTCGGGACCCGCGGCCAGAGCTCGAGGGCCCGTTCGAAATGCCGCAGCGCGACCGAATAGGCGTACACCCGTTCGGCCGCCCGAGCCGCCGCGACGATGGTCGGCAGGGCTTTCGTGGGCTCCCTCGCAAGGTCCCAGTGATAGGCAAGCTCTGCGGGCTCGACTGCCGTGCTGTCGGTCTCGCCGCGCGCCTCGAGCGCGGCCGCAAACGCTGCGTGGAGTCGCACGCGCTCGCCGGCGAAGAGCTCTCGATAGACAACCTCCTGGAGGAGTGCGTGCCGGAAGGCGTAGGCGGGCTGCCCGTCGGCGCCCGCGACCGGCACCAGGATGCCGCTCGCAACGACTTCCCGAAGGCGCTCGCGAAGCTGGCGCGGCGTCAGCTCGACGGCCGCTCCCAGGAGCTGGTCATCGAGACGGCGGCCCGCGGCCGAGGCCGCGCGAAGGACCTCCTGGGCTGCCGGCGACAGCTCGGCGATCCGGGCGAGAAGGATGTCCTGAAGCCGCGGCGGAAGGTCCCCGCCATCACCGGCCTCGACTGACGCGACCAGCTGTTCCGCGTAGAAGGGATTGCCATCGCTGCGCTCGAAGACGCGATCGACCAATCGCGGATCCGCTTCCCCTCCCGTCAGGGCCGCCACCTGGCGCGCGACCTCGGCTCGGCCGAAGCGGCGCAACTCGAGCCGTTCGACGTTGTCGTCGCGCTCCAGTTCCGCGACGAACCCGAGGACCGAAGAGCGGCCCGCGAGATCTTCGCTGCGTGCGGTCAGAACCGTCAGGACGCGCGCCGACCGCAGGCCGCGGATCAGGAACCCCAGGAGATCGCGCGATGGCCGATCCGCCCATTGCAGGTCATCGACGACGATCACGACCGGAGAAGCCGCCGCCAGTCGCTCGACGACCCCGAGGATCAGCTCGAAGAGGCGGTTCTGGGCGGTCGCATCCGGCTCGGGCGCGGGCACTTCGGCCTTTCGGGCCGCCAGTTCCGGAAGGAGTCGGGAGAGCTCGCCGCGACCCGGACCCAGCAGCGCCGGCAGCCGCGCCGGGTCGGTGGCTCGAACCAGGGCTCGGAGCGCCTCGACGAATGGCGCGTAGGGGATGCCTCCGGCACCGACCTCGAGACAGGCGCCCGTCAGGACCGTTGCGCCGCCAAGGGCGGCCTCTTGCGTGAACCGGCTGACGAGTAGTGTCTTTCCGACGCCGGCTTCGCCGCCGATCACGAGGGCTCGCGCATCGCCGGCGCTCGCGACCGCGAAGAGGCCGCGGAGACGGGTCAGTTCAGCGTCCCGTCCGATGAACGCTCGACGTCCGGCGGCCTCGACCACAGCGCGCCGATGATACGGCCGCAACCCCCCGTTTCTCGACCCGAATCGGGCTGAGATTCGCAGCCGCATACGAGCAGGCCCGCTGCCCTGGATGGCTCGTCGGCTGGCGAGAGTTCGAACTAGGCGGCGAGGCCCTCGGTCGAGAGCCGAGCCCGCAGCTTTGCGCGCGTCCGGCAGATGAGGGTCCTCACTGCCGCCTCGGATCGGCCGCTTCGCGCCGCGATCTCCGATCCGAGAAAGCCCTGGGCGGAGAGGAGCACCGCCTGCCGCTCGACGGGGGACAGCTCGGCAAGTGCAGCCCGAAGGGCAGTGAACCGTTCCGTTTCGACGACCAGGCCCTCGGGCGAGGGGTACTCCGACGGCGACGGCAGACGGTCAGCGGCGCGGTCGACGACCACGCGGTGACGTGCTGCGCTGACCACGAGGTTGGCGGCGACGCGGTGCAGCCAGGCGCCGGCGTTGTCCGGCGGCCGTCCGGCGTCCAGCTCGCGGGCGAGCCGGATGAACGCCTCCTGCGTGACGTCCTCTGCCATGTCAGCATCGCGCGTCGTCGCGACGAGCCATCGAAACAGGGGCATCCTGTGGGCCGCGTACGCGCCTTCGAACGCCGGGTAGGTGCTGTCGAACATCGCCAGGCCCTCCGTCGAATACCGGCTGGGGCGCCGGCAGACTCGACGTTCGGGCTAAGGCGGTTCGGCCCGGATCGGCCGCGAGACGCGTTTCGTCTCGCGCACGGGCTCAGATTCAGGGGTCGGGCTACGTGAGTTCCCCGGGGAGCATGTCCATCAGCAGGCCGTCGTGCCAGGAGCCGTCGAGGCCGCGCTCGTAGTCCCGCATGATCCCGACCGGGCGGAATCCGACCCGACCATACGCTCGGACGGCGCGCTCGTTGGCAACCGCCGGATCGATGGTCAGCCGGTGGTGGCCCCGGACCTCGAACAGGTAATGCGCCAGGGTCCGGATCGCCTCGGACCCGAAACCCTGATTCTGGTGGGCCGTGTCGACCAACAGGTCGATGCTGGCGTGGCGGTAATCGGGCTCGCTCTTCTCGTAGTACTCGATCGTGCCGATCAGCTCGCCGTCGAGATCGATCGCAAAGGGCGTCACCCCGCTTGCCGCGTCCTGGCTCTCCGCGTACAGCTCATCGAGGCTGACGTCCGGCCCGCGCGTGTCCCACCAGATCGCGACCGATGGCTCCGCGAGGATCTCGCGGAGACGCGGGCGATCGTCCTCGCGAAGCGGGCGCAGGACGACGCGCTCTCCGCGTAGCACTGGGATGTCTGGAACTCCTGGAACGACCATCGACCGATCGTCGCCCGCGACGCTCCGGTTGTCCAGTGAGTGCTTGGCTCGATCAGGCCTCGCGAAGCTCGACCGGGCGCTGAGTGGCTCGATGCGTCGCGAGATGTAGCCTTGGCCACCATGGATCGGACGGGCCTCGATCCGAGGTTGGATGGATTCGCGATGCGCCGACTCGCCGGTACTGCCGAGTTGCTGGACGGTCCGCTGGATGATCCCGTCGCGCTTGCTGGCAACCTGCGCGACCTCCGGCGCATCAACCGCTGGCTTGGCGGTGTCGAGTTGAGCCGTCGAGCGCTGGCGGCCCTCGTCGGGCGACGATCCGGGATGGTCAGCTTCCTCGACGTCGGCACGGGTGCCGCCGACATTCCGCTCGCCCTGGCGCGATCGGCCGGTGGCGAAGGACACCCACCGCTGTCGATCACGGCGATCGACAGTCGCCCCGAGGTCATCGAGGCCGCGCGCCGCCTGGATCCTGGCGTACGAGACGCGGAGGGACTGCGACTTGCAGTCGGCGACGGTCAGGCCCTGAGCGCGTCGAACGGCAGCCACGACGTCGTCCACGCTTCACTCGTCCTCCACCATCTCCAGCCGGATGAGGCGGTGCGGTTCCTCGCCGAGATGCGGCGCGTCGCTCGGGTCGGGGTGATCGTCAACGATCTGAGCCGCAGCCGGCTCGGCTGGATCGGCGCCTGGCTGCTGGGTCGACTCGCAACTCGCAACCGGCTCACCCGCCACGACGCTCCCCTCTCGGTGCTCCGGGCTTACACCCCGTCGGAAATGAAGGGCCTGATGGCACGCGCGGGCCTTCGACCGGTCTACATCGCGTACGCCTTCCTGCGCCACCGGTACGCGATCGCCGCCGTAACATCGGTACCAACGGAATCACGGGTCGCCGCCGCGCTGGAGACGGGGCCGTGACCCTCGAGGTGCTGGTCGTCGGCGGTGGGCCGGCGGGGGCCGCAGTCGCGACCCTCCTGGCAAGGGCCGGCCGCGAGGTCGCCCTCGTGGAGCGCGCGGCCGCCTACCGCTGGCGCGCGGGTGGGGTCTTTGCCTCGCCGGCGGCCGTCGGTGCGCTGCGCCGCATCGGCCTCGATCCGGAGACCGTCGCGGCCGTCGTCCAACCGATCCCGGCGATGCGCGTTGAGACGTCCCGAGGCGCGACCTTCCGGCTGACCTACGGGGACGATGGGTCGCTGTCGGCTCCGGCTGTGGGGCTCGATCGGGCGAGGCTCGATCCGGCCCTACTCGACCTCGCTCGGCAATCCGGCGTCGAGGTCCGAACCGGCGTGAGCGTCACCGGCGTGAGGCCGACCTCAGGTGGGGGCACGACACTGGACGTCGATTTGGCCCCAGGGACCGGAGTGGCCGACGCGGCCGGCCGGGGCGCCGCCCCGTCCACCGAACGCGCTCGGGCGGTCATCGGTGCCGATGGCATCCGATCGACGGTCGCCCGCTCACTCGGCGTCGCACGCCGACCCCGCTTCGATCGCGTCGGCCTCACCTTCCATCTGGCTGATCCGCGCCGCGACACCCCTCGTGACGCCCGCATGGGCATCTTGGCCGACGCATACGTGGGTCTCGCGCCAGTGCCGCGCGGCCGGCTCAACGTCGGGATCGTCCTGGGGCCGACCTGGCGCGCCCGACTGAGGGGCGAGGGCGCCGAAGGCGTTGCGGCGCAGATCCTGGCGAGCATCGCCCCGGCTGCCGACGATCCGGGCCCGTGGCACCTCGACGAGATTTGCGATTCGATCGAAGGAGCCGCACCGGTCGGCCATCGCGTGACCCGCCGCGAGGGACCAGGGTGGTGGCTCATCGGCGACGCCGCCGGATTCCTGGACCCATTCACGGGTGAAGGCATCCATCGCGCCCTCGTCTCGGCTGAGTTCGCAGCTCTGTGCGTCGATCGCTGGCTCGCCGGCCGCCCGGGCGCCAGGGGTACGTACGCGAGGGCGATGACGTCCCAGTTCGCGATGAAGGACCGTCTCAGCTGGCTCGTGCAGGCCTTCCTCGGACAACCGCCGCTCCTGGAATACGCGGCGCGGCGAATCGCCGAACGGGTACGCGTCCGACAAACGCTTGGGCTCGTCATGGGAGACCTCGTGCCCGCCGGCCGGGCCCTCAATCCTCGATTCCTCGCCGAGCTCCTGGCCCCGTGAACGGTTCCGCGGTCGGGCGGTCTGGTTGATGCGCTCGACGATCTCGCTCGACGTCGCCACTCCGGCCGACCTCGTCTTCGAGCTCGCCAGAGATGTCGAACGGTGGCCTCGACTGCTGCCGCACTACGTCCGGGTTCGGGTGCTGGCCCGGCACGCCGACGGGTCGATTACGGCCGAGATGGTCGCTCGCCGGCCGCTGATCGAGGTTCTGGGCCTCGGCCTCCCGGTCGTATGGCGTGCGCGAACCTGGTCCGAACCCACCTTGCGCCGCCTCCGGTTTCGACACCTGGGCGGCGCCAGTGCCGGGATGGACGTGACCTGGCGCATCGAGCCGACCGACGGCGGTTGCCGCATCTCGATCGACCACGATTTCAGCCGCGCACTTCGTTTCCCGGTCCTGGGGACGGTCGCCGGCCCAGATGTCTTCCCGAATCTGGCCAACCGATTCTTCGTCCGGCCGATCGCCGCTCGCACGCTGGCGACGTTCCGGGCACTGGCCGAGACGCTCGCGACGTCCGAATCACCTCCGGCGACGTATCAGGCCACGTGACCATGTCACCGACCGCAACTGAACGGCGAGTCTGGATCACGGGCATCGGCGTTGTGACCCCGGCCGGCACGGGCGTCGATGCGTTCCGCGCCGGCCTGTGCGCCACGACCTCGCCGGTTCGGCGGATCGATCGTTTCGACCCGAGTCCCTTCCGCTCGCAGGTTGCGGCCCAGGTCGATGACTTCGACCCACTCGCCTACATGGACCCCAAGACCGCCCGGCAGCTCGACCGATTCAGCCAGTTCGGGCTCGTCGCCGGGCGCCTCGCCCTCGCCGACGCCGGGCTCGATCCGGGCCAGTTCGGCGACGCCCTTGCCCAGCGCACGGGAATCTACCTGGGCAGCGCGCTCGGCGGCATCGCCTACGCCGAGGAGCAGCACGAGCGGTACCTCGCGCGCGGATTGCGCTCCGTCTCCGCCACCCTTGCCCTGGCCGTCTTTGGCGGGGCGGCGCCGGCCAATCTCGGGATCGCCATGGGCATCCGCGGACCGATCCTCTCGACAGCGAACTCGTGCGCGTCGGGAACGGTCGCGATCGGCGAGGCGCTGGGCGCTATCCGATCAGGGGAGATCGACGCGGCGATCGCGGGCGGCGTCGAAGTCCCGCTCAGCCCGCTCGCGTTCGGCGCCTTCGACATCATTCGGGCCCTGTCCACCCACCGCAATCAAGAGCCAGAACGTGCCGCCCGGCCGTTCGACGCCGGTCGAGACGGCTTCGTCATGGGCGAGGGCGCGGCCCTCCTGATCCTTGAGCTCGCCGAGAACGCCGAACGCCGGGGCGCGCTGCCGTACGCCGAGGTTCGAGGCTACGGCGCAACGTCCGACGGCCACCACATGGTCCAGCCTCGGGCCGATGGCATCGAAGCGGCCCGCGCCGCGCGCATCGCCCTCGAAAACGGCGGCGACCTGCCCGACGAGATCGACTACGTCAACGCCCATGCGTCGTCGACGCCGATCGGTGACCTGGCCGAAGCCCGTGCGATCGTCCTGGCCCTCGGCGATCGGGCGAAGACTGTTCCGGTGAGCGGGACGAAGGCCTTTTACGGGCATCCGCTCGGCGCGTCCGGCGCGATCGAGGCGGCGATCGCCGCCCTGACGATCCGCGACAGCTGGGCTCCGCCCTCGATCAACCTCGAGGTACCCGATGAGGAGATCGCCGCTCGCCTGCCCGGCCTCCTGCGCGTTGGCCGACCGGGCCGTTATCGGCGGGTGCTCTCGACGTCGTTTGGCTTCGGCGGCTTGAACGCGGCGCTCGTCGTGGGAGAGCCCTGAAAAGCCATCTCGGCGAAGGCCACGGCGCCCGCCCGGACCCTGCGGATCCAGCCGTCATTCGGGGGCCGGGTCGACGCGCGAGCTATGCTTCCGCAGCGGCTAAGAAGCATCATGCGAGGTGAATCCCGGGCTGGCGATGGTGACATACGCGCCGCCCTCTGCGAACGACTTCGTTGCCCGCCTCGCGGATGCGCCGTGCTGCGCGGCGATCGTATCTGACGCGACGCTGGATGCCGCGCTCGCAAGCCGCGTCCCGATCCTGTTCATCCTGCGTGGCAACGGGCTGCTGCTTGGCGCCACGGTCAGACGCGCGCACGATGCCCGCAAGCTCGTCGCTGCGCACCTCGACTTGATCGACGGGGTGCGGGCCGACGCGGCGGGGGTGAGCTGGCTCGCCCGCTCCGGGGTGGACGCGATCATTACGTCCCACGGCCAGCTGATCTCGGTGATCCGGCAGGAAGGCGCCGTCGCCGTCGAGCGACTGCTGCTCTCACGCCGAAGCCATCTCGACGGAGCCCTCAGTGCGATCAGTCGCTCGGATCCGGACATTGTCGAGATTCTCCCTGGCGTGGTCCTGCCATCGGTTGCGCACCTCATGCCGGGCTTCCGGGTACCGGTCCTGGCGGGGGGGTTCGTCCGCACCGAGGCCGACGTCCGGGCCATCCTCGCGGCAGGGGCGGTGGGCGTGACCACGAGTTCTGCGAACCTGTGGACGTTCAATGGCTGAGGGTTCGCTGGCGACCGACCGCTCGCCGCTCGCCCGTCATCCCTTGGCGCCCGATCCTGGCCGGCCTCACATGCCGCGCGTCCTGGTTGCTCAGGCGGGCCGCCACATGCCCAAGGGCCTCGAGGGCCTCAACCCCGGTCTCATGCTGCGCGACATCGACCTTGCGACCGTCGTGGAGTGCGCCGCGAATGCCGGTCCGGCGCTCGCGCTCGATTTCGACACGGTGCACGGGCTCAATGCCGACGAAGCGGCAGTCGATTTCGTCGTCCAGTGGCTCGGGATCGCGATCGTGCTGACGCGACGTCCGGCAATCGCTGCCCGAGTAGCCGATCTGGGTGGGCTCGGCCTCGTGCACTGTCTCGCGTTGGACTCGACCGGGCTACGACGCTCGCTCGCCGAGCATCCCCGACGTCCGGGGGTCGGCACAGTCATCACCCCGGGCCTCGTGCTGATGCACATGTCGCGTGCCGAGCTGGACCTCCTGCCGCATCCCGTCCTTGCCTACGGGCTCATCGGCAGCTATGACGAAGCGTTGTCCTGTCTGCGCCTCGCTGAGAGCATCGCGCTCAGCCCGTCCGCGGCGGAGGCATTGGCCGAAGCTCTGTCGTCGATTCCGCAACCGAATCGAAATCGGGCCCGGGGCCCCTTGACAACGATCCTCGCCGAGGAGTAGAACCGTTTTGCCTTTCCTCGGGACATGATGTGAAAAGTCCCGTCTCGGCAGTGATGCCGAGGCGCGGACTTTTTTCTTTGCCTCTCGAGGGCGGGAACCCCGCGCGTCGGCCGTCTAGGTTCGGTCTAGTGGTAGTGGAGGGTGAAACATGGCGCATCCATTGGAGATCTTCCTGGCGGAGGTGTTGGGAACGGGCACGCTGATCCTGCTCGGGGACGGCGTCGTCGCCGGGGTCCTGCTCAACCGCTCGAAGGCGCAGAACAGCGGCTGGATCGTCATCACGTTCGCGTGGGGGTTGGCCGTCTTCTGCGGCGTGGTCGTGGCCGGACCCATCAGCGGCGCCCATCTCAACCCGGCGGTCACTCTCGCGGTTGCCCTCAACGGTGGGATCCCGTGGGATGCCGTGCCGGTCTACTGGGCGGGGGAGTTCGTCGGCGCCTTCCTCGGTGGGGTGCTGGTCTATCTGCACTATCTGCCGCACTGGGCAGAAACGGAGAACGCGGACCTCAAGCTGGCGGTCTTCAGCACCGGACCGGCGATCCGCAGCACCGTCTGGAACTTCGTCAGCGAGGTCATCGGCACCTTCGTTCTCGTGTTCGTGATCTTCGCCTTCGGCAACAACGGCAAGGCCGGCCTGGCTTCCCTCGGCGCTCTGCCGGTTGCCCTCCTGGTCGTCGTCATCGGCCTGTCGCTCGGCGGCACGACAGGGTACGCGATCAACCCCGCCCGTGACCTCGGGCCACGCATCGCCCACTTCCTGCTGCCGATCCCGGGGAAGCGCGACTCCGACTGGTCCTACTCATGGATCCCCGTGGTTGGTCCGCTCGTCGGCGGCGCCCTGGCATGGCTTGTCTACAACCTCGCATTCACGAACTTCATGGTTCACATCATGGGGACGACAGGCTAGTCACCGCTCGTCACACGACATCTTCATAAAGCAGATAGTCGATTGCGTCGGGCGGCCCGACTACCGCCCGACGGTTAGCCGCTGAGCGGCCGGAGGAGCGATGAAGAAGCTCATCAACACACCCGATCGACTGGTCGACGAGGAGCTCGCCGGCATGGCGCGTGCCCACGCCGACCTGATCCGCATCGAGGAACCCAACATCGTCGTCCGGCGCGACGCCCCGCGGCACGGCAAGGTCGGAATCATCTCGGGCGGTGGCTCCGGCCACGAGCCCATGCACGGCGGCTTCGTCGGGCTCGGGATGCTCGATGCGGCCTGCCCGGGTGCCGTCTTCACGTCCCCTGTCCCGGACCAGATGCTGGCCGCGACCAAGGCGGTGGACGGCGGTGCCGGCATCCTGCATATCGTCAAGAACTACACCGGCGACATCATGAACTTCGACCTGGCGGCCGAGCTCGCCAAAGCCGAAGGCATCAACGTCGAAGCCGTCGTCATCGCCGATGACGTCGCGGTCAAGGATTCGCTGTACACCGCGGGTCGCCGCGGCGTCGGCGGCACCGTCCTGGCCGAGAAGATCGTGGGCGCCGCGGCCGAAGCCGGAGCCGACCTGGCGACGGTAAAGGCGCTGTGCGAGAAGGTCCAGGACAACGTTCGCTCGATGGGCATGGCCCTCACCTCGTGCACCGTGCCCGCCGCCGGCAAGCCGACTTTCGAGATCGGCGACGACGAGATGGAGATCGGAGTCGGCATCCACGGTGAGCCGGGCCGGGAGCGCCGCAAGCTCGCCACGGCCGACGAGATCACCGAGGCCCTGGCGATGCCGATCATCGAGGACCTGCCGTTCAACCGCGGCGATCGAGTCGTCGCCTTCGTCAACGGGATGGGTGGTACGCCGCTCATCGAGCTATACGTGGTCTACCGCAAGCTGGCCGAGATCCTGGATGGCCGCGGCGTAACGATCGAGCGGAATCTCGTCGGCAGCTACATCACCTCGCTGGAGATGGCAGGCTGCTCGATCACCCTCCTCAAGCTCGATGACGAGTTCGTCCGGTACTGGGACGCACCGGTCCACACACCCGCTCTCCGCTGGGGCGTCTGAGGGGCACGCGTGATTGATCGAGGCGAGTAAGCCATGGCGATCACGACTGCCGAGCTCGCCTCGTCGCTGGAGCTCTTTGCCGACCGGATCCGCGATGCACGTGAGGAGCTGACGCAGCTGGATTCGGCCATCGGCGATGCCGACCACGGCATCAACATGGACCGGGGGATGACCGCCGTCCGGGAGATCCTGCCGGCCCTTCGCGACGGCGACGCCGGTACGCTCTTCAAGCAGGCCGGCATGAAGTTGATTTCAACAGTGGGTGGCGCAAGCGGCCCGCTCTACGGCACATTTTTCCTGCGCCTCGGCACGGCACTCGGCGACGCCAACGAGGTCGACCCGGCCCACCTGGCAGCAGCCGTCCGAGCCGGGCTCGAAGGTGTCGTCGCCCGAGGCAAGGCGAATCTCGACGACAAGACCATGGTCGACGCGATGACGCCGGCCGTGGGGGCGCTCGAGGCTGGAGCCTCCAGCAATCTCAGCGCCGCGCTCGTGGCCGCGGCACAAGCCGCTGCTGACGGTCGCGACCGCGTCACGCCGCTCATCGCGCGCAAAGGCCGGGCCAGCTATCTCGGCGAGCGCTCCGTGGGACACCAGGATCCCGGTGCGACGAGCACCACAATCCTGTTCGAGACCCTGCGGGACACGCTCGGGCGAGGTGACTGAGCTCGGCAACCAGGTAGAACGGAGCAGGCAGACAGGAGAAGTCTCATGGCGAAATACGTCGGTGCTCTCGACCAGGGCACCACCAGCACCCGGTTCATGGTGTTCGATCATGCCGGCCAGGTGGTTGCCATCGATCAGAAGGAGCATGAACAGATCTACCCCAAGCCCGGCTGGGTGGAACATGATCCGGGCGAGATCTGGACCCGCTGCGTCGAGGTGACGAAGGGCGCCCTGGCCAAGGCCGGGATCGCCGCGAGTGATCTGGCCGCGGTCGGCATCACCAACCAGCGCGAAACCACCGTGGTCTGGGATCGCCGGACAGGTAAAGCCGTGCACAACGCGATCGTCTGGCAGGACACGCGTACGGACACGATCATCAACGAGTTCGCCAAGGACGGTGGCCAGGACCGACTCCGCGCGAAGGTCGGCCTGCCGCTCGCAACATACTTTTCGGGTCCCAAGGTCAAGTGGATCCTCGACAACGTCGATGGCGCTCGGGCGGCCGCCGAAGCCGGCGACCTTCTCTTCGGAAACATCGATACGTGGTGCATCTGGAATCTGACCGGTGGCACGAGCGGCGGCGTCCACGTGACCGACGTCTCCAACGCCAGCCGGACCATGCTGATGAACCTCGAGACCCTCGACTGGGATCCCGAGATCCTGTCGCTCATGGGCATCCCGCGCTCGATGCTGCCGGCCATCCAAGCCTCCAGCGCCGTGTACGGCACGGCCACCGGCGACCTCGCCGGCGTGCCGGTGGCCGGCGATCTCGGCGATCAGCAGGCAGCCCTCTTCGGCCAGACGTGCTTCAGCGCCGGCGAGGCCAAGAACACGTACGGCACCGGCTGCTTCATGCTCCTCAATACCGGGACCAAGGCCGTGCCGAGCAAGAGCGGCCTCCTCACGACCCTCGGCTACAAGATCGGTGACCAGCCGGCCGTGTACGCGCTGGAGGGCTCGATCGCGATCACGGGGGCGCTCGTGCAATGGCTGCGCGACAACCTCGGGATGATCAAGACGTCGCCGGAGATCGAGGAGCTCGCCAAGACCGTCGACGACAACGGCGGCGTGTATTTCGTTCCGGCCTTCTCGGGACTCTTCGCTCCGTACTGGAAGAGCGAGGCCCGCGGGGTCATTGCGGGTCTCACGCGGTTCGTGAACAAGGGTCACATCGCTCGAGCCGTGCTCGAGGCGACCGCGTGGCAGACGCGTGAGGTGCTCGACGCGATGAACGCCGACTCCGGCGTCGCGCTGACGGCCCTCAAGGTCGACGGCGGCATGGTCTACAACGAGCTGCTCATGCAGTTCCAGTCCAACGTTCTCGGCGTTCCCGTCATCCGGCCGAAGGTCGCCGAAACGACGGCCCTCGGCGCCGCCTACGCGGCCGGCCTCGCGGTCGGCTTCTGGTCGGCGGTTGAGGACCTGCGGGCCAACTGGGCGAAGGACAAGGAATGGCAGCCGTCCATGGATTCGGCGGAGCGGGACAAGGAGTACCGCTTCTGGAAGAAGGCAGTGACTCGCACCTTCGACTGGGTCGAGCACTGATCGATCCAGTCGGGCGCTGAGCTCGACGCTCCGGACCGCGCCCCCGACTCGCCCCGCTCCATCCCGTGACGAGGGAGTCAGGCAGCGGGACGCGCGGCCCCGGGGTGGGCCTCGACCCGAGCCCTTCCAGGCGGGTCGAGCGGGGGGCAATCGTTTCGGCCGCCCGGCGAGTGCCGGGAGTCCCGAACGTGTCGTCCACCAGCGACCTTTGGGGTCGGCCCGGCGCGACGAACGAGAGGAGTACCCTCGCCGCCATGAGCGAGTCGCCATGAGCGAAACCGAGCCGCTCGTCGGAATCGTCGTCGTCTCCCACTCCCGCCGCCTGGCCGAAGGTGTCGTCGAGGTTGCCGCCCAGATGGCCGGCGACCGGATGCGGTTTGCGGCGGTCGGCGGCGCGCCCGACGGCTCGATCGGCACTGACGCTGACCGGATCGCCGACGCGATCCGGCAGATGGATTCGGCTGCCGGAGTGCTCGTCCTGGGCGACCTCGGGAGCGCGATTCTGGCCAGCGAGTCGGCCGTCGAGATGCTGGGCGACAGCCTGACCGGCGCCGTGACCATCTCATCGGGCCCGCTCGTCGAAGGTGCCGTCGTGGCTGCCGTTCAGGCCAGCATCGGCCTGCCACTCAACGAGGTCGCAGCCTCGGCCGAGGAGGCGCGCAACCTTGACAAGGGGTCGGCGAGGTGAAATCTGCACGTGTCACGGTGGTTAACCCGTCCGGGCTCCACGCCCGGCCGGCCGCCCTGTTCGTCCGCACCGCGGGCCGGTTTCGCTCGACGATCCGCGTGCGCAATTCTGGTCGGGACGACCGTGAAGCCGACGCCAAGAGCGTTCTTGCGATCATGAATCTGGCTGTCGGCCGAGGGACCGAGCTCGAGCTGACTGCTGATGGCGATGATGCCGACGAGGCGATCGAGACGCTCCGTCAGGCGGTCGAAGACGGCCTCGGCGAGAGCCTCGATCCAACTCCACGATGACAGCGGATCCTGGCGTCCTCCGGTCCCATCGGACCCTCGACGGCCCGTGGGACGTCCTGGTGGTCGGCGGCGGAGCCACGGGAGCTGGCGTCCTGCGCGATCTCGCCAGGCGCGGCCTACGCGCGCTCCTCGTCGACCGCTCCGACCTCGGCACAGGAACGAGTGGCCGCTACCATGGCCTGCTCCATTCAGGCGGTCGCTACGTCAGCCGCGATCCAAATGCGGCGCGCGAGTGCATCGCCGAGAACCGGGTCCTACGCCGGATCGCGGCGTTTGCGGTCGAGGACACCGGCGGCTATTTCGTGGCCACGCCCGACGACCCGGACGACTACGTCGACGGCTTCGAGGCAGCGTGCCTGGCCAGCGGCGTCGACTGCGAGGAGGTCGCGGCCAGCGACCTCCTCCGTCGGATCCCGACCCTGAACCGGCGCATCCGACGGGCGTTCCGGGTCCCGGACGGCGCCCTGGAGCCATGGGCGCTGATCGAGGCCAACGTGGCCGACGCCGAGCGACACGGCAGCCGAGCGCTCCCCTACCACCGGCTCGTCGGATTCGATCGGAGCGGCGGTCGGCTCCTCGCCGCGCGGGTGGCGGACGTGAGATCTGGCACCGTCCACCGCATCTCCGCAGCCCAGTTCGTGTCAGCGGGCGGAGCCTGGGCCGGCCAGATCGCGGGCATGGCCGGCGCCCGACTCGACATGTCACCTGGCAAGGGCACGATGCTCGTGTTCAACCAGCGCATGACCGACGCCTGCATCAACCGCTGCCATCGGCCCGGCGATGGCGACATCATGATGCCGGTCGGAACCGTTGCGATCCTCGGCACGACCGATATCCACGTGGCGGACCCCGATGAATGGGAGATCACCCGGGCCGAGGTGGAGGAACTCCTCGACGAGGGGGAGAAGATCTTCCCGAGCCTGCGCGGAATGCGCCTCCTCCGCGCCTACGGCGGTGTGCGGCCGTTGTACGACCCGGCCGAAGCGGGTGCTGAATCGCGCGAGGTGACACGAGCCCACGTCGTGATCGACCACGCGCGCCGCGACGGGATCGCCAATTTCACGTCGATCGTCGGCGGCAAGCTGACGACCTACCGGATGATGGCCGAGCAAACGGCCGACAAGGTCTGTGCCAAGGTGGGTGTCGTCGCCCCGTGCACGACCGCCGACGAGGCCCTGTCTTCCGACGGGCACGGCGCGCCGTATTGGTGGCTGGGCGGTCGGCTCGCGGCGTGGGAGCGTCAAGGCGGCGGCGATGCCGAGCTCGTCTGCGAGTGCGAGTTTGTCACCCGCCCGATGCTCGAAGAGGTTCTGGACCGACGCTGGCCGTGCAGTGTCGACGACATTCGACGCGCCACGCGGCTCGGCATGGGCCCCTGCCAGGGCGGCTTCTGCACGTTCCGCGCGGCCGGCATCATCGCCGAACGCGAGTCCGCCGACGTCCCACCGGCCGCGCTGGTGGGCGCTAGCGACAGCGTTGCGGCCACGGCCGACGCGGCGATCGCTGATTTCCTGCGCGAGCGCTTCAAGGGCACGCGCCCGATCGCCCACGGCCGCCAGCTTGAGGAGGCCGTCTTCGTCGCAGGCATCTACTGGGGCACGCTGGGAGCGGGCTCGGTCCTTGGCGAAACCGCGCGCAGAACCGAGCCAGCAGCCGAAGCCGATGCGCCTTGGCCGAATGCCTCGGCGAATCCCGACATTACAAAAAGATCGAGCCGCGATTCGAAATCGGGCCGCGATTCGGAATCAGGCCGCGATTCGAAGAGCCGCCGTACGAAATCGGGTCGCCATTCGAAATCACGGGTGACACATGGCAAGCGCTGACGTCGTCGTCGTTGGAGCGGGGCTCGCCGGGATGAGCGCCGCGGTGCACCTCGCCCGGCATGGGGCGCGTGTCGTCGTCGTGGCGGCAGGTCATGCCGCGGGCCACTGGGTCGGTGGCCCGATCGACGTCGCGGCGCCGGCCGGAGCGGCCAACGCCTTGCAGGGGATTGCACTCCTGCGACGGGGGCACGACCACCCGTACCGCTTCCTCGACTCGGACGTAGCCCCTGCGATCGATGCATTCCTCGCCACTGTCGCGGAGCACGGCCTGCCTCATCGAGGTTCGCTCACCACCGAGTTCGGCAGCCTCCCGACGGGGCTCGGTGGGACGCGCCCCATCTCGATCGTGCCCGACGCTCAGTCGGCTGCCCTGGCGCCCTGGGCCGACGACGAAGTCCTCGTGGTCATCGGACCAGCCGGCTTCAAGGACCTCTGGCCGCGCGCCGTTGCCAACAGCCTCGAACGCGAGGGCGTCTGGGAGGGCCGGCCACGACCGGCCCGGGTCATCGGACGATCGGTCGACCTGCCCGGGCTCGCGGGCCGCCGCAATCTGAATGCGGTCGTATTGGCCGCCCTGTTCGACGACCCGAGGTGGCGCTCAGCGGCGCTCGATGCCATCGCAGTCGCCGTCGAGGGAGCGACCCGCGGACCCGCCCGCGTGGCCGTGCCGGCAGTCCTCGGCAACGCCGACCACGCCGGCGCCTTCCGCGACGCGGCCGAACGGATCGGTCGTCCGATCATCGAAATGCCGCTGGTGCCGCCGAGTGTGCCGGGGATGCGGCTCCACGGCGCCCTGCGATCGAAGCTGCGCGCCCTGGGTGGCACGATGCTGATGGGCGAGCCCATCGCCCGCGTCGAGACGCGGGGTCGCCGGGTCACGGCCGTCGCCACCCCTGCGGCCGCTCGCGAGCACCTGATCCATACCGGATCCGTGATCCTTGCGACGGGCGGGGTCGCGGCCGGCGGCATCGTCGGCGATCCGGACGGCCACCTCCGCGAAGCCGTCCTGGGGCTGCCGGCGGAAGGGCCGCCGATCGACCGGTGGCTCGCCGGCGATCCCCTTGACCCCGCGGCCCTGCCGATCATGTCGGCGGGCATCCGGACCGACGAGGCATTGCGCCCGGTCGATCCGGCTCGGCCAGACAGCCCCCTGTTCGACAACGTCAGGATTGTCGGCGGGCTGCTCGCCGGGCAGCATTGGCTCAACGAGCGCTGTGGCGATGGCATCGCACTTGCCAGTGCATTTCGCGCCGCCGCCTCGATTTCCGAGCTCGCGGAGGGTCCGACCAGGTCGGTGGGCGCCCGTTCGACGGGAGGGCCTGGGCCCCGTAGCCAGAACGACCTGCCCCTGGCGTCTGGCTTTTCGCGATGACGATCGCAGACCTCGTCGAGCAGGCGAGTCAGGAGTCAGTCGGTCTCTCCGCCGACGAGTGCCTCAAATGCAACATCTGTAATACCGTCTGTCCGGTTGCCCGGGTCAGCGACCATTTCCCGGGCCCGAAGTACGTGGGGCCGCAGGCCCAGCGTTTCCGCTCCGGTGCGCCGCTGCCGATCACATCTGCGCTCGGCGCGTTGCGCTCGCCCGACCTGACCGTCGACTGGTGTTCCGGGTGCGGCTGGTGTACGACCGTCTGTCCGGCCGGGGTGAAGATCGCCGAGATCAACAACCGTGCCCGGGCCCGTTCCCGCACCGGCCACCGGCCCCGCTTCCGCGATTGGCTCCTCGGCCAGACCGACCTCTTGGGGCAGCTCGGCGCGCCGATCGCCCCGCTCGCGAACTGGACGCTTGGGAACACGCTGCTGCGGACGATCGGCGAGAAGACGATCGGCATCCACCGCAACGCGCCCGTCCCGATCTATGCCGGGGGCACGTTCCGATCGACATGGCGGAAGCGGGGCGGACGAGTCGGCGCTCCGCGGGAGGGAGCTCCCCCGCCTCCTGATCGCGCCGTCGTCTACTTCCACGGCTGCGCCGTCAACTACTACGAGCCGCACGTCGCTGATGCGGCGATCGACGTTCTCACTCGCAACGGCTACGAGGTCATCGCCCCGGAGCAGGTGTGCTGCGGCCTGCCGTTGATCAGCAACGGCCTCTACGACGACGCGCGCGGGCATGCCCGGCGCAATAACGCCGAGCTCGCGAAATGGGCCCGCCAGGGCTACCGCATTGTCGGAACGTCCACGTCCTGCACGCACACGCTCAAGGCCGAGTACCGCGAGATGCTCGACGTGGACGACGAGGACGCCCGGGCCGTGGCTGAAGCGACCTGGGACATCTGCGAGTTCCTCCTGGACCTCCATGAGCACGGTCGCCTCGACACCGGCTTCGGTCGCCTGGACGAGGAGTTGCCGTATCACGCCCCGTGCCAATTGCGCAGTCACGGGATCGGTCTGCCGGCACTCGAGCTCTTCGCCCTGGTACCCGGCCTGCGGGCGATCGACCTCGATTATGACTGTTGCGGCGTGGCCGGGACGTACGGCCTCAAGCGCGAGAAGTACGACATCGCCATGGCCGTCGGGGCGGAATTGTTCGAGCGGATCGAAGCCTCGCAGGCGACCGAATCGGCGTGCGATTCCGAGACGTGTCGCTGGCAGATCACAGCCGCCACCGGCAAGCCGACGCGCCACCCGGTGGAGATCCTGGCCGCAGCGTACGCGGCGGCCGACCCTGCGGGAATCAGGGGCACTCGTCCGGGAGCCGACGCGGCAGAGGCAGTCGTGCGCGGGCCACGGCCCGACTGACCCCTCACACTGCGGGGCATGCGCGTCCTCGTCGTTGGGGCCGGCGCGGTTGGCTCCCTCCTTGCCTTCGCCCTGGCGCGCGGCGGCGCCGACGTGACGCTCGTGCGACGTCAGCATATCGGCGGCCCGTCGAGCGGGCCCATTGACGTCCGCCGTCGCACGCATCGCCTGTCCGTGCGCGTTGATGTGGTCGCTCACCCCACCGACGCCCGAACGCCCGATGTGATCCTGATCGCCGTCAAGCAGTTCGACCTGCCGGAAGCGCTTGAATCGATCAAGTCCTTCCCCTCGGCCCTACTCGTCACACCGGAGAACGGCATCGGCGCCGAAGAGGTTGCCCTCGCAGCCCGACCGGAAGGTCGCCTCATCGCCGCGTCGGTCACAGCGTCCGTCGCGCGCCTGCCCGACGACGGGATCGAATGGTTGACGACCGGCGGAATTGGACTGGCCGCGGCCCACGGCGACGTCCTCGACGTCGCGACGAGCCTTGCGGCGACGCTGGGCCTTGGCGGCTTGCCGGCGGCCATCCTCCCCAGCGCCGCAGCGATGAAATGGTCGAAACTTCTCGCGAACGTCGTCGGCAATGCCACCAGCGCGCTTCTCGACCTCGACCCTGCCGTGATCTACGCCGATCGCCATCTTTTTCGGGTGGAGCGACGGCAACTGCTCGAGGTTCTCGCCGTGATGCGCGCTCGCGGACTCCGAACGGTCGACCTGCCCGGAGCGCGGATCAGCCTCCTGGCCAGCGCGGTCCGGCTGCCGGAAGCGTTCGCATGGCTCGCTCTTACGCGCGTGGTCCGTGGGGCACGCGGCGGCAAGGACCCGTCCCTGCGAGTCGCCCTCGCAGCAGGTGGTCCGACGGAGGTGGCGTGGCTCAACGGGGCGGTCGCGGCGGCCGCCGACGAAATGGGTCTTGCGGCACCGATCAACGCGGGGCTGTCGTCGCTTGTGGCCGAAGCGACCCTCGATGGGACGCGCCGGGCCTGGTTCCGCGGACGCCCCGCGCGCCTTCTCGATGCGCTCCGCATGGAAGGACCTGACCGGCAGTGATCGACTCAGCGCCGACCATCGAAGGCCTCCTGACGGGCGTCGAGGCCGGAGCATCCGTGACTATACTCGGCCGCACATGAGCGCCGGCCAGGTCCTGCTCGCGGTGGCCACGATCGCAGCCGGATACTTCATCGGCGGCATCCCGTTCGGCGTGGTCGTGGCCCGTGTCCTCGGGGGACCCGACCCGAGAACGCTCGGCAGCGGCCGCACCGGAGGCGCCAATGTATTGCGGGCGCTCGGGCCCGTGCCTGCGCTCGTGTCGGGGCTTCTCGACACGGCAAAAGGTGCGGTGACCGTCCTGATCGCCATGTCCCTGGGCGTTGGACCAACGATCGAGGTGCTGGCCGCTCTCGCCTCGATCATCGGCCACAGCCGCTCGCCGTACATCGGATTCAATGGTGGGCGCGGGGTTGCCCCAGCCTGGGGCGCCCTCCTTGTTTTCCAGCCGGTCATCGCGCTCGGGGTTGTGCCGATGTTCCTGGCCGTCGTCGCGATCACGCGGATTAGCTCGCTTGCGTCGCTCACGACGTCGCTCGTCGCCGCCGTCGCCCTCCTGGCTGCCGTCGTGCTGCTGGCCATGCCGACGGCGTACGCCGGGTATGCCGTGGGGGCCGCCGCGATCGTCTGGCTCTTCCACGCCGACAACATCCGGCGCCTCATCACGGGCGAGGAGCGCCGGATCGAGTGGCCCCGGAGCCGCGGCGGCTAGCTGAGACCAGAGCTAGCCGCGCCGTCGGGCGGAAGAGGTCAGAGCGCCGCTAAAGGTGCGCGCCAGCCGAGCTGGCGGGATCAGGAAGAAGGGGTGCCGTTCTAGCTGTTCGGCTCGTCCATGCGTCCGGACGAGCTCGACGTCGGCGCCTCGTCCTTCTCGGCATGGTCATCGCTGGGGGCCCAGTGGCTCTCTCCCGAAGGCATCCCGCGCCCCGTCGGCCCGGCACCACCCGGCGGCTCAGCGCGACTCTGCGCCTCCTCGGTTTCCTCGTCAGGGGTCCCCGCGGGCTGGTCGGAGGCCCACTCGTGGCGGTTCCAGGTCTTACCCTGGGGCTCTTCGACCTGGGGCTCTTCTCCCGAACCACCTTCTGACGCCCACTCCTTCCGATCCCAGTGCCGCGCGGGCGGCGTCTCCGGCTTCGGAGCGTTGCTCTTGTCCTTCATCTCGTTACCTCCTCGGCCGATGGACCGGGCGTCGCCGAACAGATCGGCAGCGCATGACATTCATCCGCCGGTGAGCACGATCCACCCGCGCGGCTTACGGACGGAACGCGAACCCGGTGCCGGACGTTTCAGCCGTCGATCAAAAGCGAGCCGGTGTGTAGGTGCCCGCGCGCCCGGTTCCTACGGGAGCGGCCGCCAGGCCTTCCCCAACAGGAACGCCAGGGCCGTCAGAAGTCCGCCCAGCCCGACGAAGCCTGCGCTGACCTCCACGACCTCGTGCTTGGTGATGAGGTTCGTCGGCAGTCCCAGGAAGACCCGTTCGAGCTCGCCGGCACTCTCGGCAGGGTAGTACGACCCGCCTGTCAGGGCCGCAACCTGTTGAAGGGTGCCCTCGTCGATCCCACGGCGGAAGCCAGACGGGCCGCCGCCCCCGCCAGGACCACCGAAGCCGCCTCCCCCGAACGCGCCAGCGCCGGGTTCCCGTCCGAGGAACTGCTGGGCGCATTCAGCCCCGAAGGCGCCACCATTGGCCGTTCCGAAGCCGATCGTGTAGACACGCACGCCGCGGTCCGCCGCCTGCTGGGCGGCATCGACCGGCGCCGGACCGGCGTTGTTCGCACCGTCGGTGAGCAGCACGATGATGTCCGGTGCGTAGGCGCCCTTGGGGACCGGCGGCGGGGCGGTCCCGGCCCGGCCCGGGATGAGGCTGCGCGCGACGTTTGGATCGACCTCCGCGATCGCGTCGATCGCCGCCAGGATGCCGCTGCCGACCGCCGTTCGCCGACCGGTCGTGAGACTCTGGACGGCATCGAGGAGCGTCTGCTGGTCGCTCGTCGGCGGTTGGACGACGGCCGCGAACCCGCTGAATGCCACGATCCCGATCTGGGTCCGCGAGCCCTGGCTCTTGATGAAGGCGATGGCCGCGGCCTCAGCCGCCTCGATGCGGGTGGGCGGAATGTCGGTGGAGCACATGCTCCCCGAGACGTCCATCGCCAGGATGATCGTCGTCTGGTTGGCAGGCACGCTGAGCACGACGGCCGGTCGACTGAGCGCAACCACGAGCGATGTCAGCGCGACCGCGAAGAGGGCAAACGGCAGGTGGCGCCGCAGCCGCGATGACCCCGGCAGCGCCTCACGGATGAGCGTGAGGCTCGAATAGCGGACCCCGGCCGGCCGGCGTCGGCGAAGACTCCAGATGTAGAGCGCGACGACGATCGGGACGATCACCAACAGGACCAGCAGGGTCGACCACAGGAAATCCATCAGAACCCCCGAACCGCGTTTCGCTGCATCAACGTCATGGCAGGCGCCCCAGCCAGGCCAGTGATGCGGCCGCACCCACCACCAGGAGGAGGAGGCCCGCTCCGGCAAAGATCGCGGTGATCTCGATCTGCTGGCTCTTGACGACGAGGCGGGTATTGAGGTCCTGGTAGATCGCGTGGAGGCTGGTTTCGTCGGCGGCGTCACGATAGGTGCCGTCGGTGATCTGGGCGACCTGCTGAAGCAGCCCGGCGTCCAGCTGGGTGTGGACCTTGAAGCCGTTGAGGTCGAGCGTCGTGCCGCCCGGGCTGCCGATGCCGACCGTGTCGATCCGGACGCCGCGGTCGGCCGCGGCCTGAGCAGCGGCCAGGGGGTCGGGCGACTCCTTGTTCTCGCCATCGGTGAGCAGCACGATGACCGCCGACGTGTGCGTTCCCGCGGGCACGGGCGTCGGTGACGGCGTCGGCGCGGGCGAGCGGTTGCTGTAGTAGTCGGGCGGTGTGTCGGCCTCGGCCCGTTCGACCGCGGCGAGGGCGGCCAGGATCCCCTGCCCCAGCGACGTCCCGTGGGCCGGCGTCAGGCGATCGATCGCGGCCAGGACCGTTCCCTGCTCGTTGCTCGGCGCCTGGACGGAGAGGCCCGCGTCGCTGAAGGCGACCACACCGATCACCACGCTCGGTGGCTGCTTCTGGACAAACGCCTTGGCGGCCGCTTTGGCCGCGTCCATGCGCGTCGGCTTCAGATCGTCGGCCGTCATGCTGGCCGAGACGTCGAAGGCGAGGATGACCGTGCCTTCCTGCCGCGGCAGGTCGACGGTGGCCTGGGGCCGCCCGATGGCCAGCGCGAGGACGAGGAGCCCGGCTACGCAGAGGACGGGTGGGATCAACCCTCGCAGCCCGAGCGGCCGTCGAACGGTGCCCTGAGCCAGGCCGAGTCCGCCGTGCGCGGCGGCACGTCGCAGTCGCCGCCGCTCGATCGCCCGGTACAGCAGGAGTCCCAGCGGAACGAGCGCCACCGCCAGCAGCCCCAGGGGCCAGATGAAGGACACCGCCTACCTCCGCCGCCGGCGGCGCAGCATGGCCATCCTGATGATGGCCCGGACGAGATCGTCGTCCGTCGAGAGCGAGGCGGCGTCGACGCCGGACCGGTGAAACGCGGCCTTGACGGCAAGCTCACGAGTCGCGGCCGCCGCATGGAACCGACCCCGGAACGCCGCGTCGTGGGTGTCGACATACAGCTGCTCGCCGGTTTCGGCATCCTCCATGATCATGGCGCCCACATCCGGCAACTCGACCTCGCGCGGGTCGATGAGCCGAACGGCGAGGACCTCGTGGCGTCGGTTGAGGAGGTTGAGGGGGCGCTCCCAGCCCGGCTCACTGATGAAGTCCGAGACGATGACCACGAGCGAGCGCCGCTTGATCGTCCGGTACCCTGCTTCGAGCAGGGGGCTGAGGTCCGTGAACGGCGCGCTCGCCAGGCGGGGCTGACCAAGGAGATCCTCCACCAGGCGCAGCACCTGGACGCGTCCGCCGCGGGCCGGGATCGTGTGCTCGACGTGACTGCCGTAGAACATCGCCCCAACCCGATTTCCCCGGCGGGTCAGCAGCCGAGCGAGGGTCGCGACAAAGTCGACGAGCACCGTCCGCTTCTGCCGGTCCGTGTCGACCGTCCCGAAGTCAACTGAGGGGCTCAGGTCCAGCAGGAACCACGCGTTGATCTCGCGATCCTCGTGGTACTCGCGGACGTACGGAATGTCCATCCGTGCGGTGACGTTCCAGTCGATGTAGCGGACGTCGTCACCGGGCTGGTACTCGCGGAGCGCGGCGAGATCGACCCCGTTGCCGAGAAAGAGGCTCCGGTAGTCGCCCTGCAGCGCGCCGTCCAGCCGGCGGATAACCTGCCAGTCGAGGCGCTGGAGGATGCGCTCAGGCGCTGACGCGGACGTTGGATCGATCCTGAAGGGGGACGACCGGCGCCGGGACCCGGCCGAGCACCGTCGAAAGCAGGCCATCGCTGGTCACGTCGTCAGACAGCGCCTCGAACGAGAGGACGAGCCGGTGGCGCATGACGTCGCGGGCCATGTCGAGCACGTCCTGTGGAAGCGCATAGGCGCGACCACGAACGAATGCTAGGGCACGTGCCGTGAGGATCAGGTTGATCGAGGCCCGCGGGCTGGCGCCAAACAAGATGTACTTCTCCAGCTCGGGCATTCCGTACGCGCGCGGCTGCCTCGTCGCCGTGGCCAGGCGCACGGCGTAGTCGTACAGGGCCGGGTCCACGTAGACGCGATCGACCTGGTCCTGCAGCCCCAGGAGGTCGTTGAGGGTCAGCACCTCCTGGACGGTCTCCGGCCGGCCGGTCATCCGCTCGACGATCGCGAACTCCTCGGTCGTACTTGGATAGCCGACGAGGACCTTGAGCATGAAGCGGTCGACCTGGGCCTCCGGCAGTGCATAGGTGCCCTCCGTCTCGATGGGGTTCTGGGTCGCGAGCACGAGGAACGGGTTGGGCACCGCGTGCGTTTCGCGGCCAATCGTGACGTGGCGCTCCTGCATCACTTCAAGGAGAGCGCTCTGGACCTTGGCAGGGGCCCGGTTGATCTCGTCGGCCAGCAGGAGATTCGTGAAGACGGGCCCGAGGGAGGTGTTGAACTCGCCGGTCTTCTGGTTGTAAATCCGCGTGCCGACCAGGTCTGCCGGCACGAGGTCCGGGGTGAACTGGATGCGTTTGAAGTCGCCGCCCACGGCCTGCGCCAGTGTCTTGATGGCCATCGTCTTCGCCAGGCCCGGGACGCCTTCGACGAGCAGGTGGCCTCGGGCGAGCAGGGCGACGATCATCCGTTCGAGCAGGTGGTCCTGCCCGACGATGATCTTCTTGACCTCGTAGAGCAGGCGCTCCATCGACGCATCCGGCCTCACCTGCGCGTCCGACTTCATTTGAGCGTCCGGCCTCCCGGTTCCGTTGCCGTCCGTTGGCATCGAGTCCTCCTCCGTGGTCAGTACTGGGGCAGGCCGGCAGCACTGCCGGCCACATCGATGGGAACGGCCAGTCCGATCCCGATGAAGACGTCCTGTTTGGTGGGATTCACCAGACCGGTCACGATCCCGACGACCTGACCGGATCGGTTGAGCAGCGGTCCCCCGGAATTGCCGGGGTTCACCGCCGCATCGACCTGGATCAGGCCGTGGATGACCTGGTCGCTGTTTGGCTCCTGGAACGACCGACCCAGCCCCGACACGACACCGGCGCTGATTGAGCTATACAGCCCATAGGGATTGCCGATGACGAAGGCCTCGCTCCCGACCTGGAGCGCATTGGGGTTGCCCAGCGTCGCGGGCGTGAGCCCAGGTGGCGCATTGTCGGGCTGCAGGACGGCGATGTCGGTTTCGGGCCGGCGCACTGTGACGGTTCCGGCCGCCTTGGTGCCGTCGGCGAACGTCAGGTGGATCGTCGACGCGCCATCGACGACGTGGAGCGCGGTCAGGATCGAGCCGGAAGCATCGACGACGACACCGGTTCCCAGGCCATGCTCTGCAGCGCCTTTCGCCGTCGTGCTGTCGGTTTCGATCAAGACGAGCGCCGGCTGAACCTGCTCGTAAACGAGCTGGGAAAAGGCGGGAGGCGGCGTCTGCGACGCAAGGGCCGAGGCGACGCTCACGTTCACGTCGCGCTGGGTGAGCGGTCGCGGCCCGGGAAAGAGCGCCCCGTACAGCGCGACAGCGAGGAAGGCGGCCAGGATGCCACCGACGAAGGGGGCAGTGCGCCGTGCGCGGGCGCCAGCCCTGCCGAGCCGTCGTCGCAGGCGCGTGCGGCGGGTGGGCGGGAGCCCATCCTGCGGCGGCCCGGGAACCTGGTCGGTCATCGGCAGAGCGAACTCCAGTCGGTCTGGCGTCAGGCAGGTGGTTTGTCGTGGCAGCCGCGTCACGCAGCCGCCGCGAGGCGAAGCCCGCGTCAGTATCGACCGGGATCCTGAGAAGCGCCTGAAGACCCCCACCGTCCCGTGGTTCAATGCAAATACCGAAGCGAACTGACGTAGGCCAGGTCTGGCCATGCCCTGAGAGTGGAAGTTGAGATCGAACGAGCCCCTTCGAAACCCGTCCGGTCGGGTTCTCCGGCGGGTCCGCCCACGGGCCGAGCTCGAAGAGCCGATTCTCGCGGAGCTCTTCAGCGTCGAGCGGCTGGAGGAGCACGCGCAGAGCCTTGCCTCCGCCCAGACCATCACCGATGCGCCGCGTCGGGGTCAAGCCCTCGGGCCTCGCATTGCCGAAAATGGCCGCGTCCTGCTGGAGTCCTACCGCGTCCTGGCCCGTGCGATCAAGGACGAACGTTCGATCACTCCGGCCGCCGAGTGGCTCGTCGACAACTTCCACATCGTCGACGAGCAGCTCCGCGAAATCCGCGACGATCTGCCCCCGGACTACTACCGCGAGCTCCCCAAGCTCGCGGAGGGACATCTCGCGGGCTATCCCCGGGTCCTGGGTCTCGCATGGGCCTACATCGCCCATACGGACAGCCGCTTCGAACCGGAGAGCCTGCGGCGGATGGTGCGCGCCTACCAGGGCGTGGAGCCACTGACGATCGGGGAGCTGTGGGCCGTCGCGATCAGCCTCCGGATCCTCCTCGTCGAGAATCTCCGGCGTCTCGCCGAGCAGATCGTGCGCAGCCGCTCGGCGAGGCAGAAGGCTGACGAGCTCGCCGACAGCCTGCTCGGCCTCGGCAAGGACAGCCCGGAGGTCGCGGCGGCATCCCTGCGTCGGCTCTCGCCTGCGGCGCTCCCGACCGCTGCCCGCGTCCAGCTCTTCCAGCGCCTGCGCGATCAGGACCCTGCGGTCACCCCCGCGCTCCGCTGGCTGGAGGAGCTCCTCGCGGCCCAGGGGACCACCGCCGAGGAGATGGTCCGCCTGGAGCACCAGCGCCAGGCGACGATGAACGTGACGGTCCGAAACGTGATCACGAGCATGCGACTCATCTCGTGGTTCGACTGGGCCCAGTTCGTTGAGAGCGTCAGTCTGGTCGATGAGATTCTTCGAGCACGAAGTTCGTTCGGGGACATGGACTTCGCGACTCGAGACCGCTACCGGCACGCCGTCGAAGAGCTGGCACGAGGTTCGGCCCTCACCGAGGTGGAGGTCGCCCGGAGGGCCGCGGCGGTGGCCGACACCGCGCCGTCGGCCAACGACGTCGACCCATCCCTCGCGGCTCGACATCGAGATCCGGGCTATTACCTGGTCTCCGATGGCCGCCCCGCCTTCGAGCGCGCACTCCACGTTCGGGTTCCGTTGGCGGGCCGGCTGCGGCGGGCCTATGTCCGCGACGCCACGAGTCGCTACCTCGGGACCGTCACGCTCATCGCTGCGCTCATCCTCGCCGTACCTCTCCTCCTGTCCGGGGACGGCGGCGCGGCGGGTGTCGGCATCCTCCTCGTCGCGATCCTCGCACTCGGCCCGGCTTCCGACTTCGCGATCGCCCTCGTCAACCGCGAGGTCGCCACCGTGCTGGGCCCGAGACTGCTGCCCCGGCTCGATCTCGACGATGGTGTGCCGTCCCGGCTGAGGACGCTCGTCGTGGTGCCGACGCTCCTTACCAGCGAGTCGGATGTCGAGGCCCAGGTCGGCGGTCTGGAGGTCCACTACCTTGGGAATCGCGAGGGCGATCTTCGGTTCGCCTTGCTGTCGGACTGGCTCGACGCCCCGACCGAGCATGTCCCCGGCGACGACGAGCTCCTCGCCGCGGCCGCGGCGGCCATCGACCGGCTCAACGAGCGCTACGGCGATGCCCTCGGTGGAGGCGCCCGGTTCCTGCTCTTCCACCGGAAGCGAAGCTGGAACGAGGCCGAGGGCGCCTGGATGGGCTGGGAGCGCAAGCGCGGCAAGCTCCATGAGCTGAATGACCTCCTGCGCGGCTCGGCGACGACCGGCATCCTGACCACCGGGCGGATCGCGTCGACCCCGCCGACTGACGTTCGTTATGTGGTCACGCTCGATGCCGATACGCGGCTGCCCCGGGGCGTGGTCGGGCGCCTCGTCGGAACGATCGCCCATCCGCTGAACCAACCGACGTTCGATTCGCGGACCGGGCGAGTGACCCAGGGCTACGGCGTGCTCCAGCCACGAATCACCTCGACGCTCCCTGCCGAGCACGAGGCATCGATCTTCCAGCGGATCTTCTCCGGATCGGCCGGGATCGACCCCTATTCATCCGCCGTCTCGGACGTCTACCAGGACCTGTTCGGCGAGGGGAGTTTCACCGGCAAGGGGATCTATGACCTCGACGCCTTCGGTGCGGCGATGGCGGACCGGGTACCCGAGAACGCGCTATTGAGCCATGACTTGTTCGAAGGCGTCTTTGCGCGGACGGGGCTGGTGACCGATGTCGAGCTCTTCGATGAATTCCCTTCGAACTACCTCGTCTCGTCCGCCCGCCAGCACCGCTGGGCGCGGGGAGACTGGCAGCTGCTGCCCTGGATACTTGGGCGGGCCCGTGACGCCGGCGGCCGGCGAAGCCGGGGCGCAATCCCGGGGATCGCTCGCTGGAAGATGGTCGACAACCTGCGCCGGACGCTGTCCGCCCCGCTCACGCTCGCAACACTCGTCGCGGCCTGGACGCTTCCGTTGGTCTCGGCAGGCCTGTGGACCGCGTTCGTCCTGGCGACAGCGATCCTCCCCGCGGCGCTGCCGGTTCTTGCGGGACTGGTGCCGCGACGGCGGGGGATCTCCAAGCGCAGCCACCTGCGAGCCGTGGGCGCGGACGTCGCTCTCGCCGCGGCTGACGTGGGCCTCGGCTTGACGCTCCTCGCGCACCAGGCGTGGCTGATGGTCGACGCGATCATCCGAACCCTGACGCGGCTCTATGTCACGCGGCGGCACCTCCTCGAATGGACCACCGCGGCGGAGGCCAAGGCCAGCCATGACCTCGACCTCGGGGGGTTCTACGGGCAGATGGCGGGCGGCGTCGCGATCGCGGCCGCCACCGCGGTCCTCCTGCTTGCCGTGAAGCCGGGTGCGGCCTGGATCGCCGCGCCATTCGTCGTCCTGTGGCTGCTCTCGCCCTTCGTCGCCCGATGGGTCAGTCTGCCACCCCCCGAAACGGCTGCGGAGCAGCTCTCGGCCGCCGACGTCGAGGCACTCCGACAGACCGCCCGCCGGACCTGGCGGTTCTTCGAGACCTTCGTCGGTCCGGAGGACCACGGACTGCCGCCCGACAACTTCCAGGACGACCCCGCCCCGGTCGTCGCCCATCGGACCTCGCCGACGAACATCGGGGTCTACCTGCTGGCGACCGTGACGGCTCGCGACTTCGGCTGGATCGGGACGCTCGAGATGGTGGAGCGCCTGGAGGCGACGCTCGCCACCATCGCCAGTCTCGATCGTTTCCACGGGCACCTGTACAACTGGTATGACACGCGCGACCTCCACTTGCTCGAGCCGGCCTACGTCTCGTCGGTCGACAGTGGCAATCTCGCCGGACACCTGCTGGCGCTGTCCAACGCCTGCCGCCAGATGATCGACCAGCCACTCCCGGTTGCGGCCGCGCTGGCCGGAATCGCTGACGCGATTGCGTTGGCCCGCGAAGCTGCCGGCGCGATCGGGGACCACCGGAGAAGCCAGACGCTGACCCGCCGGCACCTCGACGAAGCCCTCGAGCTGCCCTTAGGGCCCGGCGTCGTCGTCCCGTCGACTCCCGAGGCCTGGGCGGGTCGCCTGGGCGAGCTCTCGTGGGGCACCGTGACGCTCGCGGACATTGCCGCGGCCCTCACCGCGGAGCGCGGAGAGGGTCCGGAGGGCGAGCTGGTGACCTGGGCCGAGGCGGCTCGGCTGGCCGTGAGCAGCCACGTTCGAGATCTCGCGCTGCTCCAGCCCCTTCCAGGGGTGACCGTCTTGCCGACGATCGCCGAGCTGTCCGATCCGCCGGTCCCCGAAACCGGCGAGGGATCGCCGGCCGCGACGATGCTGGTGCGACGACTCCAGGCGATCGCCGACCAGGCTCAGCAGCTCTTCGAGGGAATGGACTTCAGCCTCCTGTTCGATCCGACCCGCAAGCTCTTCTCGATCGGTTTTCGGGTCCGGGACGGTACGTTGGATCCGAGCTACTACGACCTCCTCGCCTCCGAAGCCCGGCTCGCCAGCTTTCTGGCGATCGCCAAGGGCGACGTCGCCCCGGACCATTGGTTTCGGCTCGGCCGCGCGCTGACGCCCGTCGGTCGCGGCTCGGCGCTGATCTCCTGGTCCGGGTCCATGTTCGAATACCTGATGCCCGCCCTCGTCATGCACGCGCCTGCCCTGAGCCTGCTCGATCACACGTACCGACTGGTCGTTGCCCGCCAGATGAGCTACGCCGCCGAGCGTGGCGTGCCATGGGGCATGTCCGAATCGGCATTCAACGCGCGAGACCTCGAGCAGACGTACCAGTACTCGAGCTTCGGGGTGCCCGGCCTCGGCCTGAAGCGGGGGCTGAGCGAGAATCTCGTCGTGGCCCCGTACGCGACCGCCCTCGGAGCGATGATCCAGCCCGAGGCCGCAGTCCGGAACTTCGGCCGGTTGAGGGCTGCCGGAGCGGGCGGGCGGTACGGCTTTCGGGAGGCGCTCGACTACACGACGCGCCGGCTCCCCGAAGGGGCCTCGGTCGCGATCGTGAAGAGCTACATGGCCCATCACCAGGGGATGGCGCTGGTGGCGCTCGGGAACGTCCTCAACGACCGAGCGATGGTGGAGCGCTTCCATGCCGAGCCGATCGTCGAGGCAACGGAGCTGCTGCTCCAGGAGCGCATGCCGCGCGACGTGCTCGTGGCCCGGCCGCGTGCCGAGGAGGTGAAGAGCGCGGCGGACGTGCGCGATCTCGTGCCGCCGGTCCTCCGCCGCTTCACCTCCCCGCACGACGCCATCCCGCGGACCCACCTGCTGTCGAACGGGCGGTACGCGGTCATGGTGACGGCCGCGGGATCCGGCTACAGCCGCTGGCGCGACGTGGCGGTGACGCGTTGGCGCGAGGACGTGACGCGTGACTCGTGGGGCAGCTATCTCTTCCTGCGCGACATGCACAGCGGCGCGGTGTGGTCGGCGGGTCACCAGCCCAGCGGCGCGGAAGCCGACAGCTACGAGGTCACCTACGCCGAGGATCACGCCGAGTTCTCCCGTCGGGACGGCTCGATCGCGACCGGCTTGACCATCGTCGTGTCGGCGGAGCACGACGCCGAGATCCGCCGTGTGTCGCTGACCAATCTCGGCTCGCAGAGTCGCCAGATCGAGCTGACGTCATACGCGGAGATCGCCCTGGCGCCACAGGCGGCAGATGCCGCTCATCCGGCCTTCCAGAACCTGTTCGTGCAGACCGAATTCGCTCCCGGCATCGGCGCCCTCCTGGCGACCCGCCGTCCAAGATCCAGCGACGAGCAGCCGATCTGGGCCGCACATGTTGCCGCGGTCGAGGAAGATACCGGCGGAGTCATCCAGTACGAAACAGATCGCGCCCGCTTCCTCGGCCGGGGCCGGTCGGTCCGCTCGCCCGTCTCGGTCATCGATGGGCGTCCACTCTCGAACACGGTCGGCGCGGTGCTGGACCCGATCTTCAGCCTCCGCTGCCGCGTCAATCTCGCTCCCGGCGCGACGGCCCACGCAACCTTCTCCACGGTCGTGGCGGAGTCGCGCGAGGAGGTCCTGGACCTGGCCGACAAATACCGTGAGTCGGCAACGTTCGAGCGGGCCGCGACCCTCGCCTGGACGCAGGCCCAGGTCCAACTCCATCACCTGGGGATCGAGTCCGACGAGGCCCACCTCTTCCAGCGCCTGGCCAACCGGATCCTCTACTCGGACCCCTCGTTGCGGCCGTCGGCGAGCCTGCTCGCCCGCAACGACCACGGGGCACCCGGCCTGTGGGCCCACGGCCTCTCGGGCGATTTGCCCATCGTCCTGGTCCGGATCGACGAAGTCGAGGACCTCGACATCGTTCGGCAGCTGCTCCGCGCGCACGAGTACTGGCGCCTGAAGCTCCTCGAGGTCGACCTCGTGATTCTCAACGAGCATGGCGCCACGTACGCCCAGGACCTCCACGACGCGCTCGAGACCGTCGTGCGGACCAGCCAATCCATCTTGGTCCAGGAGGGCCATCCGAGCCATGGCGGCGTGTACATCCTGCGCGGAGATCAGCTCTCGACCGAGGACCGCACGCTCCTCCAGACGGCCGCCCGGGCCGTCCTGTTGAGCCGCCGCGGCAGTCTTGCCGATCAGGTCATCCGCCTGGAGCGTCCCGAGAGGATCGCGCCGCCGGCAGCGCCGGCCCGTTCGAGTCAGACCAGGAGCGAGACCGCCGCTCCGCGCCCGGAGCTGGAGTTCTTCAACGGGCTCGGTGGCTTCGCCGACGGCGGGCGTGAGTACGTCGCCGTGCTGGGCCCGGGACAGTCCACGCCGGCGCCCTGGTTGAACGTGATCGCCAACGCGTCGTTCGGGTTCCAGGTCTCCGAGTCCGGGTCGGGCTACACCTGGTCCGGGAACAGCCGCGAGAACCAGCTCACGCCATGGTCCAACGACCCCGTCAGTGACCCAGTGAGCGAGGCGATCTACGTCCGTGATGACGACAGCGGCGAGCTATGGGGTCCGACGGCCCAGCCGATCCGCTGCGAGGAGTCGACCTACCTCGCCCATCACGGCGCCGGATACAGCCGGTTCGAGCACCTGCACGACGGCATCGAGCTCAACCTCGTCCAGTTCGTCCCCCTCGACGAGCCCCTGAAGGTCTCGGTCCTGACGATCGAGAACCGATCCGGGCGCTCCAGGCGCCTGTCCGTGACGGCCTATGCCGAGTGGGCCCTGGGCACGTCCCGCGGGGCCAGCGCCCCCTGGATCGTCACGACGCTGGACCCGGAGACCCAGGCGCTCCTCGTGCGCAACCCCTGGAATACCGAATTCGGCGGTCGCGTCGTATTCCTCGACCTCGGCGGGCGGCAGACCGTGTGGACGGCCGATCGGACCGAATTCCTCGGCCGCAATGGCGCTCCGGACCGGCCCGCCGGCCTGGACCGCGGACACCGGCTGCAGGGAGCCGCCGGCGCGGGCATGGATCCGTGCGCCGCCCTGCAGACCAGCTTCGAACTCGCCAACGGAGCACGGACCCAGGTCGTCGTGCTGCTCGGCGAGGCCGACGGGGCCACGGCCGCGGCCGATCTGATCCGGCGCGGGCGAACGGCCGACCACGAGGCGACGCTCCGTGCTGTCGCGAGCGACTGGGACGATACCCAGGGCTCGGTGCAGGTGCGGACACCCGACCGCTCGATGGACATCATGCTCAACCGTTGGCTCATCTACCAGGCGCTGGCGTGCCGACTGTGGGCGAGGACGGCGTTCTACCAGGCAGGCGGCGCCTACGGGTTCCGCGACCAGCTCCAGGACGTCATCGCGCTGGTCACCTCGAGGCGCGAGCTCGCGCGGGAACACCTCCTGATGGCCGCGGCACACCAGTTCGTCGAGGGAGACGTCCAGCACTGGTGGCATCCGCCGTCCGGTCGCGGCGTCCGAACCCGGATCTCGGACGATCGCCTGTGGCTGCCGTACGCGGTCGACCGCTACCTCGCGGTCACCGGCGACACGGCGGTCCTCGACGAGACCGTCCCCTACATCGAGGGACCGAAGCTGCGACCGGAGCAGACGGACGCCTATTTCAAGCCGGAACGGTCACCGCAGTCAGCTTCGCTGTTCGACCATTGTTCGGCGGCTCTCGACCGGAGCCTCGCGGTCGGCGCGCATGGGCTGCCGCTCATCGGGTCGGGCGACTGGAACGACGGAATGAATCGGGTCGGATATCAGGGCCGGGGCGAGAGCGTCTGGCTGGGCTGGTTCCTGCACACCGTCCTGGCCGCCTTCGCCCCGATCGCGGAGGCCCGCGGCGAGCGTCCTCGCGCGGAGCGCTGGCGAGCACACATGAAAGCGCTCAGGCGGGCGCTCGATCGCCACGGCTGGGATGGCGACTGGTACCGCCGAGCATTCTTCGACGATGGGACCCCGCTCGGCTCCGCCATGAACGCGGAGTGCCGGATCGACTCGATCGCCCAATCGTGGAGCGTCCTGTCTGGCATTGCCAATCCTGCTCACGCGGAGCGGGCGATGGCCGCGGTGGAGGAATACCTCGTCCGCAGCGGTGACGGTCTCGTCCTGCTGTTCACCCCCCCGTTCGACCATTCCGACGTCGATCCGGGCTACGTCAAGGGATATCTACCCGGCGTCCGGGAGAATGGCGGCCAGTACACCCACGGGGCCATCTGGTCGGTCCTCGCCTTCGCGGCCCTGGGCGACGGCGACAAGGCGGGCGAGTTGTTCTCGATCCTGAACCCCATCAACCACGCCAGCACACGGGCCGGGGTCCATCGCTACAAGGTGGAGCCGTACGTCATGGCGGCCGACGTCTACACGGAACCCCCGCACGTGGGCCGTGGCGGTTGGACCTGGTACACCGGGTCGGCCGGCTGGATGTACCAGGCCGGCATCGAGTGGATCCTGGGATTCCATCTGCGAGGAACGACGCTCCTGCTCGACCCCTGCATCCCCCGGGCCTGGCCGGGCTACGAGATCGACTTCCGCTATCACTCCGCCCGATACGAGATCGTGGTGGAGAACCCGTATGGGGTCAGTCGCGGGGTTGCATCGGTAGAGCTCGACGGACGGGCGCTGACGGGTGCCGGCGCCACCATCCCGCTCTCCGACGACGGCGCCACGCACAAGGTCCGGGTCGTCCTCGGCCAAGCCTCGCCATGAGCGTGATGGCGAATCTGCTAATGGGAGCCGCGCGCGCGTGACTTGAAGCGGACCTCGCGACCGCGCGAGTACGTGGCGATGTGCTCGCGGAGCGTCCCGCAGAGCTGCGCCTGAACGTCCGCGTAGAGGGCCCCCCGAACTCGGCGCCCTCGGCCTCGCCTCCGATTGACGCCGATCAAACTGTCTTATGGGCGACCGGGCGCGTGCCCAGGTAGCGCCCGCGGGCCTCCTGGGGCCGAAGCGGTGCCTACCGGACCAGTAGCGGTGCCCGCCGGACTAGTCGCCTTGCTCTTGGAGCCCGGGCAATTGGAGAACGTCGCGTCGATGTTTTCATCGCTGCCGACCCAGCCGCTGAAGGAAACGCTGGAGTCCCATCAAGGCGCGCCAGAAGGGCGGCCGCGCTTCGGAATCGAGTTCTCATCTGAGAACACCTCTTGTGTCGTTGTACGGCAGACGGGCTTGTCCATCCGATCTTTGTTGTCCCCCCGGCCTGCCCAACGAATGGACCTGCCCCGGGCAATGATCCTCGGGGGTCAGACTTGCCACGGGCCGAATGGCCCCCTTAGTGCCAAGCCCTTCACGATCGATCTCGACTCGACGATCTGCGAGACATACGGCCTGGCGAAAGATGGCGGCACCCACTTCACCCACACCGGCGTCCGTGGTTACCATCCGCTGCTCGCGATCGCGGCCGGGACGGGCGACGTCCTCATGGCCCGCCTGCGGGGCGGCAACGCGAACTCGGGGCGCAGCGCGGGGCACTTCCTGCGC
>DATCPH010000075.1:0-7430 GCA_036570185.1 Candidatus Limnocylindrales bacterium | reverse complement strand
CCGCGCCCATGTTCGAGTACGCGGGCGGACTCGCACATCGAGGCCTCGGCGTCCCGATCGCAACCGACACCCGCTTCGGCGTGGCGTCGGTCACGAAGCTGCCGACCGCGATCGCGGCCCTGAGGCTCGTCGATCGCGGTCTCATCCGCCTGGATCAACCGCTGGTGGACCTGCTGCCGCCGGCTCAACGACCAAAGGCGGTGACGCCCAAGGTCACGCTTCACCACCTGCTGTCGCACACCAGCGGCCTGGCGAACTACCACGACGACGCCGACCCCACGCTGGCGTCCTTCGTGTCCAACTGGGATCGCATCCCGACGTATCACATCCGCCGGCCGGCGGACATGTTGCCGCTCTTCGCCGACCTGCCGCTTGTCTCCCGCCCGGGCGAGCGATACCAGTACAACGATGCGGGCTTCATCCTCGCCGGTCTCATGATGGAAGCCGCCTCCGGCAAGCCCTACGAGACCGTGCTCGTGCACGAGGTCTTCGGGCCCGCCGGCATGATCGACACCGCTATCGAGGCGCTCGATCACGAACCCGCGCGGCTGGCGACCGGCTACGTCACGGACGACTCTGCGCCGAAGGGCTGGAAGACCAACATCTTCAGCGTCACGGCCGTCGGGATGCCGGACGGCGGGATGATCTCCACGGCTCGCGACCTGGCCCTGCTGATCGACGCGCTGCTGGACGGGCGGCTAGTCTCCCCTGCCCTGCTCACGGCTATGACGACGCCGCAGGGCCCGCCGGCAGCGGAGGAGGCGTACGGCTACGGGTGCAAGCTCGTCGTCGAGAACGGCCACGTCACGATCATCGGCCATAGCGGCTCGGACCCAGGTGTCTCCGCGACCCTCGTTCACCACCTCGAGGCGGCCACCACGATCGTCGTCATCTGCAACCAGGACGGCGGGTCGTGGGCGGCGACGAAACAGATCACTGCCGCGCTCGGCCTGCATGATCCACGGCCATGACCGAAACCGGCGCCTCGGGATAGCAGGCGTGGCGTAGGCTCCGCGCTGATGACTGCCACGTGGGGCGGAAACGTCGTGCCCGTGGCGGCAGGTCAACGACGGCACGCTGGCCGTGAATTTCGGCAGCTACACCATCGAGCCGGTCGACGACGGCACTCGCTTCACGGTTACGGGCACCTTCGAGAGCCGCGGGTGGCGACGCCTGTTTGACGCTCCGTTCGCCTCGTATCTCAACCGGCTTGCCGCGCCACGACAGCATTCCCAGCTCGCCGCGGCGCTCGGGAAGCGCGGCTCCAGGAATCTCGCGTAGCATCGGCGCCATGAAACCTTGGTTCGGCCTGCATCTCCCGAGTTACACCTTCCCGGACACGCCACCCGAACGACTCTTCGAGCGCGTCGTGGAGCAAGCCCAGGCTGCCGAGGCCGCCGGCTTCAGCCTCGTGACCGTGATGGACCACCTGTACCAGATCCGTGGCGTTGGGGCCGAGACCGAGCCGATGCTCGAGGCCTGGTCGACGCTCAACGCACTCGCCCGCGAGACGTCGCGCGTCCGGCTCGGAACGCTCGTCAGCGGCGTCACGTACCGAAACCCGGCCCTGCTGGCGAAGATGGCATCGACCCTCGACGTGACCTCGGGTGGCCGCGCGATCTTCGGCCTTGGGGCAGCCTGGAACGAAACCGAACATATCGGCTACGGCTACGAGTTTCCGCCGGTCGGCGAGCGGATGGACCGCCTCGACGAGGCCTTGACCATCGTCCGCGCGATGTTCACTGAGGAGCAGCCGACGTTCAGGGGACGCCACTACCGGATCGAAGGCGCCCTCAACGTCCCGAAGCCGATCCAAGCCGGCGGCCCGCCCATCCTCGTCGGCGGCGGCGGCGGCGAGAAACGGACGCTCAAGATCGCGGCGAAGCACGCCGACATGACGCACTGGTTCCCGCTTGGATTCGAGGCGCTGCGCCACAAGAGCGAGGTCCTCGAGGGCTACTGCGAGTCGATCGGCCGAGACCCATCCACGATCGAGCGGACGATGGCGACGCCGGTCGTCGTCGCGGCGACGGAGACCGAGGCCAAGGCATACGTCGAGCGGCTGCCGCCCGAGCGCAGGGCCACCGTTTTCGCGGGCACACCCGAGCAGGCGGCCGACGGCCTCCAGCCGTATCTGGACGCCGGCTTCACAGGCTTCACGTTCAACAACACCATTTACCGGACGCCCGAGGCGATCGCGACTCTCGGCGAGCTCCTTGGCCTGGTCGGCGGGTTGAGTCCCGAACCTCAGGTTGCGTCGGGGGCAGCGAGATAGCGCTCGATCCGCTCGAGCATGAAACGGCTCGACTCGACGGCGCGTTCCTCCCACGCGAAGAGCCAGGCGGTGCGGTTGGCGCCGAGCACCGCCGTGGCACTCACACGAGTTTTGCGATTTACTCAGCCTGATGGCTACGTATCGGTTTGCCGTCCAGGTCGCGGCTCCGCGAGAACGGGTGTTCGACCTGTGGACGGACCTCGACCGGATGAAGGAATGGGTCGGTGGCGTCACCAAGGTCACCGACGTTACCGGCCCCGTTGATCAGCAGGGAACGCGGTATACGGTCTGGTTCGGCGGCATGCGGAGCCAGACCGAGGTGCTCGACGCCGCGCGGCCGGTCCGGTTTCGGACGCGCTTTGGCAATTCAATTCTCCGCGGGGAGAACAGCACGACCTTCGAGATCGAGGGTGACGGCACCAAGATCGTTCAGGAATTCCGGACGGACGGCTTGATCTCGGCGATCATGGCGCGGATCTTCGCCACCGGCTCGTACCGCGGGAGCTTCCAGGGCGAATTGAACGCCTTCGCCAGGCTGGCCGAGCGCGACGCCGGTTAGCCGGTCACTGGCAGACCGAGCTATTCGAGCGGCTGACTCGCAGGCTTCGAGGATCTGCGTGCCGAGGCCCCGCCTGGTCCAATCGCCGCGAACGAACATCGCCCGGATCCGGGCTGCTTCGGTCGCCGGGTCGAGCAGGCGGGCGCGGCCTTCCTGCTCGGCGGAGCCGCTGAAGAGCTTGTCGCGCTTGCTCCAGCCGCCGCACGCGACCACCTCGCCGGCGGCCTCGATCACGAAGTACGTCCTGTCCTCGATCAGCATCGGATCGACGTGGGCGATATGGATCACGCTCGAGGCCGTCTGCTCGGCCGTATAGAACTGCGGGAACAGTGCACGGGTCGAGGCCTTCATCAAGACATCGATCGAATCTCGATCGGACTGCTTCGCGAGGCGGAGCCTCGGCTCAGCCCCGTCGACCTTCCCCTCCACTCGCTGTCGACGTCGACCCGGGTGTCGGGCCCCGTCCGGTTACATCTTTTCGACGAAATCGGCGCGCCAGGCTGGCGCCTCGAACGGGTTCGCGAAGTATTCGGTCATCTTCGCGACCTTCCCGTCGCGAAGCTCGCCGATCCCCACGTAGCTCACCGGGATGCCGTCCCCGTAGTCGATCGTGCCCTCGACGAGGAAGATGTCGCCACCACCGAGCATCCGCTTGTACGTGAAGGCCGGGCTCTTGCCGGTCATTTCCGGATAGCTCTCGAGGAGCTTGATCGAATTCGCCTTGGTCAGGCGCTCGCCCGACTGCGGCCACTCCTGGGTGAAATCGTCCGTCCCGTACTGCTGTGCGAGCTGGGTCATCTTCCCGTAGTCGCCAGCCTTGAGGGCCTCCTCGAAGGCCGCGGCCATTTCCCGCGTATCGGTCATCGTGTCTGTCATGGAGCCTTACTCCTGCTTGCGTGGACGCCCAGCTTGGACCCATATCGAAGCCGCGGCAAGCGACGAGGAGTTGGGCGGCGCTTAACCGTACGCGCGCCGGGGCTGGGCAAGGGCGCGTCGACGGCTACCGTCGCCGGTCGGCAAGAACTCGGCCGTAGGCCTCCTCGTATTCGTCGGTCATTTGCGCGGGAGAGAACCGCTCGATAACCCGTGCCCTGACCTGGGTGCGGTCCAGCTGGCGGGCAAACCCGATCGCGAGGCGGGCTTCCGTCGCGTCGTCGACCAGGAACCCGGAGACGCCGTGATCGATCGTCTCGGTCAATGCACCGGCGCGGCGAGCCACCACGGGGGTTCCGGTTGCCATCGACTCGATCGCGACCAGACCGAACGGCTCCGGCCAGGCGCCGAGCATTAACGTGGCGACGGCGCCGCAATACAGCGCGTCGCGCTCCGCCTCTCCGAGTTCCCCGAGGAACTCGACCGTCCCGTCCCGGATCGCCGGCTCGACCACCTTCGCGAAATGCGCCTTCTCATGCTCGTCATAGACCTTCGCCGCGACGCGCAGCTTCAATCCCACGTCGCGGGCGACCTCGATGCACTCCTCGATCCCCTTCTCCGGCGTGATGCGGCCGACGAACGCGAGGTAATCGCCGACCTTCGGCTCGAAGGGCATCCGATCGAGGGGCAGGCCGTGGTGGACCGTCGCGATCCAGTTCGCATCCGGTGACCATCGTCGTTGGCTCTCGCTGATGGCGACCAGGGGGATCTCCCGAAACTCGTTGAGCAGGTCCGGGATTCCCAGGATGTCAAGCCGTCCGTGGAGGGTCGCGATGACAGGGGTCGGGCAGTAACGCGCGAACAGGAATCCGAGCGTCTCGATATGGGAGTGGATGATGTCGAACTGGTCGCTCTGCGCCCACACGCGAGCCAGCGTCATGTTGATGAACGCCGAGACGTCACCTCGGTAACCCGTCAACCAGAGGCTCAGAGGGGGCGTCGGAACGAGCTTTCCCTCGAAGGTCGAGTCCCCCGGGGCGAACAGCGTCACGTCGTGGCCGCGACTCACGAGCTCGTCCGCGAGCGCGGCGACCACGCGCTCCGTGCCCGCGTAGGTGGGTGGCGGCACGGGCAGCATGGGCGGCGCGACGAGGGCGATTCGCAGGCGCTGTTCGGTCATGTTGCAGTCTCGGATGGTCAGAGTGCCACGATTGCAGCTCCATCATCGCCGGCCGGGATCAATGGCTGGCCCAGCTTCCAGAACGGCGTCGTCAGACCGAGACGATCGAGGATCGCCTGGTTCTGCTCCAGCATGTGCGGTCGCCAGTCCGGCGCGAGGCGGTCACCCCACCAGGCATTCGCCAGCTCGGCCAGCTTCGTGATCGAGATCGTGGCGCCGGGCGTTCGCCCGGCGAGCCAGCGTGCGACATGGGCTTCCGACCGGAAGAGCAGCATGGTGCTTCACGTGAAGCCGATGTCCTGCCACCAGGAGACCGCCGGAACGAGCACGTGGAAGACCATGTCGTCGTCGTCCGGCATCCCATCGCGGACGTTGACCCGGATTGGCTCGCGGCAGTCGGCACAGTCGGTTTCGATGACGCTGTCGACATGCAGGGCCGCCCCGATGCCGAAGGCATCCCAGGCACAGTTGGCGAACCACGCCCGTTCTGCGGCGTCGACCCGGAACGGCGTCGGCCGCGCCGCAAACGGGTTCGCCATCCGGATTTCGTCGGTGGCTGGATCGATCACCAGCGCATGGCCCGCGTGGAGGCGACGCCACGCCGCGACGGCCTCCTCGACCGTCAAGTGCATTTCCGCTGCGACCTCCGAGGCGGTGGGCGCCCGGCCGAGCTCGGCGAACTGCCGGTAGGTGACGTTTCGGATCGCGACGTCCTCGTCGTTCATCGTTCGATGATGACATCGCGGGGGCGGCCCCGTTCAGGCAGTCAATACCTCGACGGCGTACGCAGCGAAGCCGGCGTCCCTGCTGCGTCGATGTGGCGCCGCCCTATTCGCCCCTCGATTCGCCTGGCTCCGCGGGTTCCGTGTCGGTTCCCGCGTCCTCCGCGGCGATAGCGGCTCGGGAGAGATGGCTCGCCTCGACGATCTTGGGCTGGCCGCCACGGTCCTTCCAACGCGTTTGAACCTGGACCTCTTCGCCTTCGCCGGTGAGGCGGATGACGACGTTGTAGCCGGAGCCCCCGTACTCGACTGATTCCACGGCCGCCTCACTTGCCGGGAGAGGCAAGAGCGCGAGGACTTCGCCGAGATTGCGCCTGAGCTCGTCGCTGAGGTCCTCGATCGCCCGCCCGACGTCCCCCGCGACGAGCGCGTCGGCGAAGGCCTGGGCATGCTCGCGAACTGCCTCTTCGTCCATTAGACGGTCGCCGACGCGACCTTCGACCTAGGCAACCGCCACTGGGGGCGCATTCTCGTAGGACGCGGGAAGGGCCGTACCGGTCTCGGACGTCTCGATCTCAACGATGTCGGGGCGCATCGGGCCGAGGACGCTCAACAGCTCGTCCTGCTCGGCCTTTGGGACGTTGAACTTGTCCAGCGTCGCGACGAGGTCTGCCACCAGGGCGTCGAATTCGCCGCCGGTCACCAGCATGCCGGTGTGGGTGGAGCGCATGTCTCGGCCGCCGTAGGTACACGGTCCGCCACTCGCCTCGCAGATCTGGTCGACCAGCATCGTCTTGATGCGTCCGATGTCGGTTCGGGCGAACTTCCGATTGATGCGATCGTCGGCTGCGCAGCGGGCGACGAAATCGCCGACGACCGCCGTGATCGCGTCCTTGCCGCCAAGCCGGTCGTACAGCGTCTCCATGGCGACCTCCCATCGGTGTTGGGGATATGGGTGTCGAATGGGTTGATTTTAGACCCGGTGATCAATGGGCTTGTTAGGCGTGCGATGATCCGCGCATGGTCGAGTACGGCAGCGGCGTCAGCCAGGGAGCCGGACGTGTGGCGGGTGGGTCGGGCGCGAACGTCCCGACGGACGCAGTCTCACAGGTCGGCCAGGTCCTCTCGAACGCGGTCCACACGGTTGCGACGCTGCCCCCGCCGGAGCTCGCCCTCCTGATCGTCGGGATCGTCGTGGCGCTGCTGATCTTCCGGCGGGCTTTCTGAGGTTCGCTGAGGCTGGGCCGGTTCAGAAGTCGCGACGGCCCGCGAACGAGTCGATGACCCCGGGACGCGCGAGTTCGTAGATCGCGAGGCGCTGACCGCCGGGAGCGCTGAACGAGCGGACGGGACCCTGCGGAATCTCCAGGCGATGGCCGGAAGTCCAGCCACGGGCCTCGAGATCCCGCGCCGCGACGATGAGATCTGCAACTCGGTACACCAGGATCGGTCGGTCACCCTCGAGGTGCCCGGCGAGGACGATCTGTGGCGGCCCGTCGGTCATGGCGACCATTGCGACTCGCGTACCCATCGCCTCGATGGCGAACACCAGTCGGCCGCCGAGGACCCTGGTGAAATACTCGACGTCGGCAGCGACATCGCGGCTGGGCATGTAGACGTAATCGAGCTGTTCGAACATCCGCAAGGTGGCTCGTTGCAACGGTCGGGTCCGCCCGGAAGTCTAAGCCCCGATCCACCGAGCCTTCGGCCCGCTGAGGCTGCGCAAAGACCGAATCAGGTGCCCATCTGAACTGGGAAGATGGCGTTGAGAAACACCCATCGAGCCCAGGAGAGGAGCACCTGATTGATGCGATCATCGCA
>DATCPH010000074.1:0-6919 GCA_036570185.1 Candidatus Limnocylindrales bacterium | reverse complement strand
ACGGCGTGGCGATCACGTCCGAGGCGCAGCAGTCTGGGTCATCGCGCCCGGTGTCCCATCTTCCGGCACCTTCATTGGGCCCGGCTGGCCAGTCGGCCAGCGGCATCCCATCGCCCCTCGAGAGTCCTCCGGGCACACCCGGCATCTCGTTGAGCGGCGCGACCGACGTCCGGTGCGGCAATCCCCAGCGAAGGCCCTCCGAGGCGCCTCAAGTCGGAGGCGACCGTGGGTCTATGACGCGGGCAGCGCCGCCAACAAGCCGTCGACCGCGGCCAGGAGCGAATCACGGCGCGCCTGGTCGAGACCCGTCGCCAGGTTACGGGCCCGATCGGACAGCGTGTGCGCCGCCGCAGTCGCCGCGCCCAGGTCGCCCCGCTCGAGGGCGGTCCGCACCGAAGTCGCGAGCTGTGCCAGCTCGTTCGCGTCGCGCCCGGTGAGGCCGTCCTTGCCGCCCCGAGCTGCCTCGATAGCCGAGTCGACTCGGTCAAGGGCGCCGAGGGCGAGTCGCGGGCCACTCGGGAGCGCGGTGGCCGACGGCCGCGGCGTTAGGCCCGGAGCGGACCTCGCGCCAGCCAGGAGGCGCGGCACGACAAGCACGGCAAGGATTGCGAGCACCGCCAGGAGGACCGCCACTCGGCCGAGGCGCATAGAACGCGATCGCGTCGCCGCCGCTCGCGGCCGCGGTTGTCGCACTGCCGCTCGCGCCGGCGGTAGTTCCGGCGCTGCCGGTTGCAGTATCGGCGGCCTCACCGGCAGGGCAGCCACGTCGAGATCGGTTGCGACGACGGTCGGCGCCTCCATGTCGACTCCGGACGTCGAGGGTCCGCGTCGACCCGGCCCTGCGAGCGTCAGCGGATTGGGCGTGGCGACCCCTCGGATCTCCAGTCCATCTGCGACTTCGTTGGCCAGCTCGGACGGCGACGGGCGTCGGTCCGGATCCGGGTCCAAGGCGCGAGCCAGCGGGGCATCGAACGCGGGTCCGAGGTCCGGTGCGGCCGCGGAGACGGTCAGCGGCACCACGGACGGCGAGTCGGCAATCGCCGCGGCCGCGGTCGACGGCATGGGAGCATGCCCTGTGAGCGCCTGAAAGATCGTGACGCCGAGCGCGTAGACGTCGCTGGCGGCGCTCGATGGTTGACCGACGAGGAGCTCGGGGGCCAGATATGGCAGCGTCCCGAGCGTTGCTCCGGGGAGGGTCAACGGTGTTCCGTCGCTGGACTCCTCGCTCCGCGCGATCCCGAAGTCGGCGAGCTTCGGTCGGTCGTTCGCGAAGAGGATGTTGGCGGGTTTGACGTCACGATGGATGAAGCCGTGGCGGTGCAGCTCGGCGAGGCCATCCGAGATGGCGACGACCATCGGGACAAGTGCGGCAGGCGGGATCCGTCCGGAGGCTTTCAAGCGGTCGGCAAGGGAGCCTCCCTCGCACAACTCCATCACGTAGAACGGCTCACGCCCGGTGGTCGGGTGGCCCGGCTCGACGTCGTACACCGCAGCGACATTGGGATGGCTGAAGCTCGCCATCGCCCGGGCCTCGCGGTCGAATCGCGCGGCGAACTGCGCGTCCGCGGAGAGGTTCGCGACAAGGACCTTTACCGCGACCTGGCGGTCGAGACGAAGGTCGGTGGCCCGGTAGACGGACGCCATGCCGCCGACGCCCAGGACCGACTCGATCCGATATCGGTCTGCGAGGACATCGCCCACGATCGGCATGGGACGCAGGCTAGCGCAAGGAAGCCTGATGCGACCCAGCCCGAACGTTCCTCGCTCAGTTCGCCTCGGGGAAGTCCTAGGTGTAGTTCCCGGGGTTAATGAGACATGCCGCAGTCATACGGTCATCAACTCCATGAGCCAGACCTGAAGGTGTAGGAGGGACGGCACGCGCTCGAAGCCGCGTGCGGTGAACGGCGTGCCGTCGTAGCGCTCGGCAGGGGTGTGCCAGTCGAGCTCGCCGTGGAGCCGGTCGTAGTTGTAGTAGGTGGCGAAGCCGGTCAGACCGTCGGCGGCTGCCTCGAGCGTCCGGAAGATCTGGCGATCGAGCAGCTCCGACTGGAGAACGCCCCAGAAGCGCTCGATCTTGCCGTTCGTCCAGGGCGAGTTCACCTGGGTCCGGATGTGTCGGATCTGGAGCTCCTCGAGCGTCTTGCCGAACAAAGTCAGGACGCCCGGCATCCAGACCACGAACGGGCTGCCGTTGTGCCAGAGCTCGTTCGGCCGGGATCGCTCGTACGCTGGCCCCCGCTCCAGCCGAACCGAGGGCCGGGCCGTCCCGAGCTCGGCCAAGAGGCCATCGACCGCGTGGTGGTCGAGCGGGTAGATCTCCCGTCGGCTGAACTCGGCCGCCAGGCGCTTCGAGTTCCAGTAGGTCAGGAGGCGTGCGACGATCACCGCTTGCTCGACCCAGGCCGGCAGACGCGCCGGCGTCGGGCCACGGCTCCGATTGAGGAGAGCGTCGAGGCCGCCGGCCTCGTATCGGCACCGCCAGCGATGCAGGCTGGCCCGGCTGACGCCGAGCCCGAGCGCGGCCGCAATCCCCTCGTCGCGGGCGACTCTGACGGCACGGACGCGAAGCCGGAGCGCGGCCAAGCTTTGGCGCTGGTCGGGGCCGGGCGGACGGCCGCCGCGGGTCGCCAGGAAGAGGAAGTCAGGGCCCTCCTGGTAGGTGTGACGAAGGAGACGACGGTGCGGATCGGTCCGATTGTGGGGCGGGAGCTCATCCATCCCGCGACGCTAGGACAGGCCGCCATCCCGTGTCTCACTAACCCCGGGAACTACACCTAGGTCGCGCCGAGGGGAATGATCGACAGTTCGCGATGAGATCACAGGCTGGGTTGAGCCTCTCGGGCCAGCGACACCGAGGGACCACCATGCCCACACGATCGCGGGATCGTGTGGAGCAGGGTGGACCGCGGGTGCGAAGCGGCCTGCGATCACCGCGGCAGCGTCCGCCCCGCGGGTAGCCCCGCGAAGTGATCGGGCTAGGCTTGGCGGTGCGCGGCTTGCAGGCGGATCGCCCCGGAGACGCCCTTCAGTTCAACCGGACCGATCTCCGTGAAGATCGCCCCAGCGCCTTCGGAGGCATCGACGACGTCCTGGCTGACGACAACCTCCCCGGGTCGCGCGTACTCGGCGATCCGCGAGGCGACGTTCACCGTCTGGCCGAAGTAGTCGCCCTCCTGGAAGATCACCGGGCCGGCGTGCAGGCCAACGTGCGCCGGCGGCAGCCCGGCGCTGGCGGCGCCGTCCACCATGTCGAGGGCGGCCATGACCCCGGGTCCGGGCTCACGGAAATAGAACATCACGCCATCGCCGAGCCACTTCACGGGCCGGCCGCCGTGCTGAACCGACGTCCGTTGCACGAGCCTGGCCAGCTCTCCCGCCAGCTGGGCCGCGGCCGCATCACCTCGCTCCTGGGTGAGTCGCGTGTACCCGGTGATGTCGAAGAAGCACATCGCCGGTGGCCGCGCCAGGCGGCTGTGCAACCCGGCCGTTGCGAGCTGGTCTTCGACGCCGCGGATGATCGTCGCTGTCCAGCTGCGCGCCTGCTGGGCATGGTAGACGGCGAGTAGCGTCTGCTCGAGGAGGCCCGCCATCCGTTCCGCGAAGTAGGGACTGAATGCCTCGCCTTGGCTCATGCCTCGTGCAACGCGAGGCTCGATCACCTCGGTGTACCACCATTCGCCTTCGGTTTCGGTCACGCGGCGGAGGCTGTCGCCGATCACCCGTAGGAATCGCTCGATCGCGATCGGTCGGAACCCCTCCGCGAACTGGAGCTCGATGACGGGCGCGATCGCCAGCTCATCCTCGCGCATCCGATCGGTCGGGCTCGGCTGGGCGGACCCGGTCGCCTCGCGGATCAACGTCAGCAACTCGACCGGCACGCCCGTCTTCGCGCTCAGCTCTTGGAACGTCATGTCGCCGCGCGCCACGAGGCGCTCGTAGATCGGGTTGTCCACGAAGTCGAATGACACCTCGCCGCGACTGATAGCTGCAGCCAGGCCGTCGAGCGGGATGCCCGCAGCGACGAGGCTCTGCACCAGCCCGGCTCGCCGCACATCGCCCGGTGAGAATCGGTCAGCGTCGTCCGGTGCCAGAATCCCGAGCTCGACTTGCCGACTGACGTCCTCGAGGCTGACCCCTGCTCGCGCGGCGGCCGCCTGTCTCGAATACTCGCCCACGGCCCGTACTGTAGCCCCGCGCCTAAGTGATCTTCCCCGGTGCAGATGAGACTGGTCAGCCGCCTGCTTCGACCAGGCGTTTCATGGCCGCTAATTCGTACCGCCAGGACCGCCGCAGGAGCGGAGCGAAGACTGGCTCGAGCAGCCGCCCTCGTCCAAGTCTCAGCTCGAGCGATCGCGTCACGCGAGTCCCTTGCGGGGCGGGCTCGAACGTGAAACGCATGGCTCCTGGCCGCAGACCCGGGAGCTTGACGGTCATCCCGAAAGTGCGATTGGGCTCGTATTCGGTGATGACGATGCGGGCGAGCTTCAGGGTTCGGCCGAGGACCGTGCGGCGGCTCTCCACGGTCGCGCCCACGCCCACGGCACCCGCCGAGGTTTGTCGGAACTCGCTGCCGCTCCGAGCCACCTTGATCCAGTTGTCGAAGTTGGTGACGACATTCCAGACGTCTTCGACAGGCCGGTTGACCACTTCGCTCATCTCGATCCGTAACATCTCGGGGCCTCCCATGGCTGGAGCCGATCCACAGCTCGGTCGCCTGTGAACGACCGAAGTGCAAGGCGGACGGAGAGTTCCCGTCGTCCCATCATAGGCGCCGGTCATGCGCGATTCGTCTCTGCCTCCAGACCCCGAAATGTTGCCCTTCCGACGGATCGATCAGTCTCAATTCCACCGGGGAACTTCACTAAGCGGCGATGAGCGCGGAGCGCTCAAGCACCAGATGCGCGGAACGGCGAGCCGGACGGCGGCACGCTGGCCGTTCCCATCGAGCATTCGCGCAATCCAAAGTCACGCACTGGAACGCGGACTCTGGGTGGTTGGTGTCACGATCGTTCCATCGTGTCGGAGCTCGGGTGGGGCTATTCATTTAGCGCGAGCCGGTCTGCAGATCGGTGGCCGGAGTCGTGGGCAGGACCACGGGGGCCCGCGGTGGCTGGCTGAAGTCGAAGTCGGCGGCAAGATCGCCGAGCTGGGGGGCACGCTCCCGCACGGTGGGGCGCGAGTCCGGTCGCCCGTCGGTCGCGGGGTCGAGCCGTTGACCCCCCAGGAAGTCGTCCTCGATGAACTTCAGATAGGCATCGAACGACAGCGTCTGGTGGTCGACGTACCCCTGGCGGGCGAACGAGCTGATGACGAGACTTGGCACCCGCAGGCCATACCCGTTCTGGTCGACCCCGGGTGGGACCGCCTGGTCGTAGAAGCCGCCCCAGTCGTCCCAGGTCAGGAAGATGGCCGTGCTCGCCCAGTCGGGGCCCTCCATGACGGCGTTGATGAGGCTCGTCACATAGCTCTGCCCCGCCGAGACGAGCGCCGGCGGGTGCTCGCTCACCTTGCCGTTCGGGATGACCCAGCTGACGGCCGGCAGCGTGCCCGCCCGGGCGGCGCGGTAGAAGTGGTCGACCGTCTGGATGTTTCCGAGCTGGCCGTCCTGCCGGACGTCTCGGAAGCCCGCGAGCGGGTTCCAGATCCCAGGAACGGTGGCCCCCTGCTGGCCGAGCGTGCAGAGCATGGCGTCGTCGGCGCAGTCGGGCTCGGTCCCGTTCGAGAGGTAGTAGGCCCACGTGATGCCCTGCCGGTGCAGGAGGTAGGTCAGGTCAGTCCAGGCGTAGGGCTCGCGGTTGGCCGGGCGGGGCAAGCCCGGCTGGTCGATGTCGCTGGTGCACGTCATTGGGTTGCCCGGGTCGGAGCAGGTGGCTGACCAGCCCGACACGGTGAAGAGGTGGGCAGGCAGGCTCCACGAGGCGTTCGGTTCGAACATCGCGTCCTGGAGCACGAAGTCGCGAGCGTAGGTCCAGTAGTTGGGGATCTCGCGGTTGTCGAGGTAGCCCATGACGTCGGGCATGCCGGCGCCGGTACAGGCGGGGTCGAGGAGGTTGGCGCAGCCATTCCGCGCACGTTCGGCCTGGCTCACGAAGCCATCCATGCGGCCGCCGTCGATGTCGGCGGTCGCGTTCGCCCGGCCATGCGGCCCGCCGGCGGTCCGATCGGCGTTGGTGTGAAACGGCCGAGCGCAGCCACCGCTCGCAGGATCGGGCACGCACACGGACGGTAGGCCATTGGCCAGCGGGATGCCGTTCGCCCCAGGGTACATCCCGAAGTAGGCGTCGAACGAGCGGTTCTCCTGCATGATCACGATCACGTGCCGGATGGCGTGGATGCCCGTGACGGTGGCTGGCGCCGCCGAGGGCGATGAGGCGGCCGGCGTCGTCGAGCCGGGCGGCGCCGTTGAGGTTGGGCTCGTGGTAGGGCTCATCGAGCACCCTCCCGCCGCCATCGCCACGGTGACGAGCAGGGCGCACGGTCGGCGCGTGAGGGGGGCCACCAAGCCAGTCTACGGGCGAAGATCGTTTCGTTGTGTGCTGGCGACCGACGGACCGACACGATGTTGCCATAGCGTTGCGGCTCGGGCCTCCTTCTGACAGGTGTCCAAGCGGACGATTGCCGGCAGCGCCGAACTGACCGGGGGCCAAGGGAAAGCCAGCACGTGGAGGCTTGCTCGACTGAGGCCGCTACGCTCGCTGTGAGCGAGGGGAACGTCCTCTATCGCGGCGGCGGGGGCACGATGAGGTTGCAGTCGAAAATGGACCCTTCGTGGAAACCAGCGACGTAGCTAAAGAATGCGCCCGGGGGCAAGCCGAAGCTCTTGACCAGATGCGAGATCTCAGCCCGTGTGGGGAAGTTCGGTACGTGGTGGGTGTTCGCCCACGACAAGATCCCGACGCAGCTGGCGTGGGCGTCTGGT
>DATCPH010000073.1:0-5197 GCA_036570185.1 Candidatus Limnocylindrales bacterium | reverse complement strand
GGGCTCGGCGCTGGCGCCGGGCACGATCGGCGTTGTCAAGCGCCCGCTCGAGCCGACGGGATCCGTGTTCGTTGCCGGCGAGGAGTGGTCGGCGCGCACCCCGGATGGGCGGGTCCTCCAGCGCGGCACGCCCGTGCGCGTCGTCGGCCTGGATCGCCTGGTCGCCATTGTCGAGCCCGACACGTCATCATCAGCGTCATCGTCCTGAACGACGTCGTCGTTCAGCCCGAAACGGAGGACCGCCTGTCATGGAACTTCCCGTCGCCGCCTCGCTGGCGGCGTTCATTGTTGTCGTCGTCCTCGTGCTCCTCTACCTCTCGGTGCGGGTGGTCCAGCAATACGAGGCCATGGTCGTCTTCCGACTCGGCCAGACCAGCCCGTCGATGGTTCGGGGGCCCGGCCTGCGGTTCCTGATCCCGATCATCGACCGGCCCGTGAAGGTCGACGTCCGGGAGACGTTCATCGAGGTCCCGAGCCAGACGACGATCACCAGGGACAACGCCCCGATCAGCGTCGACTTCCTGATCTACTGGCGCATCAGCGATCCGCTCAAGAGCGTGGTGAACGTCGCCAACTTCCCTGGCGCCCTGCAGGGCGTCGCGACGACGACCCTGCGGGCGGTGATCGGCGATATCCTCCTCGACGAGGTTCTCTCCAAGCGCGAGCAGATCAACGAGGTCCTTCGAACCAAGCTCGACGAGGTCACCGAGCGCTGGGGTGGCAAGGTCACCACCGTCGAGATCCGGGAGATCACGCCGCCGCGCGACGTCCAGGATGCGATGAACCGGCAGCTCTCCGCGGAGCGGACGCGGCGAGCGGTCATCACCGAATCGGAGGGCTCGCGCCAGGCCGCGATCAACGTCGCCGAGGGCCAGAAGCAGTCCGAGATCCTCAAGGCCGAGGGCGAGCGGCAGGCCGCGATCCTCCGGGCCGAAGGCTTCAGCCAGGCGTTGACCCGCATCTTCCAGGCGGCGACCGGCGTCGATCAGAAGACGATGGCCCTCCAGTACCTCGAGGCCCTGAAGGCCCTCGGCGCGAGTCCATCGACGAAGTTCGTCATCCCCACCGAGTTCACCCGTCTCATCGCGCCGTTCAGTGGCATTCTGGAGCGGGGGATGGCGCCCGATGCGGCGCCCGGAGGGGCTTCAAAGGGGTGACGCTGGAGCGGCCGTTGGCCGGCCGCCCGCCTCTCCGGCTATACTCGCCCGCCGTGGCGCCTTCGCCGCCACCGCTCCCCAGCGACTTGCACGAGGCTGATACCGAGTGATGGCGGCCCCGATCCTCGTCGTCGATTCCGACGAGAAGTCCCGACGACGCATCGAGGCGACGCTCAAGGGCGCCGACTACGAGGTGATCACCGCGGCCGATGGCCCCGCCGGCCTCAAGCTGTGGATCCAGCACCAGCCGGCCCTGATCCTGCTCGATGTCCACCTCCCCGGGCTCGACGGGTACCAGGTAGCCGAGCGGATCCGCCAGGACGAGACCGAGGCGACCCATCTCCCGATCATCATGCTGACCTCGGATGTGGACGTGGAGCAGAAGGTCCGTGGCCTGCGCTCGGGGGCCGACGAGTTCCTGGTCAAGCCGGTCCACTCGGCCGAGCTGCTGGCCCGCATGAGGAGCCTGGTCGCTCGATTCACACCGCTCGAGAGCTTCGTGGCGCGGCCGTCGCTCGGGCGCGTCGTCGCCTTCTACGGAGCCAAGGGCGGCGTCGGCACCACGACCGTGGCGATCAACACCGCCGTCACGCTCCAAAAGGGCTTCGGACGGCGGGTCTGCCTCGTCGACGGCAACCTCCAATTCGGCGACCATCGGGTCTTCCTCGATCTCGGCCTCGACCGCCAGAGCATCACCGACGTGGTCCTCGCGCCGACCATCGAGGCAGATCTCATCGCCCAGGTGGTCGTCAGGCACGAGTCTGGCGTCGACCTCCTCCTCGCGCCGCGGGTTCCCGAGGATGCCGACCTCGTTTCGGCCGAGCACATGCAGTCCATCCTCGCAACCCTTCGCGAGATGTACGACTTCGTGGTCGTCGACCTGGACACCCGGCTCGATGACGTGAGCCTGGCCGTGATGGAGGCGTCCGAGACGGTGTTCATGGTGATGACCGCCGACCTCTCCTGCCTCAAGAACGTCCGGCTCGTCCTCGAGATGACCAGCCGCCTCGGTTTCGAGCCGGAGAAGGTCCAGCTCCTGCTGAACCGTGGCGATTCGCTGACCGGCATCAACGTCAAGAGTGCCGAGGGAGCACTGAAGCGCAAGATCAACTACCAGCTGCCCAACGACTACCGGTCCGCGATCAGCGCCCTGAACTCGGGAACACCGTTCATCACCACGAAGCCGAATTCATCGCTCGGCCGATCGCTGTCGGCGTTTACGCGTGACCTCGACCGATCCCTGGCGGGCGGTGCCGCCGCCAGCCCTCTGGCGGCCGCAGCGCGCTAGGTGTGGCTCAGATGAGCCGCGGGTGAGCCGGTGATGACCCGGCGATAAGGGCACCCGGCTAGGGTCGTCAACGTGCTGGCGACCCTGCTCTCGGCGACCCTTATCGGTCTCGAAGGACGCGTAATCCGCGTCGAGGTCGACGTGGCCCCGGGATTGCCCGGGTTCACCATCGTGGGCCTCGCGGATGCGGCCCTCCAGGAAGCTCGCGAGCGGGTCCGGGGTGCAATCCGCAACGCCGGCTTCACGCATCCGCCGCGAAGGATCACGGTCAACCTGGCTCCGGCCGACCTGCGCAAGGCCGGCGCCTCACTCGACCTCGCGATCGCGATCGGCATTCTGCTTGGGTCGGAACAGTTCACGCCCGCCCGAGGCCGCAGCGGCCTCCTCGGCGAGCTGTCTCTCGGCGGCGAAGTAAGGGCCGTTCCCGGAGTGCTCCCGATGGTCGGAGCGCTGGCTCGGCGCGGCGTCCGTCGCGTCTTGCTCGCAGCAGAGGCGGTCGATGAGGCGCGGCTCGTCGAGGACGTCGAGGCGATCCCCGTCGCGAACCTGGCGGATGCGGTCGAGGCCCTCAGGTCGCGCCGTCGCTCCGGACCGTCCAGGGTGCCCGCCCGCATCGAGCTCGGGTCCGAGGCCAACGGAACGAGCGGGCTCTCGACGTCAAATCGAGAAGCCATCGTCCGTTCACCGCGACAGGAGGGTGAGTCGGCGTCATCGAGCGGCGACACGCCCGTGGTCCCCGATCTGGCGGAGGTCCGCGGCCAGGCCGAGGCACGGCGGGCTCTCGAAATCGCCCTGGCGGGCGGTCACGGCCTCCTCTTCATCGGCCCGCCGGGCTCCGGCAAGACCTTGCTGGCCAGAACGATCCCCGGTCTCCTCCCGCCGCTCGACGACGCCGCGGCACTGGCGACCACGATCGTCGCATCGGTTGCCGGGCACGGCCCGATCAGGGAGCTCCTCCGGCAACCGCCCTTTCGAGCGCCGCACCACACGACGTCGTATGCCGCCATGGTTGGCGGCGGTCCTCGGCTCTCTCCCGGCGAAGTCACGCTCGCCCATAACGGCGTTCTCTTCCTCGACGAACTGCCCGAGTTCAGCCGCGACGTATTGGAGGCCCTGCGCCAGCCGCTCGAGGACGGGCGGGTCGAGATCGCCCGGGTCGGCCGGGCGACCGCGTTTCCTGCACGCTTTCAGCTGGTTGCGGCCATGAATCCGTGGGCGTGCGGGTTTTGACTGCAACAATTGGGCTCGGGAAGCGGTACTCGATAACCGCGCAAGCCAACTTCCTCCGGCCTTCGGTCGCCGGCTCCGTGTGGATCGTGATCTTCGCCAACAGCCGGACGATCTCCTGGTGCTGCTCGTCGGTTAATCCCTCGTCCAGACGGGCACGAATGTCCGATAGGAGGTCCACGGCGCGCTCAGGCACGTCCTCGCCTCCTGACGCGTCCATGGCGGCGACACGGGCCTCGAGGTCGCCTTTCTCTCGGGCGATCCGGTCCAGCTCGGCGTCGAGTTCCGAGTCGGCGAGGTGGCCCCGGATGTTGAGATTGAGGACCCGCTTCCGCTGCTCGTCGAGAGTCTCGAGGGCTCGGGCGATAGTGATCACCTCCGCCTCGACGATGGCTCGCGCCGAGTCCGGGCTCCGCTCGGCCTCGAGGTCGCCGAGGACATCGCCCGGATCCCGCAGGAAACGTTCGATGTCCGCCCAGACGACCGGCTCGATCGTATCCGTCCTGATCGACTGGCCTGGGCAGCGACCGGGGAACGGTCCGCGCTCGACGACCTGGCCGACGCAGCGGTACCACCCCACCTCGCCGCGACCCTGCGTCCCGCAATACGTCAAGCCGCAGACGCCGCAGCGGATGACGCCGCGGAGGAGGTAGCGTCGCCGGCTGTTCTTGGCCATCGTCCGGTTCGCCGCGAGTGTCTTCTGGGCGGCATCCCAGAGGTCCTCCGACACGAGCGGCTCGACTTTGGCCCCGATGATCTCGTGGCCCCGCTTCTCGCTGTGGGGGCCGCGCTGGTCGATCCGCCGGCCGTACTGCTGCTCGCCTCGGTAGATCGGGTTGATGACCATGTTCCGGATCCGACCGGCGCGCCACAGGCCCTGCGTGCGCTGGCCGCGGATCCCGCGGCCGTCTCTCGCATAGTGGGTCGGGACGGCCCGGGCGTTGAGATCCGCGGCGATGCGCCGACAGCTCCAGCCGTCGAGCCCGAGGCGCTCGTACAGCCAGCGGACCAGGCCCGCGGCGGTCTGGTCGGCCCAGACGATCGTCTCGTCGGGGACTAGGCGTGCGGTCGCCTTTCGACCCAGCACGCGGTATCCGAAGGGCACGATGCCTCCGGTGTACCGGCCTTCCCGTGCAGCCCGGCCGAGGCCGTCGGCGGATCGCCGCAGGAAGTCGCGACGGGCATGATCGGCGACGACGGCCTGGACGTCGTAGCCGAGAAGGTCGGGCTCGCCCTCGACGATGCTCCGGACCCGGATGCCGAGATCCATGAACCGCCGCCGGACCACGAGGAGGTCGACCGCATCGCGCCCGAGTCGGTCGAACTTGTAGACATGGACCTCCTCGAACTGGCGAGTCGCGGCGCCGTGCATGAGCCGGCTGCCGGCCGGCCGCTCGGCCAGCGGGATCGTTCCGGACACGCCGTCGTCGACGAACCGCTCGACTAGCTCGACGTCGGGCTCGCCCGCCAACCAGCGGGCCAGCTCGTCGGTCTGGGTCCGGATCGTCTCGCGCTCGCGCTGGTC
>DATCPH010000072.1:0-4041 GCA_036570185.1 Candidatus Limnocylindrales bacterium | reverse complement strand
CGCTCGAACAGGGCCGAGAACGAGAACGCCTTGACCTGGACATCGACTCCAATCGCCGCCAGGTTCGTCTTCACGACCTGCGCGAGCCGGTCGCATGGCGGCCTGTCGCAGGTGTAGAGGACGGCGCTCCTCCTCTGCTCTCCGGCGAGTCGCTTCGCCCTGGCGAGGTCGGGCGCGAAGGGGTAGATGTGGACATCCCGGAACCCGGGTATCCCCGGTGGCAGATACCGATCGGTCGGGCGCTCCGGGAACGAGGAGAAGGCGTTGCCGAGTTGGGCCAGCGCGCTCCGGTCGATCGCGTAGTTGACCGCCCGCCGGAGCCGGGCGTCCTGGAAGAGAGGCCGGTGCGTGTTCAGCCCGAGGAAGTCCACTTCGGTCGACGGATTGATGAAGTACTGCTGCCGGCCCTTCTTCGCGGCTGGGCTCTGGGGGCCGAGGCGGGCGGCCAGCCCTGCCGCGTCCGCGGGATCGACGCCGTCCAGCGCGTAGTCGACCGAGCCCGCGGCGATCTGGTCGAGGGTCCTCTGCCTCGAGACGCCGACCGTCACTTCGATGCGGTCGAGCCGGTGGGGGCGAGTGCCGGTGTAGCTCGGGTTACGTTGGAGCACGAGCCCCTGGCCCGGGGTGTAGGAGGTCACGTAGTAGGGGCCGGCCGAGGGGATCACCCGGACGCCCTTCGGGTCGAGCGGCGTGCCGATCGGCACCGCGCAGAAGAACGGCATCGCGAGTCGCGCGGCCAAGTTGGGGGCCGGCGCCACGAGGCGGATCGTCAGCGAGTTTCCACGGGCGGTGATGCCGGCGATGTGCGGCGCCTTGCCCGCGGTGTACGCCTCGGCGCCGACCACGTCGCGCAGGTAGCCGTTGACGAGAGCGGGACCCTTCATCCTCGGGCTGAGGCTGCGCTCGATCGCGTACTTGAAGGTTTCCGCCGTGACCGGCTCGTTCGACGGCGGCGAGAAGCGGAAGCCTTTGCGGATGGTGAAGGTGTAGGTCTTGCCGTCGGCCGAGCGTGCCGGGAGGGACTGTGCGACCTCGGGCTCGAGCTCCGAGCCGGCCGGGGCGGGCCTGTCCGGGTAGTTGAGGAGCTTCGCGCAGGTGGCGTATAAGAGCTGCCAGCCCTGCAGGTAGTACGAGAGCGCCGGGTCCGTGTAGTCGATGTCTTGCTGCGCGTTCAGGCGCGCCGTTCCACCTGCCTGGGCGGCCTCGGCGCCTCCGATGGTCCGCGTGTCCACGGTCACCCACGCGCGCCCGCCCGCGGCCACGATCCCCTGCGGGCTCCCGCCGACGTCGATGGTCCCGGTCACTTTGCTCGCTGCGGGATCGATGCGGGTGACGGTGCCGTCCCTGCTGTTCGCGACCCAGACCGAGCCTGCCCCGAACGCGACACCGAGTGGAGCGCGACCCACCGGAATCGTCGTTGTGACCGCCCGCGTCCCCGGGTCGATCCGTACGACCGCGTCGTCGAGCGTGTCGGCAACCCAGACGAAACCGGCACCCACTGCGATCCCACTCGGGCCGTGACCGACCGCGATCGGAGTGAGGAGGCCGGTCGGGTCGACGCGGGTGACCGTGTTGGCGTCGGAGTCGGTCACCCACACGGCGTCCGCGCCGACCGCGACTCCGGCGAGGCCAGCGTTGGGGTCGATCCTCTGCACGATGCGGCTCGTCTTCGGATCGAGGCGGGAGAGGAGGCCGGAGGACGGGGCTACCCAGACGTTCTCTCCGCTGGCCGCTACGGCTCCCGGCCCTCCGGGGACGACATTGCCGATGCGCGTCGTCTGGGCCACGCTGTCGAACTGCGGGTCGATACGCCGTACGCTGACGGAGGATCTCGTTCGATCCGAGCCCACGACCCACGCCGCGCCGGGCGAGGCCGCGAGCCCCGTCGGTGTGTCGGTGACGGGGATGTTCCGGGTGACCGAGCCTTTCGAGGGGTCGATGCGCGAGACGGTCTGGTCGTCGAGGTTCGCCACCCAGAGCGAGCCCGAGCCGAACGCGATCTGCCCCGGGCGCGAGCCGACCGGCACCTGCCCGACGACCTTGTTCGAGTGGGGGTCGATCTCCGCGACGGCGTTTCCCTCCACCGTGAGGCCGCCGCCAGAGCCGCCCTGGCCGAGCGCGAAGATGGGGATCGCGACCGCGGCCGCGATCACGCCGGCGAGCGCTCCGGCGAGGAGGCCGCGCCGGCGATAGAACGGCGGCCGCTCGTACGTCTTGAGCCGCGGGAACCCGCTCGGCAGGCCCTCGACGACGAGCATCGAGATCCGCTCGGGCCGGTCGATGTCTTTGAGCCGGACGGCGCCGAGGTCGCGGAGCGAGACGCCCTGCGGAAGGTCGTCCTCGACCAGCTCCCGCGTGGCGCTGGACAGAAGCACCTGTCCCCCGTGTCCGATGGCTCCGACGCGCGCGGCGCGGTGCACGCCCAGCCCCACGTAGCGCTCCTCGCCGACGACGGGCTCGCCCGAGTGCAGGCCCATGCGCACCTTGACCCGCACGCCTTCCGGCCAATCGTGCCCGGCAAGCGCACGCTGGGCGTCGACGGCGGCAGCCACCCCGTCCTTCGCTCTCCGGAAGGCGACGAAGAAGGAGTCCCCCTGCGTGTCGATCTCGTGGCCGCCGTAGGCGGCGAAGGCCTCGCGCAGGAGCCGCTGGTGGTCGGCCAACACGTCGCCGTAACCCTCGCCGAGCTGCTTGAGAAGGGCCGTCGAGCCCTCGATGTCTGTGAAGAGGAAGGTGACGGTCCCGCTCGGGAGCTCGGGCACGCGCGAAGCGTACTCTCGTTCTCCGAAGACCGACCGGTCCGAGAGCTCGTCCGCGTCTGACCGGGCTCTAAATGGTGGGGCGGCTCTTAATCGTCCCGAGCCGGCTCTGACTTCGCGTTGCCGAGGATGCCGCGGATCGCGCGCGCCTCGTCGCTGTCAGGACGGAACGGAAGACCTTCGACCGCGGGAGTGTCGAACGGGCTTTCGCTCGGATCCACATCGACGACGGTTGTCGCCTCAGGCTCGTCACGTGTCTCGTCTCCCGGTGGATCGTTGCACTTGATCTACCACGGTAGTCCGCTCTCAAGAGCATGCAGGATCTGTTCGACGGTCTGCTCGAAGGCCGGCCAGTAATCGGCACCCTCCGCCGGATGCCAAGCCGAGACCGGAATGCCCGCGTACACCAGCGCAGGCTCGATCGCCCGCATCAACCTCCGGGCTTCGCTCGACAGCATGTACGGGGTCAGCTCGGAGAGGTCCTCTCGCCAGAGCCAGCGGTGAAGCTCCCGCAACGCCAAGAACGCGTTCGGCCAATCCCTGTACGACGGGAGCTGCTCGAGGTGGATCGCGCTCGTCCAGGCCGCGGGGGCCACTGAGTAGAGACGTTCGTTCCCGCGTGTGACCGCCTCGATCGCGCGGGCGCCGACGAGCGAGTTCAGAGTCTCCTGAACATTTCGCTTCGCGAATCCGGCTGCTTCGGCGATCGCGAGCGTTGTGAACAGGGGCCGTGAGCCGCTCGGTGACCGCACGGTCGCCGTAAGCAGAAACCGCATGACCTCGGCTCGACTGCCGACGCCGAAGATCTGGCGAACCAAGAACGCGAAGTTGATCGGCCGAAGAGTGTCAGGACGCCGCGATTTCCCGCTCGGCTCGCTCGATGGCTTCAAAAGGCCGAGCTCGAGGAAGGCGGGATCGGGCTTGCTCGGCGCTCGTGAACCGTAGAAGAGCGGCGTTGTTTGCTGAGTCTTTGCATTCCGATGGACGCCGACGCGGATCGATCGCACGTATCGCGAGGCCCACGCCAGTGCCGCCTCAACGAGTTGCTCGTCCTCTTCGCTCCCGCTCATGTTCCGGAGCCGCTGCGCACTCATGACGTTCGCGTTCGTGACGAGCCAGTCGAGAAGCTCGTCGAAGAGCCGCGGGTCAGCGCGCCCGATCTCGAGGCCAAAGAGAAAGTGAGCCTCGGGATCGGCGGCCCAGGGGCTCACGCGGCGCGCGTCGGCGGAGACGCCCATCTGCGCCCACTCGTCCCATGCGAACGCGGCGAGTGACGCCGACA
>DATCPH010000071.1:0-18405 GCA_036570185.1 Candidatus Limnocylindrales bacterium | reverse complement strand
GCCAAGCCCGACACTGATCGTCGTGCCGAGCGCGTCGCCGTCGGCAAGCGAGTCGGCCGCGCCCAGCGAGTCGGCCGCGCCCAGCCTCTCCCCTGCGCCCAGCCAGTCGGCCGCGCCCAGCGGGTCTGTCGTGCCCAGCCTGTCGCCCGCTCCAAGTCAGTCGGCCGCCCCGACTGTGTCAGTCGCGCCCAGCCTGTCGCCCGCCGGCTCCTAATCGACCTGCCGGAAGCACGGGCGTCGGCCCGAAGTCCAAAGGCGGCGGGGTATCCTCGTCCGATGACCAGCGAGCGCATGGCGCCGAGCGAAGCCGCTCGGGCGGCGATGGTGCGGCGCCAGCTGCGGGCGCGCGGGATCAAGGACGAGCGAGTCCTCGCGGTCATGGGGGAGCTGCCGCGCGAGCTCTTCGTCGATGTCGGCAACCCTGAGGTCGCCTATGAGGATGCGGCCCTACCGATCGCCGCGGGACAGACGATCAGCCAGCCGTACATGGTCGCCCGGATGACCGAGCTCCTTGACGTCGAGCCGGGCGATCGGTGCCTCGACGTCGGAACCGGATCCGGTTACCAGGCCGCCGTCCTCGCCCGCCTTGGCGCAAGCGTCGTGTCCTACGAGCGGGAGCCCGAGCTTGCCGAGACCGCGCGCGAACGCCTGGCCCGCCTCGGACTTGGCGAATCGGTGCAGATCATGGTGGGCGACGGCAGCGCCGGCGATGCGGAACGCGGACCGTGGGACGGGATCGTTGTTGCTGCGGCGGCACCCCGGATCCCGATGCCGCTCCGGGAGCAGCTGGCCAACGGAGGGCGCCTCGTGATCCCCGTCGGCGGCCGCTTTCGCCAGGAGCTCATGGTCGTCACACGTCACGGCGACGAGTGGTTCGAGGCCTCCGATGGACCATGCGTCTTCGTGCCCCTGATCGGCGTCGAAGGTTTCCCCGGCTGAGACCGGCGCTGGGCAGCCCCGCAGAACCAGACCCGCGGCGCATCCCAGGCGGGCCGGTGGAGGGTCGGTCACGCTGGGTATACTCGGCCGGCCATGACCGACCGTCGCGGATTTCGTCGCGGATCGCCTCGCGGAGCTCGCCGCAGATCGCCTCGAAGCGTTGATCGCGGATGACCCACGTCTTCGTCTCGCCGCATCCCGACGACGTCGCCCTGTCGTGCGGTGGCCTGATCGCGAGCCTCCGGGAGCTCGGCCAGAACGTCACGATCCTGACGGTCTTCTCGGGGATCGGCGGCCACGAGGAGCTCACGCCGTACCAGCGCGAGGCGCTCGGCTTCGGGTCCAAGGCAATGTGGCCGGTGACCGAGGCGTTCAATCGGGCGAGCATCGCGAACGACTGGCCGGTCTACGCCGACGATCCAACTGTCCTGCCCGGCTGGGCGGCCACGGCCGAGCGTCTCGACGCCACCCAGGCCGACGCCGACCAGGCCGCCAAGCGCTTCTGGCAGCGCTCGTCCTGGTATCGGCGAGCCAGCGTCCGGGCGGAGCCCATCGCCGGCCAGCCGGTCCTCGACGACCTGCCGACCCAGGGGGCGGTCCTCACTGAAGAGATCCTCGAGGAGGCCGCTGCCGGCGAGCTCAGCGCACGCCGGCGGATGGAGGATGAACGCTTCGCCTACTTCTCCGAGGCGTCGGTCGTGTTCCTCGACCTGCCCGATGCCGTCTTCCGTGGCTATGAAGGCGACGCTGAGCTTCTGGGTCTGCCTCGGGACGACGACCCGGCTCCGTACGAGCTCCTGCGCCAAGAGATCGCGCGCCTCGAGCCGCAGAAGGTCTACCTGCCGCTGGGGATCGGCAACCACGTCGACCATCAGCTCTGCAGGTCGATCGGGCTCGGACTCCTCGAGGAATCGCGGCGGTGGATCATGCCGGGCCCCGAGTACGCAGGGATCGTGACGTTCTACGAGGACTTCCCCTACGCGTGGTGGAGCGATTTCAACGAGCTCAGCGATCTGCCCCAGGAGCCGTTCGACCGCTTGCCGGTCGACATGGTCCTGACTCCCGAATATGCCGACATCACCGACCAGGCGGAGCGCAAGGTGACCGGCATCGCGATCTATGGCAGCCAGCTGGACGCCCTCTTCGGCGGCGCGCGCCCGATGGGCGACGCGGTGCGCGCATTCGGTCGCAAGATTGCGGCACTCGGTGGAGTCGACGGGCAGGCGGAGCGCTACTGGGCCTCGCGCCGCGCCTGAATCTGCGCGGCTCCGGGGTTTCCCGGGTCGGACACATCGTCCAATCTAGGCGAGTGGCAATGTCTCGAGCGCCGTCCATCGTGAGCCGGGTCGTCCTCGGCCTGCTGCTGCTGTTCGCCGCCGTCTTGACGTTCGAGCTCATCTTCAACCGGGATCACTACTTCGTCGGCATCGACTATCGAACTTACCGCGACGCAGCCGCGGGATGGCTCGCCGGGGACGGCTTCTACCGGCCATTTCAGCTCGCCGGGCGATACGACGTCGTCAACGACCCGACGAACTACGCGATCCTGTATCCGCCGGTCGTGCTCTGGCTGCTGGTGCCGTTCATCTTCTTGCCGGCGTGGCTCTGGTGGGCCATCCCGATTTCGATCATCGCGATCGCACTCTGGTTCCTGCGGCCGGCCATCTGGGCCTGGTGTGTCCTCCTTGCCGCGTTCGACTTCTGGGGTCGGGTGCCGGAGCTGTTCATGTGGGGGAATCCGGGAATGTGGGCCGTTGCGGTCGGCGCTCTGGGGACGATCGTCCCGGGCGCTGCAGTGGCCGTCCTCCTGAAGCCAACGCTCGCGCCATTCGCGCTGTTCGGCGTGAACAGGAGGGCCTGGTGGGTCGGCCTGGCCATCTTCGTAGCGGCCTGCCTCCCGTTCGGAGGGATGTGGCTCGACTACGCGCGAGTGGTATCGAACTCGAGTCTGACGATCACCTATTCGCTGTGGGATTACCCGGCGATGGCCCTGCCGATCGTCGCCTGGCTCGGGCGCTCAGGGCGGAGCCTCACGAGCTATCTCCCGGAGATCGGCCGATCCCGCCAGAGCCCCGAGCTCGACGGCCACTAGTGCGTAATCGACCCGACTTAGCGAGATGAACCTCCGGTCGCCATCGCTCACATGGCGGGAGACCGGCGTGCTGGCGGGTGGCGTACTGATGGCAGTCGTTCTGCGCGCGCTCCTGCTGCCCATGCGGGGACTGGTCGGCGACCTCGATCAATTCGTCCTCTGGACCCATGGGCTGGTGGTCGCACCGTTCGGGCGCGCATACGACCAGAACATTTCATTCCCGCCGGTCATGGTCTACATCTGGGGCGTACTGGCAGCCATCCAGCCGGGTTTCCGCACGGTCGTGGACTCGGCGGACCCGGCGATTCGGGCGTTCATGAAGACCCCGGCCAGCATCGCCGACATCGCGATCACGCTGGGCGTTGCGTATGCCCTCCGATCCCGTTCGCGCTGGGCCGTCATCGGCGCCCTCGGGATCGCCCTGAACCCTGCCGTCATCGATGTGTCCGCCTGGTGGGGCCAGTACGAATCGATCTATCTGCTGGGCGCGCTCATCGCCTATCTCCTCGCCGTCTCGGGCCGAAATGGCCTCGCCGCGATCGCGTTGGCGATTGCCTTGATGACGAAGCCGCAGGCTGCCCCATTCCTGGTGCCGTTCGCAGCCTGGGTCCTCGCCCGAGACGGTTGGCGAGGAGCTCTACGCGCTGCGGGAATCGGCGCCGGGACGGTCGTCGTTCTCTGGGCACCGTTCGTCGCGGCCGGCGGTCCCGCGGCCTATCTCCGGTCCGTCACCACCTACCAGAACGAGATCTTCAGCGTCCTCTCACTCCGGGCATGGAATCCGTGGTGGATCCTTCAGATCGTGGCCGGCGGCGGCGACTTCATCCGGGACGCCGTCCCGATCGTTGGACCCGCGACCTTGCGCTGGGTCGGCTACGTCGTCGCGGGGCTGCTCGAGTTGGCCGTCTTCCTCGCCGTGCGGCGACGTCCGACCCCGGAGATCCTGGCGTGGGGCCTCGCGGCTGCAGTGCTTGTCGCGTTCACGACGCTGACGACGATGCACGAGCGATATGCCTACGGAGCGCTGGTGTTCCTGGCCCTGCTTCTTCCGGATCGGCGTGCACTGGTCCTGTGGATCGCCTTCAGCATCGTTTTCACGCTGAACCTGCTCGCGGCCATTCCGCCGACGCCGGAGATCGGGTCGATCCTGCCGGTCGGCGGACCGCTGGGGATCGTCGGTTCGATCTCCATGACCGCGATCTCCGTCGCGACGCTGCTCGTCCTGGTCCGCGAATCCCGCGGACGGCCATCAGGCGCGCCCGACGCGGCGGGCGAGCCGCCGGAGCGGACGTCCGAGACGGCCCCTGAGGGCCAGCAGGTACCAGCGCAGGTAGTGGGGTAGCCACGCCCGCAGCTTGAAGTGGCTCTCACCCGACGTCCGGTCGCGCCACGTCGTCGGGACCTCGCGCACGCGCCGCCCGTCGTTGGTCGCCTTCACGGTCAGCTCGAGGGCGAGCTCGAAGCCGGCCCGGCTCTCGATGACGACCGAATCGAGGAAGGCCCGCGAGTAGAGCTTGAAATTGCTGGTCGGATCGTGGGTGGCCACGCCGCCGAACCAGTGGAGTGTCAGGCCGGCGGTGCGACTCATCAGCCGCTTGAGAAGGGGCCCGCCAACCTGGGAGCCGCCGGGCATGTACCGCGACGCTGCGACCACGTCGGCTCCGGACCGCCCGAGCTCGACCATGTGGTCGACGACGGCGGGCTCGTCCGAACCGTCGGCCATCGTGATCAGGACGAACTCACCTTCGGAAGCGGCAATGCCTGCCTTCATCGCATTAAGCACCCCTCGGCCGAGGTCGTTCCGCAGGCCACGAAGGCCCGGAATCTGGCCGGACAGGCGCTCGACCACGGGCCGCGTCGAGTCGCCGTCGAAGTCCCAGACCACGACGATCTCGTGGGGCGTCCGGACGCCTGCCGAAAGGTCCCGCAGGACGGGCTCGACCGCTTCGCCCTCGTTGTAAACCGGGAGGACGATGGAGAGCTCGGGCGTGTTCACGAGGTCCGCAGCTCCTCAGATCCGCCCCGCGGCCAGCTCGTCGCGGATCCACGGGACGACCTCGTCGAGCATCGCCTGGAGCGGCGTCGTCGCCTCGAAGCCGAGGACGTCACGGGCCTTGCGCACGTCCGGAACTCGCATCTGGACATCGTGCTCGAACGGCGGGTCCGAGACGAATCGGAGGGGCCGGTCGGGGCCGTGCACGGTTCGCCAGATGGCTTCGGCCAGCTCGGCGACGGTGGTCCCGTGGGCGGTCGAGAGGTTGAAATCCTCGTTCAACGCCTGGGGTGACTCCATCGCGGCCCGGATCCCTCGAGCCAGATCGCCGCCGTACGTGTAGTGGCGCACTTGGCTGCCGTCACCGAGGATGTGGAGGGGGTCCTGGCCCTTGAGCGCCTTTAACGCAAGATCCGGCACAACGTGGGACAGGGCGAGTTTGACGTTACCGCTCATCACATCCGTGTCGCGGACCGCCCGCCGCTCGCCGATTCCCACGCAGTTGAACGGTCGCACGATCGTGGATGGCAGCCCGTGCTGCTCCCAGGCACCCTTGGCGAAGTACTCCGAGGCGAGCTTCTGGAAGCCGTAGGTCGATCGCGGCGGCGGCGACGTGAGCTGCGCGCCCTCTGGCGTCGGGAAGACCTCCGCCGACTCGTAGACCATCGACGACGAGATCACCACGATCCGCTGCAGACGCTCCAGTCGATGCGCGGCGATCGCCGCGTCAAACGTCGCGGCCAGGATCCGCTCGTTCTCGGCGAGCAGGTCGTAGGCGAACTCGTGCAAGTAGCTGATCCCGCCGATCATCGCCGCGGCCGCAACGACCTGGTCCACGTCCGCAGCGAGCTCCCTCAGGAGCCCGACGTCCTTGGCGTCGCCCTCGATGAAACGGTAGTGCGGATGGTGGTCATAGCTCTTGACGAGGGGACCGTACTTGCTGAAGTTGTCGAGGCCCGTGACCTCGTGGCCCGCCTCCAGCAGCTCCGGGATCAGGTATCCGTTGATGAAGCCGGCAGCACCGGTGACCAGGATCCTCACAGATGCCCTGTCACAGGCGAATCCCGTCGCCGAGGGCGCCCCAGATGTCGACGACGTCCTTGCCACCGATCTCGAGCCCGCGATAGGTTCGATGCGGCGCCCCGAGGATCAGGATGTCGCTGTCGCGGACCACGTCCTCGAGGGGCACGAATCGGTCATCGCTGACGTACGGGTCGGTGCACAAAACCGCCGCCCCGGACCAGTCCAGGAGCTTGCGGAGCTTGTAGCTGAGCGAAGACCGAGGATCGTCTGACTCGGCCTTGAAGGCCATGCCGAGAATGCCGACGGACCGATGGCGCAGGCTCCCGTAGCGCCGTTCGAGCGCGGCCACGATGTAGCCCGGCAATCCCTCGTTGATCTGCATCGCCGCTTGCCCCAGCGGAAACCGATCCGCAGTGAAGGCGGCCAGCTGCATCGTGTCCTTGAAGAGGCACGGCCCGGCGGCGAATCCAGGCCCCGGCAGGTCCGCGGCGCGCGGGTAGTCCTCGCGGATGGCGCGCAGGACGTTGCCGTAATCGACGCCCGATCCGTGGGCGATCATGAAGAACTGGTTGGCGACGGCGAACTTCATGTATCGCCACGTGTTCGTGAAGAGCTTCGCGAGCTCGGCTTCCTTTGTCGACGTCCGGATGGTCGTCGGCACCAGATGTCGAAAGAGTGCTTCGGCGCGATCGCCGGCCACGGGGTCGTCCGCACCGACGATCTGGGGCAGCGTGGCCAGCTCCTCCAGCGCGTGCCCTTCGGCGATCCGCTCAGGACAGTAGGCGACGTCGGCCGGGCAGCCCCGGTCGGATAGGGCAGCGGCGACGTGCGCGCTCGTTCCCGGATAGACCGTGCTCCGAAGGACAACGAGGGCGCCGGGGCGGAGATGCGGGACGACCTGATCCACGGTCCGTTCGAAGATCGTCATCGATGGGTGGAGAAACTCGTCGACGGGTGTCCCGATGATGATCACGACCGTATCCGCGAGTCCGAGCATCGCCGGATCGCCGGTGAGGACGAGGCGATTCGTCGGCAGCAGCTCCCGAAGCAGCTCCTCCGCGCCGGCTTCCAGGAACGGCATCTCGCCACCCCGGATCTGATCCAGGGTCGGCTCGCTCGTATCCAGGATGCCGACCCTCAGGCCGGCTCGGGCAAACGCCAGGCTGAGCGGCAGGCCGACATGGCCGCCGCCGCCGAGCACCACGAGATCCAGATCGAGATCGGCCGACGGTTGGGCGGTCGGTTGGGCGGTCATCGCACCGAGAATAGCGGAGCGCCCGACCGATCAGCCCGGACCCAGACCGAACCGTCCCCATCGGCGAAAGCCCGGCGCCAGCCCGCATCGCCGCCCAGGGCTTGGGCGAGGGTCGTCTGGCCGGGCTGCGTCACGAGGATCGTCACTCCCCATCGAGCAAGGACTTTCGACCAGTCAACCCGTGCCGACGACACCGCATCGACGTCATCCCAGAGACTCACGGGGAAGAGCTCGACGCGTGAGTCGACCGCAACTTTCGCCTGCGGGACCGCGAACTCGAACCAGGAGCCCCAGGCCTGCGGATTCCAGATCCGATCGCCGGGCTTCACCAGGCTGCCAAGGGCGGCCGTCACGCCGGGGGGGGCATACGTCACGAGGCCTCTGGGCGCACCAAGCCCCGGGTCCAGGGGACGCCAGATGGGCAGGACCGCGACGGCAGCCAGGGCAATCAGCGCCGCGACAACGGTATTCAGAGCAGTGGCCCGGCGCTCCCGAGCAAGCGGCGGGGACGCCGGCAACAGCCCGGCTGCGACGATCGCCGCGACCGGCGCCCACCACCCGATCCCTCGGACCGCGGCGAGACCAATGAGGGCGAAGATGCCCAGGGTGAGGAGCGCCGGCCAGGGCGCAACCGCGCTGCGACGGGCGAGGAGCACGCCGATCGCGCCCAGCGACAGGAGGAATAGCACGCCCGCCGGATCGGCGAGCGACGTCGGCTGCCACTCGGTGAGACGCGACCTGATCACGGGGTTCGCCGCGAGGCCGGCACCATATTCCCAGGCTCTCAGGCCAACCGGATTGACGAGGCTCGCGAGTGCGGCGGCGATGGCCACGAGGAGCGTCCGACTGGCCCGAGGCGCGCGTTCGTGGACGTCCTCGACCCAGGCCAGGCCCGTTACGAGGATGCCGAGCGGGAAACTGCCGTGGACGTTCGCCCACGCCGCCAGGAGGACCGGAATCAGCCAGAGGCGGCCGGGGTGGTGGCGCCGGTCGGCAAGGATTGCAAGCACGGCCCCAAAAAGAACGAGCCCGAACAACTGCGGGCGCGGTGCCAGCGCAACGGCCGCGACCACGAACGCCCCGAGCGTCACGAGAGCGGCGTCGCGCATGGCCACGCCCGGGTTTCGCCGCCGGATGGCAATGAACAGGAAGCCGAAGACGGCACCGACCAGGGCTGCTCGAAGGACGCCGATCCCGGTCCAGCCGGAGACGCGGAAGACCGCCGCGAGGATCGCCTGTGCGGCCCATTGCTGGTCCAGCCACGGCGATCCGGCAACGGTGAAGGTGAAGGTGTCGGTCGTCGGGATCGTCCCGGTCGCAAGGATTCCGTCGCCTGCGCGCAGCTGGTACGCGAGGTCGACACTCGGGAGCGGCGCGATGAGCGCGCCGAGGATCGGCAGTCCAACCGCCAGGTATGCCCAGAGCCCTCCCAGCGTCAATCGTCCCGACATCACCGCCAGTCACCGCCCAAGGTCGTCTGGGGGCGGCCGCTCGTCGGCAGCCGGGCCGCGGCCAGGAACCGCGAAGCAGGGGTGGGCCCGAGTGCGCGCATCAACGGGATCACTGCAACGAGAGTCGCCAGTCCGTTCACCCAGAGCACAGGCAGCGCAAGGGTGGCGGCAGTGGCAACTGTCCACGGGCGATCCGTGCGAGCGCCCCAAACGACGATGGCCACCGCCGTGATGAGGCGGACGCCGAGCGGCACAAAATCAAGCGTCCAGACTGGCTCAGGAAATGTGCTGCCGGTCCGGAGAATCGAGATCCATTCGAACCAGGCGCGAGGCGCGATCACGAACGAAACCGCCGCGATCGCCGCGGTCGCGCCCAGGGCGACCGCCAGCGCGCGCCACTCGCGACGAACCGCGAACCACACGAGTCCGATGCCCGGCGTGACCTTCGTGAGGAGGACAAACGCCCAGGCCGCCGGGTAGCGGAAGCCAATCAAGATCGCCGCACCCATCAGCAGATGGATGTTGCCGACCGTCAGGTCGGCAAAGACCGGGACCAGCAGCAGGGCCACGGCCGTCCACATGCCGGCTTGCCAGACAAGGGCCGAGGCTAGAAGCAGCGTCCAGATTGCAGCGAACCATGGCCAAGGCAATCCATGCAGCGGCCAAAGGGCCTGGGAGAAGGCCGGCGAGTAGAAGTAGGCGTCGAATTGGGCCGGACGACTCGCGCCGTACGGCGCGAGTGGGTCAGACGCCCAGTAGGCATGGGCGTCGACCCCGATCTGGACCGCGCCGAGGAAGTGTGCGGCCGCCAGTGCGACACAGGCCAGGATCGCCCCGTCGCGGGCCGGCCGAAGGAAGGATGCCCGGATCGGGTACCGAGCGGGAATGGATGCGCGGGGAGGCGGTGCTTTGGCTCCGTCGGCCAGGGCGGTGGGCTGAGTCGCCGGCGCGGGCTGAGTCGCGGCGTTCGGTTCGGTCGCGGCGGTTGGCTCGGTCGCGGCGGTTGGCTCGGTCACGGCGGCCATGCTACGCGGCGGCCCCGTGGCCGCATCGGCCCGATGGTCCTGTTCGGCCAGTCTCTTGCCGCTCGGGTGGCTCAGCCTCGCCGGCTACCCCGCGGCCAAGGCCGGCACCCGCTGGACGCCGACCGCCTGATCGTAGACGGCCTCGATCGACTGCACCATCCGCTCCACGCAGAACCGCTCGTGGACCATGTCGTGGCCGGCTCGTGCCAGCGTGTCGGCGAAGGGATGGTCGGTCAGGAGGCGGACGATCGCCGTCGAGAGGGCCTCAGCATCCCGCGGCGGGACCAGAATTCCCGTGATCCCGTTCTCGATCATCTCCGGGATCCCGCCGACATTGGATGCCACCACGGGCCGGGACAGCGCCAAAGCCTCGAGAATCGTCATGCCCTGGGCTTCTCGATAGGACGGCAGGACGGCCACATCGAGCGCCGCCGTCACGGCGGGGACGTCGTCGCGGCGACCTGTGAAAACGACGCGATGGGCAATCCGAAACGCGCGCGCCTGCGCCTCGAGCGCGTCCCGTCGAGTTCCTTCCCCCACGACGAGGAGATATGCATCGGGCACGGCCCGCAGGACGGCCGGCCAGGCCTCGAGGAGTGTCGGATGGCCCTTCTCCGGCTCCAGGCGGGCGACGACGCCCACGAGCCTGGATCCCGCTTCCATTCCGTATTCGTCTCGCAGCGTGCAGCACGGCTCCTGATGGTCATACTGCCCGAGCTCGACGCCGTTGTAGATGAGGCTGACCGGCGCGGCGGTGCGGCCCTCGTCTTCGAGCTTGGCCTCGATCGCCCGCGAAACGGCGATCAAGCGATCCATCTGCGACGTCAGCGCCCGCACGGTTTCGCGATCGGCGTCCGAACGGACCCTGCTCGAATGAACGGTCGAAACCACGGCCGGCCGCTTGCGGCCCACCGAAGCGAGAGACATCGCCGCTCGAGTACCCACGATCTCGGCGCGGTACATGTGGTTGTGGACGATGTCGGCGCCGTTTGCGGCCATGTGACCGGCCACCGCCTGGACCGCTCCAGCGTCGTCGGGGTCGTCGATGACACACACCGGGATCCCCATTCGCTCCAGCTTGCGGACCGTGCTTCCTGCGGAGAGCGCGGCCACGCTCACGTCGTAGCGCGAGGGATCGATCCGGGTCACCAGGTTGACCACGTGCTCCTGAGCACCGCCGCTCGTTCCGGTCGCCAGCAGCTCGACGACGCGGATCCGTGCTCCGCCGGGCAGCGGCAGGCGCGTGACCGGCTCCGAGCATGGATCCGGCGCGACCAGGCGGCCAGGCGGGCGCATCGAACGCGTCGCGCCGGCCGGGCCCACGGATTTCACGGATTGCCCTCGTCGTCGCGGCGGACGAGAAGCCGCTGGATCGGCTCGTCAATCGCGCCCCACTCGTACTTGTAGGCCTCGTTGCCCCGGAGGAAGTCGAACCGCCGCTTGCCCGCGACGATCGCCGCCTCAACGTACCGCGCCGTCATGACCACACCGGGGGAGAGTGCGCTCGCTGCCGGGTCGACCCCGGCGTTGTAGTAGAGGTAGGAGTCGGGGGTTTCCAGGTGGATCCCGGCCGCGACCCGCACGCCGTCGATCGTGAGGAATGACAGTTGAAGCGGACCTTCCGGCCCGAACAGCTCAAAGAGTCGTTGGAAGAAGCGCCGGCTCTGGTCCCCTCCGGGCGTCGGCGGAAAGAGGCCTTTCCCGCCCCACTTGCGCTCGTGAAGATCGATGAAACCGGGCAGGTCGGCGATCGGATCGTCCGAGCGCTCGAGCTGGACCTCGCCGGCGCGCTCGGCCCGGCGGATCTTACGCCGGATCTCGTGGCGGACCTTCTTTTCGAGCGTGCCGAGGTAGCCGTCGAAGTCAATGCCGACAGGCAGTGTCGCCACGGGGCAGACGTCGTCGCGCTCGACGTTGAGCGTCCAGCCGCAAGCCATCTCGCGTCGGGCGAACGCCGACGCGAGTTCGATCGCCACCGGATCGCCGCAACGGATGCGTCGAAGGTCGACCACGTCCCAGGCAACCGGGTGCTCGGAGACCTCGGCCGGATCCCGTGAGAGGTAATCCGCGATGGCTTCGGCGACGGCCGGCAGATCGGCCGGCGACCCCAGCACGGAGGCGTAGTCGGCGTGGTACGAGGCGCCGAAGAAAATCGCCTTGGCGGTCGGCGCGACCGGCGTCAGCTCGACGGAGCTGCCGTGACGCATCGTCGTGCGCCTGGCCTCGTCGTCGGGCTCGACCTCGTGGCGATGCATCAGCGGGACGATCGCCACCGGGGGCGCCCCGGGCGGTGCCGCGGGATCGGTGACGACCACGGTCTCCTCGTGGGCGTTCGCACCGAACGCGTCCCACCACGCCCGATGGAACGGCCAACTCGAGAACGGGGTCGCCCACGGGTTGGACGCGGCGAGACCATCCCATGTCGCCTGCGAGATCGCGTCGATGGAACGCCGTTCAGCGACGAGCGGCTGTCCGGGACGCCGGCCGGCCCAGGGATCGATTGCGCCGGCGCTGTGGGGTCCTTCTGGGACTCCCGACGACGGCGCGTCGGGACAGGCGGGGTCCGCCTGGAGCGTAGGGGTCATCGCGCCGAGAATAGCACCGGCTGCAGTCAGATGGTTGCGCCGGCAACGGTCGCCGGGCCCGGCCCTCCGCCGGATCCGCGCGCTAGCTGAGGTGGTACGCCCAGTAAACCCCTCCGAGATTGATCACCAGGCCGAATGCGATCAATACCTTCCATCCGAGGTGCATCGGGCGGCGCGCCGCAGCGAGCCCGCACATTGCGATCGCGAATGGCACGGCGTCGAGGGCGTATCGGTAGCCGTATTGAAGCCAGCCGCCGCCGTAGTAGAAAAGGCTCGGGACGAGCGTCGCAACGGTTGCCCCTGCCAGCCACCACGCGCGTTGCGATCGAAAATCGGCTCGGATCGCGTAGAAGAGCCCCGGGCTCGTCAGGAAGATCGACATCCCAAGGCCGTCGGGCCTGAAGTAGGGGAAATCGGCAATTCGCTGGGGAAGGTGCCAGAAGAGGTAATCCAGGTTCGTCCCAAGGTGGACGAACGAGAAGAGCCCCAGTTCTCGGCGCGCGGCGAGCCACGGGGGAACCACGGCCAGGGCGTAGCCAGATTCGAACGGCGAAGCGAAGCGGGTGGCGTTGTACCAGAAGAAAACGGCGATGGATGCCCCGAAGCCGAGCCCCAGCCCGAGCCAGCGCGCCCATGGAAGGGATTCGCGCCGATTCAGTGGCTCGGTGCCACCGACTTTCCCATCTGGGTCGGGTCTCCGTTCCGAGGCGCGATCCGGGGCTGAGGCGCGATCCCGTTCCGAGGCACGATCCCAGAGCAGGAGGCCGTAGAACGGCAAGGCGAATGCGAGCGGCGCCCGGGACAGAAACGCCGCGCCCCCCAGCAGCCCGACGAGCCAGCCTCGCCGGCGACCCCAGCATTCGCCGAGCGCCAGAAATGTCAGCCCCATCGCGATGAGTTGGCCGGTGTGCCAGACGCCGCCGCGGATGGTGATCCACCACGTCGCCGTGCTGAAGCCGAACAGGATCGCGATCCACAGTCGATCTCCGATGCGCTCGACGCCGACGCGCCCAAGGAGCCACCAGCACAGCCCGACATCGGCCGCGGCGAGAAGCGCATTGATGACCGGCTCCCATCGAGCAGCCGTATCTGGACCGATGACGGCCACGAGCGGGATGAAGAAGAATCCCGGGAACGGCCCGAACGGAACGTAGAAGCGGCCGTCCACCGGAATGATGTCGTTCGGGCCGGGATGGAAGGTCGGCGTGATGAGCAACCACGTCCGACCGTGAAGGAACGCATCGGCGAGGTAGAAGAAGTCGGGGTGCCCGGCCTTGAAGTCCCGGTCGCAGAGCCAGTAGATGACCGCCGACGCGACGACGAGGACCAGCCCCGCGGCGAGTGCCCGATTCTTCACGCGGCGGTCATCGCGACGGCCGATTGCACAGGCCGCCTCCGAACGCCGATGCCGTCGACGACGACGGCCACGAGCACGAGCCCGAACAGCAGCGGATACAAGAACGGAGGCGTGACTCCGACGAGAAAGATCGAGGTCACGATTGGGATTGCTGCCGCCCACCACCGGCGGCGCTCCAGGAGCCACGCGACCGGCAGGAGCAGCAGCATCGCATAGTGATCCCAGAGAACCGGCGACAGGAGCTGGCTGCCGACGACCACCGAAAGGTAGCTCGCCTCCGCCGACGCGAAGCGGATGCCAACCACGATCGCAACGAGGACCGCCGCCCAGCTCAGGTACTGGATCGACCTCGCCGTCGACAGTCCGATGCCCCCCTGGAAGGCCACCGCGCCCGGGGTGAAGTCATGCGGGGTCGTGACAGGGTCGGAAACCTGCTGGAGCAGGAGCCTGTAGTCGTCCCAGACGCGGATGCCGGCGACGGCCGTGGTGAGCAGCAACGCCACGGCGAGGATCCCAAGGCCGGCCGCAACGGCTCTCAGCCGGCCGACGGCGAATGCCCACGCCAGGACGATCGCCGGCTGGAGCTTGATCGCGGCACCAAGCGCGCCGGAGGCGCCCAGTGCGACCGGCCGATCCAACCAGCGCCAGCCGATCCCAAAGGTCAGGAAGAGCAGTGGACCAACCTGGCCGAGTTTCAGTGCATACAGGAAAGGCCAGTCGAGGGCCGCCAGCAGAACGATGAGCCATCGCACGCGCAGCGATACCGGCAGGATCGCGGCGCCGATGCCAAACGCGCCAACCAGGAGCACCTCCCAAACCCCGATGGCGACCGCCTCCGGAATCAGCGCAAAGGGGATGGCGGCCAGGGCGAATGTCGGCGGGTAGTAGAAGAGGCCGGACCCGCCCGCCGACTGGAAAGCGAGGTCGTAGAGGGGTCGACCTTCGAGAAATCGGGCGGCTGCCGAACGATAGGCGAGAAAATCGTAGCCGAGGGTCCCCGCGCTGCTCGCGCCAGCCAACGCGGCGATGACACCAATGACCAGCGCAATGCTGGCAACGGATGCCAGCGCCAACGTCACTCCCCTGTCGCGACCCGGCAAATCCATGGCTACGCCGGATCGGCCGCGACCGGCTTCGATCGCGGCGCCGGCCCCACTCGCCGATGCAACAGCGGGATGCGGAAGAGATCCCACGCGACGCGCACGGCAAGGCGCAGGCCGGGCCGCATGCGAGAGCCGCGCACGTCGCTCCAGCGAACCGGGACGACAGCACGTCGATAGCCCCTCCGCCGTGCCAGGTAGATCAGCTCGACGTCGAACACGATCGAGGTGATCCGCTGCCGGCTGAACAGGTCCTGCGCTGCCGCAGCGGTGAAGCCCTTGAAGCCGCACTGCGTGTCCTGAACATCTCCGACGACCCACAGTGAGGCCAGCTGATGGAACACGCGACCGATCAACCGACGGAACGGGGGTTGACTCGCACGACGGTCCGTGCCGTCGGGCTGGATCCGGCTGCCGAGGGCGATGTCAGCCGTCCTGAGAGCCTCAAGGAGGAGTGGGATCTGGTCGGGCGGGGTGGCCATGTCAGCGTCCGCGAAGATGACGAAGTCGCCGTCGGATGCCAGTACGCCGGCCCGAACGGCGGCGCCCTTTCCGCCATGCGGGACGGACAGGAGCGTGAGCCGGGACGAGCTTCCGGGGCCGCCCGGCGCGGCTCCGAGCGCCGGCGCCTCTGGCGCGGCGAACTCAGGCCGCCCCAGGACCAGCGCGCCGGTGCTGTCTGTGCTCCCGTCGTCAACGACGAGGACGGTGACCGCCGGAGGCAAGCTCGAATCACCGACCGCAAGCCAGTCGAACAGCTCGTCGAGGGCCGGCCCGATGCGCTCGGTCTCGTTATACGCGGGCAGGACGATGGTCAGGCGGCCGGCCGGCGCCGCATGAGCCGAGGGCGAGTCCATCCGCCGAAGTCTAGGCTGCCGGGAACAGGGTCGGACGAAATCTGCCGTCCGCGATCAATCACCAACGGGCGGGATGACCGAGGTGTTCTGGGATCGATCCGTCGGCCGTAGGGCGGCGAGCAGCGTCCCGAGCATATAAACGAGCAGACGCGGCGTCGCGAACACGGAGAAGGCGATGGCCGCCGTCCAACCCCATCGGGTCGGCGCGAGGCGAACGACCCCGACGAATCCGACGATCACGACGACCACCCAGAGGATGGGCGAGATCTGATACGGGGAGATGTTCCGCACGTTGCCGACCTCGCCAAAGTTCGAGATGCGGACGAAGTCGAGCATGGAGTTCGGCGCAAGGACGAACTGGGCCAGGAGGAATATCAGCGTCCAGGCCACAAACGCGCCGAAGCTTCGCCACTCACCGCGCGCCAGCCAATAGAGCCCGACGAGGGCGGGGAACAGCTTCAGCTGGCCGGCAAGGGCCACCGACCAGGGCGCGCCGACGGCGAGAAGAAGCGTGACCAGGACCTGAGCCTGACCGATGATGACCGACCAGGCGATGGGGAGGGCGAGGATTGAAGCCAACATGAACGTGCGCCGATTCAGGCCGAGGCTGTAGATCGTCGCGCCGAACGCCAACACGATCAGAAGCTCCCATCCAGCGGCGAAGACCTCGAAGGGGAATGACGCAAACGGTCGAAGCAGGATTGCCAGCAGCGGTGGGTAACGGTAAAAGCCGGGGAGATTCGGGTCGGCACCCGGCGGGTAAAGCGGCTGGCCGCCGTTGAGTCGAACGGCCGCGTCGTAGTACGCGTGAACATCCGCCAACGGGTCGCTCGTCAGGTGGAGGATCGTCGTCTCGACGCCGAGTCCGAGGCCGAGCATAGCCGTCGCGAACACGAGGCGATTGAGATTCCGGAGGGTCTGGGGGCTCAACCGTGACGTCGCTTCGATCACGATCCGATGCTACGACGTCAGTGCCGCGAGTTCGTTCACAACTGCGAGGGGGCCGTCGCCGCTGTGCGGGCCAGCCCGCCACCCAGGCGCCGCGTCGGGCCAAGGGCCGCAACCGCGGCAAGGATGGAGAAGCCCGATAGCCAGAGGATCGGGAGCGCCAGGGTGGCGCCGAGAGGGACCGTCCAGGGCCGATTGTTTCGGGCTCCCCAAGCCACGAGAATGGCCGCGGCGGGGAGTCGGAGTACGAGAGGAATCGCGATGTTCGGCTGGCCGATCGACGCCTCTCTCGCCGTCGGCAAGATGGATTCGGAGAACCATTCGCCCCACAGCCGACCGTCAATCGCGATCGAGGCAGCAACGAGTGCGCATGTGCTCGCGAGCGCAATCGCGAGCGAACGCCACTCGCGCCGGACGGCGAACCAGAGAAGGCCGATCCCAGGCGTGACCTTGGTGAGCACGACGAACGCCCACGCCGCCGGATACCGGAAGCCGAGCGCGATCGCCACGGCGATGAGCAGGTGGACGTTGCCGTGGTACAGCTCGAGGGCGACCGGCGGGAACGCCAGGACCATCAGTGTCCGCCGACCTCCGAGCCAGACCACCGACCCGACGAGGAAAGCGAGCCACAGCCAGAGGAACTGCCAGAAGGGCAGAAGGGCGAACGGCGCGAAGAGCCGAGCGATGACCGGCGAATAGGGAAATGCTCCGAACGCCCCGGCCGACAGCCGGTACGGCTCTCGCAGATCGACCGACCAGTAAGCGAACGCATCGAACCCGACCGTTCGTGCCACGGGCGCGACGACGATGAATAGATAGCCGAGGAGAAGCAGGCCGGCAACCACGAGGCCGTCGCGAATTGGCCGACCGAGCCGAGCGAACGCGGGCACCTCGGCATCGTACGTTGCCGGATCGACGCCGGAGCGCCCGCCTACCATGCCGCCATGCGCGCGCCAGCCACCTTCTTCGTCGGCTCCCGGTCGAACCGGTGGCTCCGCATCGGCCTCGTCGGCCTGCTCGGCGCACTCAACGTCAACGCCGTCTTCGCTCTCCTGGCGGTCCACCCGATCGGGGTCGATCTGGAAATCCCGCTTCGGGCCGCCGAGCGCTGGGGTCGCGGCGAGCCGCCGTACCTCCTCGACGCCTTCGGTTTTTCGGCCGGGCCGAATCTGCCATTTCTCTATCCCCCGCCGGTGCTCCTGCTGGTCGCTCCGCTCGTCACCCTGCCCCGACTCGCCGTCCTTGGGACGTGGGTCGTGGTGTGTGCCGGCGCTGCGGCCCTGGCCTGCCGGAGGCTGGGAATCGGCTTCGCGTGGTGGCCGCTGGCCCTCACCTGGCCTCCGTTCGCGGAGGCGATCCTGGGAGGCAACATCCAGGTCTTCCTGATGGTGGCGTTCACGACGCTGTGCTTCGTCGCGCCAGCCAGAGCATCGTTGCATGGTGCCACGGATGTGCGCCTTCCCGCGCCGGTCGACCCCGGGGAACGCCACCGGCCCGCAGCGATGGAGGGTTTGCTCGCCGCGGTGCCCGCGGCGGTGAAGATTTCGCAAGTCCACGCATTCGTCTGGATCGCCAGGAGGCGGCCGATTGCTGCTGCCCTTGGCCTCGGTCTCCTCGCCGGTGTGGCCCTCGTCAGCCTCCCCATGGTCAGGATCGAGACATGGACGGCCTGGATCGGGCAGGCAGAGCGCGCCAGCGACCCGGCATGGCGGGCGAACGGCGCGCCGCTGTCGGCCTATGTGGGACGGATCCCGGGGCTGGCGATCTCTCTCGTCTCCGT
>DATCPH010000070.1:0-1738 GCA_036570185.1 Candidatus Limnocylindrales bacterium | reverse complement strand
GTTGGCGGTGACGCCGGCCACGTGCACGCGCCGGGTCGAGAGCTCGATGAAGAAGAAGGACGTAGATCGTCTTGAGCGTGATCGTCTCGACGGTGAAGAAGTCGGTCGCGAGGATCCCCGCCGCCTGTGACCGCAGGAACTCGGTCCACGTTGGGCCGCCCCGGCACGGCGCAGGATCCAGGCCGTGGCGGAGCAGGATCGTCCGGACCGTCGTCGCGGAAACCCTGATCCCGAGCTTGAGGAGCTCCCCGCGGATCCGCTGGTATCCCCAGCGCGGATTCTCCCGGCCCAGGCGGACGACGAGGACCCGGAGATCGGGCTCGATCGGCGGGCGTCCGGGGTACCCCATCCGCCGATAGGTCCACTTCCTCCGGACGAGTCCCCGATGCCACCGCAGGAGCGTCTCCGGCCGCACCATGAACGACGACCAGCTGCCTCTCGGCAACCACGCGCTCGCGGCCGCGAACAGGACCCGGTCGAGACGGTTGAGCCTGGGACGCTTGACCTGCCGCTGGAGCACCTTCACCTGGTGGCGGAGCACGAGGAGCTCGATCTCCCTCTCAACCTGTTGGCGACCTCCGGCTCCGAGGAGACGGCGGACCAGGAAGTACAGGAGCGAGAACAGCATGGAGCTCCTTCGCCTGCAGGAGACCGCATGCTACCGGCGCCGCCAACCCCGAATCGGGAAATTGAACCCTTCAGCCTTCTCATCCCGCTGCTCGACGGAGATGGTCCGTCGATCGAGGCGCCGAATGGCGCCGCTGTCGCGAATTCCAGCTGATACCGCCCGGTCCAGCATGACCACGATCCAACCGGCCTCGAACCGGCTTGATCCGACCTCCGCCGCAGCGCTGGTTACGGATCTCGGGTTCCTGGCGAGCCCGGACCTACCCGATCGACCTGGCCCCGCCTACCTGCTGGTCGCGTTGCGCGAGGCGCCGACTCTTCGTCACTACGATCCCGAAGCGGTCGAGTACTGGGTCAGCGAGGCGGGCCGTGGCGCCCGCCGAACGCTGACGTGTGAGACGCCTCTGCCGATCGAGACCGACTTCTCGTGGGGCCTCATTCGCATCGTCGATCGACTGCACGTCACGAACGAGTACCTCACCTTCGGCGGTCGGCTGTCAGCTGACGCGGTCGACGGCGTGGCCATCGCCGTCTTCACCTCACCGGCGCCGCTCCTGCGGCGTGGCGGGCATTCGCAGGGATGGGACCCGGGCGCGGATAGCCTCGGAGCCTTCTTCAGTCGATTCCTGCTCGCGGTCGACTATGCGCCCGGGTTCGAGGCACGGGCGGCCCGGGCCGATCCCGTCACCCGTTACGCGGCGTTCCTCGCCGATGCGATAGCCCGCTATCGGGCCGGCCCGATCCTGCGGGCCCAGCAGCCCGAGCTCTGGCAGCTGCTCAAGTCGGAGGAGCGTCGCCTCCAGGCGACCCATCCCAGCGAATGGTCGAGTGGGAACGCCCTTCGAGGCGAAGCCGCCTGATCGTCGCGGTACGCCAGCCGGTCCGCGGGCGGCGCGACATGTGGCGACAGCCCGGTCAGTGGCCGGACCCGCCGGTGGTTGCGTGGACCGTCGAGGCTCCGACACTCGTGGCTCGTGGGGATCGGAAACCCGGATTCGATCATGCGGCGAGGCCGTGGTACTCGTGGATGAGTCCGCCGAGCAGGTCCCGGCGGCGAACGTCGCGCGGGCTGACCTGGATCGGCTCTGCGGCCGCTGCGAGCGGTGGAGTG
>DATCPH010000069.1:0-12507 GCA_036570185.1 Candidatus Limnocylindrales bacterium | reverse complement strand
AGGAGGCCCTGGCAGGCGAGCTGCTCGCCGAACTCGCGGCGCCCCACATCGCCGTCGTCGACTCAGGTGACACGCGCGCGGAGCTGGCGAGCTGCACGGACAACGCGCTCCGCGCGATCCGCGACACGACGTTCGGGCCGGTCGTGCGGGCGCTCCTCTCCCAGATCGCGATCAACCCCCGTCTCGGCGACCCGTTCCGGGCGACGGTCGTGCAGGCCCGCCGGGCCGAGATCGCACGCGTCGTGCAGCGGGGGATCGCTCGCGGCGACCTGCGCCCGGACGCCGACCTCGAGATTGCCACGGAGCTGCTCGTCGGACCGGTCTACTTCCGCCTGGTGTTTGGTGGCGAGCTCGACGACTCCTTGGTGGTCCAGGTCGCCGACGCCGTCATGGAAGCGTTCGCCGTCCGTCGCTGAGGGCCTGCCTCGGAAAGGTCGGGCCCTTCCAATGATCCCGCGTGACCGCGAATCAGGCCGCGGGCCAGCCCCCTAGCTGCGCGAGGGTCGGCGGGTCGGCGCCCGGGCGCTCGCAGACCATCGCGGAGGCGCGGACCGCGAAGCGGACCGCGCGTAGCACGGCTGCCGGATGCGCGACGGCCTCGCGCCCGCCCCCGCCCGCGAGCAGGCAGGCGAGGAACGCCCCACCGAACGTGTCCCCCGCCCCGACGGTGTCGACGACGCTGACCGCCGGCGCCTCCACCTCGCGGACGGCGCCGTCGATCCACGCCCGCACCGGCCGGGCGCCGTCCGTGATCATCACGACCCGTGGGCCGAGCGCCGCCACGCGCCGCGCCGACTCGTCCGCCATTTGGCCGGGCACGAGAAACGCCAGGTCCTCGGTGCTCACCTTCACGACGTCGGCCCGGGCGAGCACTCGGTCGATCCGCGCCCGGAACCCGTCGGGATCGCGGATGATCGAGGGGCGGCAGTTGGGATCGACCATCAGCAACACGTCGCCGGGGAGCTCGGCGACGAGCGCCTCGAGGGTCGTGGCCATCGGCTCGAGCACGAGGCCGAGCGTCCCGACGTGGACCGCCTGGGTCGACGCCGGCAGCCCGGCGGCGAGCGCCTCGGCCGCCAAGGCAGGCGCCGACGTGCTGTCCACGTAGAACCGGTATGTCGCGGCGCCGCCCTCGTCGAGCTCGGCGACGGCGAGCGTCGTTGGCAGGTCGGTCCGATCGGCGAGCGCGAGGGAGACCCCGTCGGCCGCGAGCCCGCCCTCGAGCAGGCGCCCGAAGTGGTCGCGCGACAGCCCGCCGAGCCATGCTACCTCGACCCCGAGGCGCCCGATGGCGCGTGCCGTGTTGTAGGGCCCCCCGCCGGCCACAGGCACCAGCTGGCCGTCCGGGCGCACGATGAGATCGATCAGGGCCTCCCCGGCAACGACGATCACGGCTCGCCCCTGGTCCCGGGTCGCGTGACGGATCGTCCTCCCGCGGGGTGGCCGTCGGCGCCCGGCAGGCGGACGCCGATCGTCAGCAGGAGGTTGGCGTAGATCCGCTGGTCGCCGGTCGAGACCGCCAGGGCGACGTCGCGGCCGCGGGCCATGTCATAGAAGTCCCAGCGCCCGTGGGGCTCGAGCTGGATGCCGGGCAGCAGCGCCCGGAAGTCCGCGAAGATGCCCGGCTCCTCCCCGGTGTCAGGGGTCATCACATCCGCCGCCTCGATCGGGATGCTGTCGACCAGCACCTCCAGCACGTCGGTGACCGTGACGACGCCCGGTGCCAGGTTGAGGTAGACCCGCCGCGCCGTGCTGCTCGAGCGGGTGAGCAGCGGGTAGTTCCCGTCGGCGATGAGCACCTGGGCGCCGTGGCCTGCCTCGCCGAGGGCCGCGAGGATCTCCGGGTGGAGGAGGCGGGTCTTCAGCATCGAGGGTTCCTCTCGCACGGTCTGCTGCATCGGATGCGGCGCCGCCCCGGCCGGCCTTCCCAGGCCAACAGCGGCCCGAGACCGGGGCGAGTCACTCAGCGGGGCGCCGTTCGCCCGCGATGACCACGGCGCCCGAGTCGGGCCCGCGCGACGGAGGAGGTGACGTCACGCGGGCCCTGTGCTCAGCCACGACACGCAGCCGCGCGGCCGTCGCTCGGCTCACGGCGTGCTGCTGTCTTGTCTCATGCCCTCGTGTCAGAAACGGGCTCTTCCAGCACCTCGGCGATCGCCGACTCCAGGACGGGGTCGACCTCGATGGCGGCCGTCGTGGTCGCACCCGCCACGGCTGAAATCCGGACCGCCGCCCTGGCCGCCTCCACGACCTCGCGGGTGGCATCCTCGACCGAGGTGGAACCGGTGTCGACAGTCAGCCCGTACCCGGCCGGCTCATCGGAGTGGCGGTTGTAGAAGCGGTTCACGAACTTGTGATGCCCGATGTCGTCCTCGCGCAGGTGTTCCTCGGCCGCTGCGGCATCGGTCAGGCGGTGGGCTGCCATGATCCGCTGGACCCGCTGCGCCATGGGCGCGACGACGTGCACGTTCAGCGCGTCGGCGTAGCCGCCCAGGACCGCGAAACCGACCCGGCTCAGGATCACGACCTGGCCGCGCTTGGCGAGCGCCTCCAGGATCTCGTTGTACATCGAGATGATGAGGAGGTTCTCGACGCGCACGAGGTCGAGCAGGCTGGGCCCCGAGTCGTACAGCTCCTTGAACTTGGTCAGCCCGTACTGGCGGAGGATGCGATCGGACGTGCGCTCGTCGACGAGCGCGTAGCCCAGCTCCGCCGCCACCCGACCGGCGATCTCGACGCCGCCGGTCCCGAGCTCGCTCGAGATGGTGATGACACCCATGGTGAGCGCTCCCCTCGGATCCACGTCATGCACCCGCGGATCCGACCGCGTACTGCATGATGGTCTCTTCGCTGGCTTCGGCTCGTAACAGCTCCTTCACGATCCGACCCTGGCGCATGACCATGATCCGGTCGCTCATGCCCAGCACTTCGGGCAGCTCCGACGAGATCATCAGGATCCCAACGCCATGCTTCGTCAGCTCGTCCATGATCTGGTAGATCTCGGACTTGCTGCCGACGTCGATGCCGCGCGTCGGCTCGTCCATCATGAAGATCCGCGTGCCCACGCTGAGCCAGCGCGCCAGGACGACCTTCTGCTGGTTGCCGCCGCTCATGTTGACGACCAGGAAGCTCGGGGTCGGCGTCTTGATGCGCAGTTCCTCAATCATTCGCTTGACGAGGGTCAGCTCCTTCCCGAAGTTGATCACCCCCAGGCGGGTCAGCCGTCTCAGACCGGAGATCGTGGTGTTGATCCGCACGCTCAGCTGGAGGAACAGCCCCTGGGCCTTCCGGTCCTCGGTGACCAGCGCCACGCCGTTGCGGATGGCGTCGGAGGGTGAGCGCGGCTTGTACGGCTTGCCGTCGATGCGCATCTCGCCGCTGGACGGGTCCGCCCCGAAGATGGCGCGCGCGACCTCGGTCCGCCCCGATCCCACGATGCCCGCGAATCCGACGATCTCGCCGGCGTGGAGCTGGAACGAGATGTCCCGCAGGAGCTTGGCCTCCGAGAGGTTGTGCACCTCGAGGAGGACCTCGCCCTGCTCGACGGTCCGCTTCGGGTACACGTCCTTCAGGTCGCGCCCGATCATGAGCTTGACCAGGTCGTCCATCGTCACGTCCGAGACCTTCCGCGTGGCGACGTAGCGCCCGTCCTTGAGGATCGTCACCTCGTCGGCCAGCGCGAAGATCTCCCTCAGGCGGTGGGAGATGTAGATGATCCCGATGCCCTGGGCCTGGAGCGACCGGACAACCCGGAACAGGTTGTCCAGGTCCTTCTCCCCGAGCAGGGCGGACGGCTCGTCCATAACCAGGATGCGGGTCTTCCGGTTGAGGGCCTTGGCGATCTCGACGAGCTGCTGCTCCGCGACCGACAGCGATGAGATCTGGGCATCGACCGAGAACTCGACACCCAGCGTGTCGAGGATCTCGCGCGTCCGGGCTTTGACCGACGACCAGTCCACGGTCCCTCCCTTCGTGGGCAGGTGGCCGAGGAAGACGTTCTCGGCGACGGTGAGGTCGCGGGCAAGGTTGAACTCCTGATAGATGGTCGAGATGCCCAGCGCCTGGGCGTCGTGCGGGCCACGGATCTCGACGGGCTGTCCCTCGAACAGGATCTGCCCCTCGTCCTTGCGGTAGGCACCCGAGAGGATCTTGATCAGCGTCGACTTGCCGGCGCCGTTCTCGCCGAGGAGGGCGTGGACCTGGCCCTCCTTGACCGTCAGCTGGACGCCCTCCAGCGCCCGGACGCCGGGGAACGTCTTCCCGATGCCCTGCATCTCCAGCAGGACGTTGCCCGGGGAGGTGGAACCACTCATCGCGACATGCCTCCCGACTCGCTACTTGCTGCGGTGCGACAGCGCGTCGACGGCAACCGCGAGGATCACGAGGACGCCGGTGATGAGAACCTGGTAGTTGGATTCGACGCCCATCAGCTGGAGGCCATTCCGGAACACGCCCACGATGAGCGCCCCGATCAGCGTGCCGAAGATCAGGCCGCGTCCCCCGAAGAGGCTGGTGCCGCCCAGCACGACCGCCGTGATGGCGGCGAGGTTGTCCTGCGTCCCCGCGCCTCCGGAGTTCGGGTCGCCCACGCCGGTGCGCGCGACCAGGAGCAGGCCGGCGATGGCATAGAACAGGCCGGCGGTCGCGTACACGCCCATGAGGACGCGGTTCGTGTTGATGCCGGCGAGCCGCGCGGCCTCGGGATTGTCGCCGACGGCGTACACGGCTCGCCCAGCGGTGGTCGAGCGGAGCACGAACCACACGACCGCGTACAGGATCAGCATCACCACCGAGCCGTAGGTGATGTCGGTGCCGCCGATCGTGAACGTGTTCCCCAGGAAGGTCTGGACGTGGGGTAACCGGTTGATGGTCTCGCTGGTGTAGATGTGGACTAGCGCGGTGGCGATGCTGAAGGTGCCCAGGGTCACGATGAACGGTGGCAGCCTGATGGCCGTGACCAGCCAGCCGTTCAGGAGGCCGAACGCCATGCCGACGAGGAGGCCGACGAAGATCGCGACGATGGGATCCATGCCGGAGCGCATGGTGAGCCCGGTCATCATCACCGTCGACAGGGCCATGATCCAGGAGCACGAGAGGTCGATCCCGGCCGTGAGGATGATCAGCGTCTGACCGATGGCCAGGGTGCCGACCACCATCACCTGCTGGAGGATCAACGAGAAGTTGGATCCGGACAGGAACTTGTCGCTCTGTGTTGCGAAGACGACGATCGCCAGCACGAGCGCGGCCAGGGGGCCCATGATCGCCGAGCCCCCAAGGACGCCCAGGGCACCAGATCGCCTCGCGGTGACCCTGCTGATGAATGCGTTCATGGGCCATCCTCCCGCCGAGAGAGCGGCGGCGGGGTGACGCCCCGCCGCCAGCAGTCAGGTGGACTCTACTTCGTGCCCCAGCAGTTGGCGGTGCCGTACGCGGAGTCCTTGCTGTCCACGCCGGTCTGGGCCTTGTCGGTGATCAGGGTGACGCCCGTGTCCGTGTAGCCGCTCGGCTTGGTGCCCTTGGTGGCGTAGTCGTACAGCGCCTGGACGCCGAGCGATGCCATCTTGAGCGGGTACTGCTGCGACGTCGCCGCGATCTTGCCGTCGACCACGCCCTGGACGCCCTGGCAGCCACCGTCGACGGATACGATGGTGATGGCGTTGTCCTTGCCGGCGGCCTTGATGGCCGTATAGGCGCCGAACGCGGCCGGCTCGTTGATCGTGTAGACGAGGTTGATGTTCGGGTTCTTGGTCAGGCAGTTCTCCATGGCGGTCTGGCCTTCGGTCTGATCGCCGTGGGTGTCGAGGGAGCAGACGACCGCCGCGTTGGTCGCGAGGTCGGTCGAGTTGGGGTCGATGCCGCTCGCGAGACCGTAGCCCTGGAGGAAGCCGTTGTGGCGCTGGGCGCCGACGGTGATGCCGGGCTGCAGGTCCAGCGTCGCGATCACAGGGTTCTTGCCGGCCATGAACGCCTTGCTCCACTGTCCGATCAGGAGACCGGCGTTGAAGTTGTTGGTCGCGAACAGCGCATCGACGGCAGATTGCGGGTCGGTCGCCGTGTCGAGCGCGATGACGACGATGCCCTTGTCGCGCGCCTTCTGGATGGTCGGGACGATGGCCTTGGTATCGCTCGGGGTGATGAGAATGCCCTTGGCTCCGGCGTTGACCATGTTCTCGAGGGCCGTGACCTGGCCGGCGTTGTCGCCGTCCTTGGCGCCGGCGCCGGTGAGCAGCTTGATGCCGAGCTCATCCGCCTTGGCCTTGGCGCCTTCCTTCATCTTGACGAAGAACGGGTTGGTCTCCGTCTTGGTGATGAGGCCGACGATGATCTGGCTTCCGGCAGAGGCCTGGCCGGAAGCGGGCGCCTGGGTCGCGCTGGAGCCGCTACATGCGGCCAGCATGACTCCGGCGATCAGCAGAGCTGCAACACGCTTGAGGGACACCGAACTTCTCCTCCTTCGAGTGGGTTCCTGAACATGGCTTGGCGCGAACGGAGCCCCGCCTGGGTCCCGTCCCTCGCTGGTCTGTGATGATCACCTCCTCGAGGCGCCCGCCGATCCGTGCGGTCCGCCGTGCGGCTACGGCAAGAGCGACCGGGCCGACCCGCGTCAGCTTCGATCGCGACGGATGACCGGATGGCGCGACGGCACCGGAGACCACCGGCACGTTGCGCCCTGCCTTCCCTGGGCGCCCATTGCCGGCGGAAGGATCACGACGCCCGATGGTCGCTGTCGGCCGCTTCTCGCCACCCCTCGAGACGGGCCTCCAGACCGTCAGCCGGTCGTCCTGGCAGGAGCTCGATCCGCTGTGTGGCCGCTGCCTCCTTTCCTCAGGTCGTCAACTGACAACGTTATCAACAGGAACGATAGGCCGGCGTTCCCCGATTGTCAATACCCATCTTGTTCTTGCGTTCCACGGGGCGTACCATACGCGGGTGGGTATGAAGACAACGTTATCAGCAAGCGGTTCCGAGGACCTCTCCCGGCCGACGATGCGGGACGTTGCCGCGCTCGCCCGCGTCGGACTCAAGACGGTCTCGCGGGTGATCAACGGCGAGCCAGGGGTGTCTCCCGAGCTACGCGCCCGCGTGCAGCGCGCGATCGACCAGCTCGACTACCTGCCGAACCTCACTGCGAGCAGCCTCCGCCGCTCTGGCGGGCGGAGCGCGACGATTGGCCTGATCCTCGAGAACGTCGCCAACCCGTTCTCGTCCGGCCTTCACCGCGCGATCGGGGACGTGGCCTGGGCACGGGGCATCCAGGTGTTCTCGGGCAGCGTCGACGAGGACGCAATCCGTGAACGGCTGCTGGTGTCGACGTTCGCCGGTCGGCGCGTCGACGGCCTCGTCGTGGCCCCCGCCAGCCACGATCACAGCTACCTGCTCGGCCACAAGCAGGCCGGGACCGCAATCGTGTTCGTCGACCGCCCGGCCGAGTTCCTCGACGTGGACGCCATCGTGAGCGACAACCGGGGCGGCTCGGAGGAGGCGGTGCGCCACCTCCTCGCCGTGGGCCACCGCCGGATCGCATACCTCGGCGACCTCGCGACCGTCTATACCGCGCGGGAGCGGCACGCCGGCTACGTCCGGGCGCTCGAGTCCGCCGGCATCCCCGTCGACCCGGCCATCGTGCGCCACGACCTCCGGGACAGCGAAGCCGCCGAGGCCTCGGTCGCCGAGCTGCTCGCCTCGCCCGCCCCACCGACCGCGCTCTTCACAAGCCAGAACCTCGTCACCATCGGCGCGGTCCGAGCGCTACGTGCGGCCGGCGCCCAGCACCAGGTCGCGCTGGTCGGCTTCGACGACGTCCTGCTCGCCGACATGCTGGAGCCGGCCGTGACTGTGGTCGCCCAGGATCCGCGCGCCATCGGGACGCTCGCCGCGCAGCTCCTCTTCCTCCGTATGGACGGCGACATCGCCCCCACTGCGCTCCACGTCGTCCCGACACGCCTCATCGCGCGGGGCAGCGGCGAGATTGCTCGCCGGGCGGCCTGACCGGTGCGCGGGGTGAGCACGATCTGGCGATGGCCGTGGTGGACGTGGCCGAGATCCACGCCCTCCACGGCCGCAGGGTCTCGGGCACCAGGGCCAACATCGACCGCTTCGTCATGGGCCCCGCCGGCGTCTTCGTCATCGACGCCAAGCGGTACGAGGGCCAGATTCACATCCATGGTGTCGACGGTGAGTTCAGGACCGCCGGTCGTGTGCTGCGTGCCGCTCGCTTTCTGGGTCCGCCCGTTGACTACCCGGGGAACGGCGGTCGCGCGCCGCGAGGGCGATGCCTCGCTGTTCGCCTTCGAGAAGACGAGCACCCTGGTCACGACCGGCCTCAGATGAGGTGGAGCGACGTGCTCGGTATCGTCGCCGGCGGCGCGAATGCTTGACGAGTTGACGCGGCGGGCGGCCGACCTTGCGGCGAGCGGCCGCGCCATTCTCGGGATCACCGGTTGTCCGGGCTGCGGCAAGTCGACCCTTGCTGAGCGTCTGGTCGCGCGCCTCGACCCCGAGGAGCGATGGGTGGTGCGGGTCCCGATGGATGGTTTTCATCTAGCGAACGCCGCGCTCGACCGTCTGGGCCGCCGGCAGCGCAAGGGAGCGATCGACACGTTCGACGCGTTCGGCTATCTCGCACTGCTACGGCGGATCCGGACCGAGCAGGACAACCCTGTCTATGCGCCCGACTTCGAGCGGGTCCTCGAACAACCGGTCGCCGCGAGCATCGCGATCGAGCCCGATGTTCGGCTCGTCATCACCGAGGGCAACTACCTCCTGTCCGGCACCTGGCCGTGGCCCGGAATCCGCGAGCTCATTGACGAGGTCTGGTACGTCGAGCTCGACGACACCGTGCGCAGGGACCGGCTCGTGGCGAGGCATGCGGCGTTCGGGAAGAGCCAGCCCGAGGCCCGTCGTTGGGTGACCGAGGTCGACGAGCCGAACGCCAGGCAGATCGCGTCGACCCGCCACCTGGCCGACCTGCTCGTCGACATGGCTGAGCTCGAGGACGACGAGCGCTGAGGGGACTGGGCTGGCGTGTGGGTGCCACGAGCCGGCCTTTCCTCACGCTCAGTGGGGAGGCTTGACTCGAGGTCCAGGTCGCGGATGAGGTGAGTGGGGACAACAGGTCAACCAGAACCGCGGATGGCACGGTCAAGACGTGTCCATTGGCGAACGGTTGGTCGGGGCGAGAGGATTTGAACCTCCGACCTCATCGTCCCGAACGATGCGCGCTACCAAGCTGCGCCACGCCCCGACCGAAATGCCCGTTGCTCAGGGCCGTCGGAGAATACCACCTTCGGTCCGCCCGACCCGATGCCACGGTCCGCACCACCCGGCCCTGGCCGGAACCGTTGCCGCCGGACCTACACTCTTGGCGTGAGTCCCCCAGCGCATCGTCGCTGACGGCCGATGCCGAACCCCGCGACCCTTGAGGAAGCGTGGCGCGAGGCACTGGTCGGGACGCCCCCATCGTGGAAACGCCTCCGCAAGATCTTCGGCCACATCCCCTCGGGGCCGCGCTGCAAGAACTACCACGCACCGTTCGCGGGCCCCGGCAGGCTCATCGTGGGGTCGCTCATGGGTTTCAAACGGTGGGAGAAGAACCCCCATTTCTGCGGCCGTTGCCTGGGAGGCATGGTCGACCGCGGACTCGGCGGAGCGGAGATCGAGCTATCGATGCTCTTCGCCGACATCCGGGGCTCGACGACCATTGCCGAGGGCATGAGCGCGTCCGCGTTCGGCGGCCTGCTCGGGCGCTTCTACCACGAGGCAATGCGGGTCCTGGTCACCCAGGACGCCACGATCGACAAGTTCGTCGGCGACGAGGTCGTCGCCCTCTTCCTGCCAGGGTTTTCCGGCCAGGACCACGCCCGCCACGCCCTGAAGGCAGCGGAGGACCTCCTCGTGGTGACGGGCCATCGGGATCGTGGTGGCCCGTGGCTGCCGGTCGGGATCGGCGTCCACGCCGGGGTGGCATATGTCGGGGCGGTCGGATCGAGCGCCGACGACGCCGATCTCACAGCTCTCGGCGACGCGGTCAATACCGCGGCGCGCTTCGCATCCCGCGCCAGGACCGGCGAGATCGTCGTCAGCCTGGCCAGCTTGATGGCCGCGGGACGCTCGACTGACGGCCTGCGTCTCGAGAGTGCGGAGCTGAAGGGCAAGGCCGAGCCGGTTGAGGTCGCCGTGCTCTCCGTCGGGCGCCTCGACCAGCCAGACTGACGGCCCTCACAACCCGAGCAGTTGCGCCTCGTGCGCCGCATTCTCGCGGGCGCGCTGGTCGGCCCGGATCGGCAGCGTGGCGATCGCCGCGAGGATGAACGTCACCGCCATGAGCCCGAAGTCGATCGGCACGCCAAGCGCGACACCGACCTGGTCGACGATCACCCCATAGAGCGCCACCCACAGCGAGCCGACGCCAAACGCGAGGGTGAAGTACGCGGCAAACGCGGCGTCACGGATCGACGGCGCGGCGATGTCGGCCAGGAGTGCCTGGAGCTGCGGGCTCTCGGCGAAGCTGAAGACGCCCATGAGCGCGATGCCGGCCCACAGCCCGAGCATGCTCGAGCCGGCGACCAGGAACACGACGAAGCCGATCGCGCCGCCCACGTAGACCCCCACGATCAATGGTTTCCTCCCGATCCGGTCCGACAGCCAGCCGGCGATGAGGGGCATCGGCACCGCGAAGACCACGAGAGCGCCGTACATCAGGCCCGATAGCCCTTCCGAGAGGCCCAGCACCTTCGTGAGATAGATCAGCACGAACAGGTTGACGACCCCGAGCCCGCGCCCGCCGCCGCCGAGCACCGATGTGAGGTAGAGCCAGCGGATGTCGCGGTCGGCAACGATCTGCCGAAACGCGTCCCGAACCGTGCCGTGGGCGACGGCCGCCGCCCGGTCGGTGCCCCGTTCGCGGACCAGCCAGAGGATGGCCAGGGCGATCGCGATGGCCGGGAGGCCGAAAGCGATGGACGCGCCCCGCCAGCCGAAGGCGGCGATCAGCGGAACGCCGATCACGGCGACGACCACGGTTCCGACATTGCCGCCGGCGATGTGGGCACTGATCGCGAAACCGCGCCGCTCAGTCGGGAACTGCTCGGCGAGGAGGCCGTTTCCCACCGGGTGCTGGGGCGAGCTCCCAAGCCGCGACAGGATATTGGTGACCGCGAAGGCCGGGAAGCTCGTCGTCAGAGCCTGGGCGGCGAAACCGCCACCGAACAGGATCCCGCCGAGGCCGAGGAGGGTGCGCCTCGACACCCGTCTCGTGAGCGACGCGAAGCTGAGTTGGATGAGCCCCGACGCGACGGCCCCGACCGACGCCAGGATCGCGACCGCTGCCACGGTCACGTGGAAGTCGTCGATGACCTTGAGGAGGATCAGGGGCAGGACGACGGCCTGGGAATGGTTGACCGCGTGAGCGATCGAAAGGAGCCACAGCGTCACGTTCGGCCGGATGCGGACGCTGTCGCCGGTCGGCGTCGGGTTTCCGCCCGTCATTCTCACGAGACGGAATGGTGCCGCATCGGACACGGTGGAGTTACAGCTCGCCGCTCACGATCCAGCTCGGATGCGGGCGGCGCGAAGCGACGCTCCGTCGGCCGTCGACCAGAGGAAGCCATCAGCGCCGGGAATTGGCGCGGCTGGGTCCGCGAGAGCCGCCAGCCATTCCGACGAGAATCCGGGGAATCGTGCCGCGAACAGGGCCGAAAGCTCCCGTACGAGCTCGCGGTTGCGGCGCGTATCGCGGATCACGTAGAGCCCACGAATCGTCCACGTGACATCGGGTGTCGTCGGAGGGCCTGCAAGCAGCCGTGCGGTCAGAGTGGCGACCTTTGCGTCGAGGCTGCGAAATCCGGCTCCGACATCCTCGAACCAGTCCCAGATCTCCGAGACGACCGCCTCACGGCGCGCAGGCCGGACGAGTCCGACATCAACGGAGCGCGATCGCGCGCTCGACGGGTCGATGGCCAGCTCCGGCAACGCGGTCCAGCCGCCCCGTTGCGCAATCTCGATGAGCGCGTTCTGCCGGCGAAGATGCTCCATGTCTCGCGGACGCTCGCTGCCGGGAATTCCTTCGAGGAATCCCACGAACTGCTCTCCGACGCTTGCCGCGAGGACCGACCATGTTTCGATCGAGGCGGCGTGACCCTGTCCCCCCTCGATCAGACTCACCCACGTCTGGGAAACGCCGGCGCGATCGGCGAGCTGGCTTTGGGTCAGGTGCGTCGCGAGCCGTGCGTCCCGGAGCCCGACTCCCAGCCGCGCGGCCACCGCGCGGGCGCGAATTCCGCCGCTGCGTGCATGCGCACCAGCCCGTCTCGCTTGGCTGCGGTTTCCCATATGAGCCGCATTCTTACGGCGAGCCCTCACCTGCGGCTAAGCCCGGATCCACCGAACCTCTTTGTCTGACGGCTCGATGACGGCCGCGAGGGGACGAAGGAGCCCGATTCAGGTGATCGCCCAGCCCGGACCATGGCGAAGGAGGGTCGGACGGCGACGGATCATGTCACCTGAGAC
>DATCPH010000068.1:0-7759 GCA_036570185.1 Candidatus Limnocylindrales bacterium | reverse complement strand
CCCGTGTGCAGGTCCTCGACCGCGATCTCGCCGACCGGCGTCGCGATCAGGGTGCCGCGAGCAAGGCAGATCGGGCACATCGGCTGGCCCGCGGGTGCCTGCTGTTCGATCTCGATGACGCCCCGGTTCGTGATCGTTCCGCCGAAGCGAGTGCCCGTACCGTCCGTCCCGTCCGAGGGGGCGACCTTGGGCTTTGCCAGGAGATCGAACCGGTACCGATCGCCCTGTTGGTCGAGGATGATCGCGTTGAGTGTCTTCCACTCTCGGTAAATGGGGAGTTTCTGGGCGTCGGTGAACGAGGTTGCACCGGCGAGCCCGAGGCGACCCAGGATCGTTGCGAACGCCGGGTCGGCCTGCACTTCAGCGAAACGCGTGACGGCGATTGCGCCCTCGTCATCGCGTGCAACCGGGAAGAAGTCCGGATCGCAGAACCAGGGCCGACCGAGCTGGTCGATGAGGCGGTACTTGAGCGCGAAGTCCGGAAGCGACGAGGCCGCGGGCGTTGCGACGGGGGACGGCGCTTGGGATCCTGCGGAGCCGCCCGACCGGCTGGTGCACCCGGCGATCATCAAGATTGCGGCCCAGACGACGACAACCGGAGCGATCCTTCCGTTCATGCGCCTGGGACCTTGATCATCACGGCTCTACGACGTGCCGCCGGACGGCATGGTTCCGGGTTATTGCGTCCCAGCGTCCGGCGCGCTGGTATGTGCTCGCCGGCGGGTCGCAACCGGGGCCAAGAGCCGCGATCGAGCGTGGCCGGCAGTGCGGCGCAGGGGCCGTATCGCCACGCCCGCTGCATTACAACGTCCAGGACGCTAAGACGAGACGAAATCGCGGCAGGGCGCCAGGCGACCGTGGGTGCACCTCGGAACGGAGGGCTGTCAGTCGATCGTGAAGGCGTCGGGGTCCTGGTAGTGGCCGGTCCGTTCCTTCTCGATCTGCATCAGCACGTCGTTGAGCAGGCTCGAGGCGCCGAGACGGAACCCGTCCGGGGACATCCAGCGCGGGCCGAGTGTCTCGTACAGGACGACCAGGTACTGGACCGCTTCCTTGGCTGTCCGGATGCCCCCGGCGGCCTTCATGCCAACTTGCCGGCCAGTGGCCCGCTCGAAGTCGCGGATCGCCTCGAGCATGACCAGGGTCACCGGCAGCGTCGCGGCCGGCGTGACCTTGCCGGTCGAGGTCTTGATGAAATCGGCGCCGGCCGCCATGGCAAGGACGCTCGCACGGCGGACGTTGTCGTACGTCTCGAGCTCGCCGGTCTCGAGGATGACCTTGAGACGAGCGTCGCCACACGCCTCCTTGATCTCGACGATCTCGTCGAAGATCGTCAGGTAGGCGCCGGACAGGAACGCTCCCCGATCGATGACCATGTCGATCTCGTCGGCGCCGGCCTCGGCGGCCGCCCGTGTCTCGGCGACCTTGATATCGCGGAACGTCTGGCCCGATGGGAAGCCGGTGGCGACGCTGGCGACCTTGACCGTCGAGCCTCGAAGGGCATCCTTCGCGTCCGCTACCAACGCCGGGTAGACGCAGACCGCAGCGACCGATGGGATGGTCGGGTCGCCGGGCGCAGGGTGCATCGCTTTCTGGCAGAGGGCGCGGATCTTGCCCGGCGTGTCCTTCCCCTCGAGGGTCGTGAGATCCATCATCCGGATCGCCAGGTCGAGCGCCCAGAGCTTCGATTCGCGCTTGATGGAACGTCGCTTCAGCGAGTCGACGCGCTCCTCGACCCCGACCTGATCGACGGCCGTCACGCGGCCGAGCAGATTCCCCAGGGGACCGGGCCGGCCGTCGGTCCAGGCACTGATCAGCTGATGGGCGCGCTCTCTCGCGAGCGTGTCGGGCCTCTGGGCGGTCGCCATGGGACGCTGAGGATACACCGGCTCCAGGCACTGGCCGCCTCCTGGCTGACGCCGCTGGCCGCGATCCGTCTGGCGATGCCGCGGGCCGACCGACTACCATCGGCCCGCCATGCGCGACCGCGCGATCCCCGATTCGGCGCTCTCTGACCAGCTCTCGCTGCAGCTGGAGACCGGCCTCCCCAACCCTCCGGCCACCCTGCGGCCGATGCTCCCGCGCCCGCTGCCCGAACCCTTCGATTCACGGGACCACCTGTTCGAGCCTTCCTGGGGCGGCCGGCGTGCACTCGCGTTCATCGGGCCCGCGCCCACTCCGGGGGCCGGTGAGGTACAACTCATCGGTGAAGACGGCGTCGATCTCGCACCGCGCCTGCCTGAGCTTGCCGGCCTGGCCGTTCGCGTCGAAGCTCGGTCGGCCGTCCTCGATGGTGAGCTGGTCGCTGTCGACGCGGCAGGGCGGCCCGACGACGCGGAGCTCCAGCGACGCCTGGCCGGCGCGCTTGGCCGGCCGGTCGCCTATCTGACCTTCGACCTGCTCCACGTCGATGGCCGGTCGCTGATCGGGCTCCCGCTCAGCCGCCGGCGCGAGCTCCTGCGAAAAGTGCTGCGCGCAGGCGACGAGGTGGTCGCCGTACCGGCGATCGCCGGCGAGGGCCGCGCGCTCTTCGACGCCGTCGTCGAGCAGGGCCTCGCGGGCATGATGGCTCGGCAACGGGGCGGGCCGTACCTGCCCGGCATTCGCAGCCGACTGTGGCGGTTCATCGCTGCGCGACCCGGTGGATCCCCGGCCGCGCTCCAAAACGCCGCCGGGGGCATTGACGAGGTGCCGGGTCCCGCGGCAGCGCCGGTGGTCGCCCTCATTCGCCGGCTGCCCTTCTTCGAGGAGGAGGACCTGGCGAGCGACCCCGCGGATGCTCCGGGTCCGGACTAGGCCCGATCCGGCTGGGTTACGTCGCCGGGTGGCGGACCGCCGCGACAATCGCCCGCAGGCCCGGCCGCTGGCCGTACAGGACGACCCCGGCCGCGTAGACCCGCGTCGCGATCACGAGCGTCACCGCAATGGCCAGGACCAGGAGGGCGAGCGACAGGACGACCTCCCACGGTTCAACGCGGCCGACTGTGAGCCTCGTTAGCATCACGAAGGGACTCCAGAAGGGCACGAACGACGCGATACGCGTGAAGCCGGATCCACCCGATAGGGCCAGCACGGCCTGCAGATAGCCGACGATGGCCACGAGGCTGAGGGGCAACGCCAGGATCTGGAGATCCTCCGCGCGACTGACGAGCGAGCCCGCGGCCGCATAGAAGAGCGCGTACAGCGCGAACCCAAGGACGAAGTAGAGGATGCAGGCGACGACCAGGGCCGGCGATAGCACGGCCAGCGAGGCCGCGACCGATGCGCCCCGGCCGAGCAGCGTGGTCGCAACCTGGTCTTCGACGGCGAGGGCGAGCAGGGCCGGCACGATCACCGCGGTGAATTGAGTCAATCCCGCCGCGCCGATCCCGAGGACCTTCCCGACGACAAGCTGGCGCGCCGACGCGGCACTGATCATCAGCTCCATCACCCGGCTCGCCTTCTCCGCGACGACGCCGGCCGCGACCCACATCCCGTAGATGACGAGGATGATGAAGATCAGGACAACGAACACGATTCCGATGACCCGACGGCTGGCGTAGTCGGCGGCGCTGAGCGGAGCCCCGCCCGCGGTCGGGCCGGCCGCCGCAACCACGTCGACGTTGGGGAGCTGGAAGGCCGGACCGCCGGTCGAACGGGTGGCGGCGTTCCAGTCGAGGATCGCCACCGCCAGCGCGCCGACCTTGAGGACCTCGATTCGATCGCCGCCCATGCCCTCCCCGGTGTAGAAGGTGAAGTCCAGCTTGCCGCTCGGCTCGCGATCGGCGACGAGAGCCGCGTCGAGGCGCCCCGTGCTCACGTCATCGAGGGCCGTCGCCCGGTCGGTCGCTCGCGACAGCGTGTAGGTCGCGCCGCCGGAACTGGCAGTGAACGTGCCGAGAACGCCATTCAGGATCTGCTGGGAGGTGGCAGCGAGGGCGCTGTCCGTGGCGGCGATCCCGATCCGGGTCGTCGTGCCGCGGTCGGCGAGCCGGAACACGAGCGGGGCGAACGCGAGGAGGACCGCGAGGGTCGCAAGGAGGCCCGTCGAGAGCAGGAACAGGCGGCTGTGAAGCCGCTCGGCAAACTCGCGGCGGGCAACGATGCCGGCGTTCGGAAAGAGCGGTTCGCGCCGGGTCACGCCGCAGACTCCGTCGACTCCGTCGCGGCAGAGTCGGCCCCCGGAACACCGGCCAACGTCGTCGCGGCTTCGGGCTCGGCGTCGGGCAATCGGCCGACGTGATCGACGAAGACCTGCTCGAGGCTCGCGTCGGCAACCTCGAAGTGCGTGACGTGTGCCCCCCGCCGGACGGCTGCGGCGAGGACCGCACCGGGCTCGATGCCGCTGTCGATCTCGATCTCGGCCATCTCGACTCCTGGCCGGATCAGTCGGGTTCCCGGCACATCGGCGAGCCACTCCAGGCGACGGTCACCCTCGACCGTGAGCTTGACCATCCGCCGACCGGAAGCGCGCTTGACGTCGCGCAGCCGGCCGCCGACGACCATGCGACCGCGATCGATGATCGCGACGGACTCGCACATCGTCTCGACCGCCTCCATCTGGTGGGTCGAGAAGATGATCGTCTTGCCGCGATCGCGCAGGTCGAGGAACGTCTCCCGCAGCAGGACCACGTTCACCGGGTCGAGCGCCGTGAAGGGCTCGTCCATGAGCAGGACATCGGGGTCGTGAAGGATCGAGGCCAGGAACTGGACCTTCTGCTGGTTGCCCTTTGACAGCTCCTCCGCTCGTCGGTCGGCGAACTCGGGGACGCGCAGGCGTGCCAGCCAGGCCCGGGCCTCACGCGTCGCAACGTCACGCGGCAACCCATGGAGCCCGGCGAAGTAGACCAGCTGGGCGAGGACCGTCATTCGCGGGTAGAGCCCGCGTTCCTCGGGCAGGTAGCCCCACGTTCGTCTCGGCAACGCGTCGTGGGCGACGCCGTTCCAGCGGATGCCACCAGCGTCGGCCCGTAGCACGCCGAGCGCGATGCGCATGGTCGTCGTCTTGCCCGAGCCGTTGGCGCCAAGGAAGCCGAAGATCTCGCCACGGGGCGCCGAGAACGTCAACCGGTCGAGCGCGAGGGTGGGTCCGAATCGCTTCGTCAGCCCGTCGACGACAAGGGACATCCTCGGCAGGATAGCCGTGGGGGGCGGGGGCGTCTGCCGCACGATCGTCCGGGGACCGCGGCCCGAGGCGAGGACGGGCGGGCGGCACCGCCCGGGCGCTGGGCGGACTACATCAGGGAAGGGCTACGCCACCCAGACCGCCCGCCGGGCGCTCCTCACGACCTCGGCGAGGATCGCCGGTGCGAGCGCGATCGCCGCCGCCAATCCCCACTCGAGGAGATCGAGGCGGCTCGCACGGAACGCGGCCGCCAGCGGGGGCACGTATGGGATCGCCGCCTGCACCGCGATGACGGCGAGGCCCGCGGCCAGCAAGACTCGGTTCGCCGGGATCGAGTGGATCGGCATCCGAAGGCTGCGGTTGGCGTAGGCGCGGACCGCCTGGCCGCAGACCAGCGCGGTGAAGGCCAGCCACCGGGCGTGCTCGAAGTCGCCACCGTGGTTCGTCATCAACCACAGGCCGGCGACCGCGCTGAAGCCGCCCGCCAATGCGACGCGGATCAGGATCTCGCGGCTGAGGAGCGGCGCTCCCGGCGCACGCGGCGGCCGGCGCATGACGTCAGGCTCCGCCGGCTCACGCTCGAACGCGACCGACGTGGAGCTGTCGATGAACAGTTCGAGCCACAGGATCTGGATCGGCAGGAGCGGCTGTCCGAAGCCTGCGATGGTGGCGATCAGGAGAAAGCCCAGCAGGGCAACGTGGGTCGAGACGATGAACACCAGGCCCTTCTGGACGTTGTCGACGATCCTTCGTCCCTCGGCGAGGCCGTACATCAACGTAACGAACGAGTCGTCGCCCAGGACCAGGTCGGCCGCTTCGCGATCCACGGCCGTGCCGCTGCCCATCGCCACGGCAACGTCGGCGCCGTGGAGCGCCGGGGCGTCGTTCACGCCGTCGCCGGTCACCGCAACGATCCGGCCGGCGCGACGCGCGACTCGGACGATCCGCTCCTTCTGTTCCGGCGTGGACCGCGCGACGATCTGAAGGTTGGGCAGCTCCCGCGCGAGCCGACCGTCGTCCCATGTCGCCAGCTCAGCGCCGGTCACGATGTGGTCGTCGGCAAGGCCGGCCGCGCGGGCGATCGCGGCCGCCGTTCGGGGATGGTCTCCGGTGACCACAACCGTCTGGATGCCCGCAGTACGCGATTCGGAGAGCGCCCCCGCGATGCCGTCCCTGAGGGGGTCCGCGAAGCCGATCAGCGCTCGCAGATCCCACGGGCCGTCGATCCGGCGGGCGACCGCCACGAGCCGCTGGCCCTCCGCGGCGCCCTGTTCGATCTGCCGCCGCCATTCGGCCGCCTCGGGACCTCCGCCCACGAGAGCCAGCACGGCCTCGGGCGCGCCGATGCCGAGCTCCTCGACCGACCCGTCACGGTGAGCCCGCGTGATCGAGATCGGCCGGGCGTCGGTCACCGGCTCCGCATCGAGCAGGCCAGCAGAATCGAGCGTGGGGTCACCGCCCGCCGCGGCGACGGCGGCCTCCAGGGCCCGCGTGAACGATCCCGGCACGGTTCCATCTCCGCGCGCCCAGGCGTCCTCCTCAGCCCGGAGGGCATCCGTCAGGACGGCAAGGCGATCGGCGGGGTCGAGGATCGGCCCCGTCGCGCCCACGACCGACATCACGGCCAGGCGGTTCTGGGTCAGCGTCCCGGTCTTGTCCGTGACGATCAGATCGACGGCGCCCAGGACCTCCTCGGCGTTTAGGCGCCGGACCAGGACGCCGCGGCGAAGCAGCCGGTATGCACCGAGGCCCAGGATCACGGCGAGGAGGATCGGCGGCTCCTCGGGGATCGCGGCGATCGCTGCTGAGATGCCGGCAAGCAGGTTGGCTCCAGCGCTCTGGCCGCGGCTGAAGCCGAGACCCGTGACGATGACGATCAGCCCGATGGCGACGACGAGCAGGATCCGCACCAGGCGGTCCAGCTCCCGCTGAAGCGGCGACCGCCGCCGTTCGCGTCCGGAAAGGCGGCCAGCGATTCGCCCGACCTCCGTCGCAGCGCCGATTGCCACGACGATGCCCTCGCCTCGGCCACCGACCATGCTCGTCCCGGCATAGGCGATCGACCGTCGCTCGGCGATCGTCGCCGCCGGCGGGTCGGCCGAAGCAACCCCCGGCTCCGGCACCGATTCTCCGGTGAGGACGCTGCGGTCGACGAGGAGGCGATCGGCTCGCCAGATGCGCAGGTCCGCGGGGACGACGTCGCCGACACGCAAGAGAACGATGTCCCCCGGCACGAGGTCCGCGGCCGGCACATCGAGGACCGCGCCGCCGCGGCGGACGCGGGCCACCGGTGCCGTCGCGTCGCGGAGCGCCTCGAGCGCGCGCTCGCCACGGTACTCGGTGAAGACGTCCGCGCCGACGATCGGTCCCAAAGCGATCAGGACCAGGATCCCGTCGCGAACCTCGCCGAGGAGGATCGCGCCGACACCCGCGGCGAGGAGGAGCAGGACGAAGGGCTCGGTCGCGGCCTCGATGAAGAGCGCGAGGACCGACGCATGGCGGGCCGGCTCGAGGGCATTCGGGCCGGCGGCCAGCGCGCGCCTCTCGACTTCAGGTCGGTCCAAGCCGACAGCCGGATCGACGTCGAGCGTCGCGGCGACGTCGGCGGCCGAGCGCGCATGCGCCTCAGAGGCCGGCGCCGAGATCGGAAACCTG
>DATCPH010000067.1:0-6263 GCA_036570185.1 Candidatus Limnocylindrales bacterium | reverse complement strand
GTTGGCGGTGACGCCGGCCACGTGCACGCGCCGGGTCGAGAGCTCGATGAAGAAGAAGGACGTAGATCGTCTTGAGCGTGATCGTCTCGACGGTGAAGAAGTCGGTCGCGAGGATCCCCGCCGCCTGTGACCGCAGGAACTGAGGTCCACGTTGGGCCGCCCCGGCACGGCGCAGGATCCAGGCCGTGGCGGAGCAGGATCGTCCGGACCGTCGTCGCGGAAACCCTGATCCCGAGCTTGAGCAGCTCGCCGCGGATCCGTTGGTAACCCCAGCGTGGGTTCTCCCGGCCGAGGCGGACGATGAGGTCCCGGACACGAGTACCACGGCCTCGCCGCATGATCGAATCCGGGTTTCCGATCCCCACGGGCCTGATCCACGAGTACCACGGACTCGCCGCGTGATCGAATCTGGGTTTCTGACCCCCACGGCCTGGACTGGCTGCTGATCCTCGGGCCCCGGCATCTCGATCGCGTCCTTCGGATCTATGTGCGGCACTACAACCGGCGACGGCCGCATCGGGGAATGGCGCTTCAGGTACCTGAAAGCCTCGCTCCCGTCGAAGAGGCCGACGGTGTGCCCGACATCGAACGGCGAGATCTCCTCGGTGGGCTCGTCCACGAGTACATGAGGGCGGCATGATCGAGTTTTCGTACCCGACGGGCTATCGATGGCCAGGTTCCAGGCCTGCCGCGCGGTGTCCCACGCCTCGTCGCCGGGCAGGACGACATCGCCCATGAGCCGGCCACCAAGGTCAGGGAGCTCCAAGTCGATCTCCTCGCGTGCGGGCCGGATGGCGGTCCCGGGAATCCTAGCCCGAACGACCGTGTGCTTTCGGCCGACGCGAGACGGGCGGCTAGGCGGAGCCTGGCCGCGAAGGCCGGCTGGCGGCTCGCTTCGGCCGCGGCAGCGGTCGACGCTGACGGTCGACCTTCGTGTCGGCGATCGCATCCCAGTCCCGTGGCCGGATCGTGAGCGACTCGCCCGCGTTGACCGTCGGGCGCCCGAGCGAGCGACGTTCGTGCCGATCGCCGCGGTACCGCTGGATCTCGAGGTCGAAGGCCATCCGCGTCCTCGCCCCCGAGACCTGCACGCCATTGAGGCCGCCCGACGTCTCGATCCGCAGGTGGCCCTTGCTGACGTGCGTGTTCCGGATGTCGATGCTCCGCCAGTCGCGGCCGCCGTTCTCGGCCCGGAGCTGGCGAACGTGGACGGTGCGTCGCTCGCTATCGGTCCGCAGCTCGACCGCCTGGTTGGCACCAGCGAGGTCGGCGACCCGGATCCAGTCCCGCGCCGGCCTCGTCGCAGCGGCCTGGATCTCGACGAGGTTGCCGGCCTGGGCATGCATGAGCTTATACTGCGACCCGCGGACGGTCACGTTCAATGGCGGGGACCCGGCCGGTCGCTCGATCAGGTAGAGGTCCCCGGGCAGCGGACCGCCGCGGGACGCGCCGTACCAGGGCCAGCGGGCGACGCCATCGAGGGCCAGCGATGGGTCCGATTCGAACTCGCCAAGGGTCCGGTGCGCCCGATCCGTCGCGTACAGCCGGCGCCCGTCGTCGTCCTCGATCTGGGTCACTGCGGCACCGATGCCGCTCGCGAAGAGGAACGTGAGTCCGGTGAGCGCGAAGCCCACGCTGATCGGCTGACGGCCCTTGTGCAGCTCGAGGGAAGTCGGGATGGCAAAGCACCAGCCGTTGTTGAACCCGTCGTAGGTCGTGCCGTCCGTGAGGCCGAGGACGTTCTGGTCGTAGTGCCACGAGGTCGGCCCGGTGATGACGATGCGGTTGAAGCCGCCCGTGTAGTAGCCGGGATAGCCGCTGTACGGTCGGTCCGAATCCCAGAGGTAGATCTCCTTGGTGCCAGGACTCGGCTCCTCCACGCGGTATGGGATCAGCGTGTGGGCCGCGTCCCCGAAGAGCCCGTTCGAGATCGAGAGCATCGGGTAGTCGTCGCTCGCCAGCCCGGACGAGATCCGCGCGAAGGCGGCGTAGCCGTCGTTCAGCTGCCCGGCCTTCACGACGTCGAGGAAGTTCCGGATGCCCGGGGCGCTGAACTGGCGCGCCTGCATGATGTTGATCGCTTCGTGCAGGTCCATGCGGTCCGGGCCGGTCGCACCCGATCCCCACGGGCCGGTGTAGAAGCTCGCGGGCGAGCAGAAGCCCATGAAGCCCCCGAACTTGTGGAGCGCGATCCCGAGCATCGACAGCCCACCGCAGTTGCCGTTCGAGGCGCACGACTTGAAGATCTCGTAGAAGGCGCAGTCCAGCGGGGCCTCGATGATGTCGTCGGTCGGATTGATCGCCAGATAGGTCCGCCGCATCAGGTCCCACGAGAATGGGTTCGCTTCCCGCCAGTTCTCGAAGGACCAGCCCTCGGCGACCGGATCGAATGGTGTCAGCACAGACATGCGACGGCGCTCCTCAGCGATCGAGGGTCAGCGGCTGCCCACGACGGGACTCGACGGTTCGGACAGTCGACCCTGGGTGTCGACCGACTGGATGCGATAGGCGTACCGGACGCCCGCCCTGGCCGCCACGTCATCGAAGGTATTGCCGGCCACGATGGGCGAGACCTGTCGATATGGCCCGCCGCCGGCGCTGCGGAAGACGACGAAGCCCTCGAGGGCGACCGGATCGAACACCGGACCCCAGTGGATCTCGAGTCCACAGTCCGATCCCGCCATGGCTGTGAGCGGGTCGACCACGGGCGGGACCATCCCGACGTTCGAGTAGGTGAACGTGCTGCTGGACGGCAGCAGCAGGTCGGCCGACTCGCTCTCGTTGCCCAGCCAATCGAGGGCGGAGACGCGATACCAGTAGATCTCGCCTTCGATCGCGGTGACGTCCACGAAGTGGCCCCGGGCTGCCAGCGGATCGGGTTCGGCCGGGATATCCATGCACGACGGAACGAGGCCGGTCCACGGGCTCGTGCTCACCGTGCCATCGGTGAACACGCACCCGAGGAAGGTCGGCGGGTCGAACTCCTTGTCGGACCGGTAGACGTGGAACGCGTGCAGGTCCTGCACGGGGGAGCCGATCCATTCCACGCGAATGGCGTCGCTGCGCGCCCGGAGAACGGTCATGATCGGCGCGGGCGGCGGCGTCTTCTCGAGAAGCCGCATGCACACGTGCTGGTCGCTCGGGGAGGGGCAGTCCCGATCCCCGCCGTACAGGTTCTGGGCGGCGTCATAGGCACGGACCCAGTAGCCGTAGCAGAGCGGTGAGCCTTCCGGGACCGTGAAGTCGTCGAAATGGATCCGGCCCGTCGCGCTGTACATCGCCTTGGCGTCGGCGAGGGCCACCTGCCCGACGAGGGTCAGGTCGCACTTGCCCCGCTCACGCTCCTTGCCCCCGGGGGTGTACAGCTCGCCGCGATCGCACACGCCGCGGTAGATCTGATAGCCCGCCAGGTCGGGCTCGCCATTCGGCTTCCAGAAGACGCGGATGTGGTCGGGAAAGCCGTCGGCGCCGTCCATATCCGTCGGGCCCGGTGGTCGCGTGTCCGGAACGTAGCCGCCGATGATCGCCGACGGGGCGCTCGTGTCGCCGAGTGGGTCGGTGCAGGAGATCCGGTAGAAGAACGTCGTCTGGCCGTACGGCGGCACGAGGATCGGGTCGGTGTCGACCCATCGCTGTGTCGGCACGGTCACGTCGCTCGGGTTCGCGTAGACCGTCGCCACGCGATGGGTCGCCAGCGTCGGCGCATCCTCGAGGACCGCCCGATCCGCGGCTCGGAAGATGTCATAGGACTGGCTGACGTCCGGCAGGAGGTGGTTGTCGACGTCTCGCGTCACCGTCCGCCACGAGACGGCGAGCCCGGGGGACGCGACCTGGGCGGCCACCTGGACCTCGTCCGGCGCCATCGGCGGCGTGCTTCTGACCGGCATGGCCGAGACGGCCGCCGACCACGCCCCCAGTCGGTCGAGGTTGTCTCGTGACGCCACGCGGTAGTAGTAGGTCGTGGCGTTGGTCGGACCGGAGATGGTCGCGCCAGCCACCAGGTGGGTGTCGGGCGTCCCGTCGGGCGTCCAGTGCTGGTAGTCGAGGAAGCCCGGTCGCGGCGGCACGACGGCCTGGTTGGCGATGTCGGTCGTGACATCCATCGCCACGGGATCCGGATTGACCTGCTGGAAGGGGCCGCCCGGGCTCGTCGCCCGCTCGACCATGTAGGTCGCGGCGTACGGGTTCCGGTTCCAGAGGGTCAGCGCCTTCCCGTCGCCGATCGAGGCCGTCAGGCCCGACGGCGGATCCGGCAGGATGAACAGGCCGGCCCGGACGAGGACCGCGCGGGCGAGGACCACCTCGATGGCGTCCGCGCGGACCCCGCGAAGCTCGTACTCGTACTGCCGATCGGCGACGACGCGGCGATCGACGAACGCGGTGCCGCGGGCGAGGCGAAGGGCGAGGTCGCTCGACGCGATCGCGTCGAACATGGCCGCTTCTTCCGTGCTCAGCCCCCGGTCCATGGCAGCGCACGGGTCGACCGGGGCTGCCGCGGGATCGGCCCGAAGGGCGACGGCGCTGAGGGCATTCCCGACGATCGCCCACTGGCGGGAGCCTTCCGCGACGTAGCGCTGCAGCTCGCGGCAGCTTGCCGCGGGGCGGATGGTCCGCGTGCCATTGATGCGCGCGGTGCGGCCACCACCCCCGGCGGCGCGGCGATAGAGGTGGTACCCGGTGTAGAACGGCTGGCGCTCCCAGACGAGGGTGATCGACACCTCGCCGTCGGGTCCGACCTCGGACGAGACCGCCTGGAGGAGCGCAGACGGGTCGGCCGTGTCGCGGTCGGCAGGTCCTGTTCCGTTGGTGTCCATCGGTCGCTCCTAGTGCAGGTAGAAGCCGCTGCTGTCGAGCCCGGCGTCCAGGTCGACCGAGGCGCACAGGACCCACGCCACGCAGCCTTCGAGGCCGATCGTGCCGTCGAAGTACAACGGGTATGGCCCGCGGATCGCGAGATTCGCCCAGGCGGAGGCACTCACCAGCCCGCCGAGGATCTCGCCGTGGACGTAGACGCCGCATGCGCCCACGACATAGGGGAGTCCGGCTCCCACGATCGCCGTCGTCCCGCCGGCGGGGGTCGCGAGGAACGCCCCCATCGCGACGTAGATGTCCACGCCGCCGCCGAGCACATACCAGTTGACCCCGAACGAGATCTGGCCGTAGCCGAAGACCCCGGTCAGGGTCGGCGGCAGGATCATCGTGGAGACGCCGAAGTGCGGATTGGTCGGCTGCAGGACCCAGACGAGATTCGCGGGGACGGATTCGCCGACGAAGAACCCGCCTTCGAGGCCGCCGCTCGCGACCCAGCTACAGACCGCAACCTTCATCCGGCCCTGGAGGTAGTGCATCGTCGGATCGGCATGCCATGTGATCTGCCCCTCGCCGGACAGGCCGGCCAGGATGGCGTCGCAGTCGATCCGGCCGATCAATTCGCCCTCGGCCATGTGGGTGCTGAAGTCCGCGAGCAGGTGCATGGAGGCCGAGACCTCGACTTCGACGCCGCCGACCGCGAGGAGCATGTCGCCGGATGCATAGAAGTCGAAGGTCGTCGGGGTGACGTTGATGTTGATGTCGACGGCGTAGCCGACCTTCGGTCCGAGGATGCTGCCGGCCGCGGCACTCTCCTCGAGGCTGCCGTAGAAGGACATCCGGGTCAGGAGCGGGCCTTCGATCCGGGCACAGCCGCTGACCTCGCCGATGCCGCCCAGGCGGGCGAAGAGCCCGATATCGATGTCGTGCGTCTCGGACGAACTCATCCGGATGTCCGTCGCGCCACCGTGGATGTCGACCTCGACGTCGAGCCCGTCGGAATGGAAGAAGTCGATGTCGGCGGTCCCCGTCCCGAGGAACCCATCCTGTCCGGCGTCGTTGTAGTCGACCTGGACATCGGGGCAGGCGAAGACCGCCAGGTCGTTCGAGACCATGTCCTTCCAGGTCCCGGCGAGCGCGAGGTCGGTGGCCGGCCAGCCTGCCACGAGGGGCGCCTTCGGCACCGACACCCTCCGACCGAAGAGGGGGCTCGAGGTCGTCGGGTCCGTCGCATCGCGGATGTTCAGCTTGTGCGGGCCGAAGAACGGTAAGACGATCGTCCCCGACGTCGCGAGATAGGGGTCCGGGACCGGCGTGCCAGGGTCGGCGAGCTGGAACGCTCGCGGGTTGTACGTGAGGCCGTCGAACCGCTGGCCGAAGTTGTTGAAATCGAGGAAGAGTTCGCCGAGGTTCCCATCGGCGAGCATCTCGCCCCAGGTCAGCCCGAATGGCTT
>DATCPH010000066.1:0-11085 GCA_036570185.1 Candidatus Limnocylindrales bacterium | reverse complement strand
CCCGCCACATGCCCAGCCCGGCCATACAGTCTCGAGGAGCCGAATGAGCACCACCGCCGACATCCTGCGCACCGTCCCGCTGTTCACTGGCCTGACCGACGCCACGATCGACGCGATCGCCGCGCTGGCCTATGAAACCGAGATCGGGACCGGCGACCACCTCGCTCGGCAGGGCGATCCAGGCGATGCCTTCATGGTCATTCTCGATGGGTCGGCCCGCGTCGATCAGGACGGGCGCGAAATCCGGCGCATGGGTCGCGGCGACTTCCTCGGCGAGATTTCCCTCATCGACGGCAGCCCCAGGACGGCGACCATCACCGCGCTCGAGCCGATCCGCGCGCTCACGATCGACCGCCAGGGCTTCGACAAGCTGATGACCGACTTCCCGGTGGTCCGGCTGGGACTCCTCAACGCCCTGACCCAGCGCGAACGCGACCACACCCCCGGCATCGTCGACTGAAGCGCTCGCCGGCCGCGGAACACCCGCCGCCCGCGCGCTTGGCGGCGCCGCGCCGCGCTGCACCGCTCGCTCGGCAGATCCTCTGCTAGTCTGCCGCGCACGAGGCATCGACGAGGGAGGGCCACGACCGATGAAGACTTCGGCTGCGTCGCTGATCCGGCCGCTGTCGGGGATCATCGCTGCCACCTTCATCGCCGCAACAGTCCTGTCGTTCGGACTCGAATTCGGCCTGTTCCTGAAGGCGCCCGACCTGCCCGAAACGAACGACCTCGTGCAGAACCTCCTCGGTGGGATCGACTTCCAGCATGCCGCCTGGCCGTTTGACCTGGCGGCGAACCTGCTTTTCGCGGTCGGACTCGTCGCATTGGTGCCGTTTGGACGGGTGCTCGCGGCGCTCGCGCCTGGCGATGATTGGCGGACAACGGTCTTCTCGTCGGCGCTGCTGGTCGGCGGAGCCCTCGGAGCCGGCGCCCAGCTGATCTACATCGGCGCGAAGCAGACGACGATCGACAACCCCTACTGCGATTGCGGCTACAAGGTTCAGGAGTCGATCAGTCAGTTCTGGGCGTTGATGCTGATCAATGGAGCCCATGACTGGCTGATCAATGGGGTTGCCGTCCTGCTCGCGCTCGGTGTCGCGCTCGCGGGACTCGTCCTCGTCCGCCGACTCATGCCTCCGCTCTGGGGAGCCCTGTCGTGGGTCACGGCGGCCTTCGCGCTGGCGGGCGTGCTCCTGCAGATCGGCCACTTCGGTCCCATCGGTCCCCTGATCAGCGCAATCACGACGGCGGTCCTGCTGCCGGCCTGGGTCGTCTGGCTCGGAGCGCGAATCGGCGGCCGTGGACTCGCGCGGGCGGTTCCTTCCCTTCCCGATGCCGAGCCGGTCGACGTCGAATGAGCGAGCGGTCATTCGTGCGCGTCGGTGGCCTCGCTGGAGTTCTGCTCGCGATCACCTCGTGGGCGTCGGTCGCCGTCTACTACACGCTCGTGCCGGCCGCACAGCGCGCGCCGATCAACGACTTCGGCGCGTATGTCGCTTCGCTCACGGCCAACCGCGTTGGCTCTTCACTCTTCTACGGCCTGTACGCGCTGCTGGCGTTTTTCGCGCTCCTCGGGATCCTGGCGGCATATCAGCGCGTCCGGGTCGCGGATGAGGCGTGGGCCTTCGCGGCGACCGTCATCGGATCGATTGCTGCGGTCGGTACGATCCTGGCCGGGCTCGAGCAGGTTTCACGGTTCGACGAGACGGCTCGGCTCAGCGGCGCCGGCAACGCCGCGGCAGCAGTCATTGCGGTTCAGGCGCCCTCGGCGATCAATCCGTACGGCCTCATGACGTTCGGGCTGACCGCCTTCTGGTTCATCATCGAGGCGGGACTCCTGTGGCGCATCCACGTGCCGAGGCTGCTGCCGATCCTGGCGGTCGTGGCCTTCCTGGATCTGGCCGTGGGCTTCGTGGCCACACTGGCCGGCTCGGCACCAATCGCGCTCCTCGCGGGCGTCATCGCGGGCGGTGTCGGCGGACCGATCTTCTGGCTCTGGTTCGGCTACCTGCTCCTTCGCGACGCGGACCTGATGTCCGCGCAGGAGTAAGGCGGCCCGGTTCCGCGCGTCGTCTCCGGGCGTCACTTTTCGGCCAGATTCTCGCCAGGTGACCGCTCCGGAGCCTCGTGGCGACAAAGGCGGCCAAACGGTCACCGGGAGATCGTTGGGCCACGCCTCGGGCGCAACCCGGACGCCAAACCTTCGCCGTGAAACGGATCCGTGCAGGAACCAGGCATGACTAGCCCAGTTCTGGCGTCGCGACTTGCGTGAAATCCCGGTCGACCGCGGCCGTCTCGTGCCGAAGGGTCATGGGGTGAGAATCTGGCCGAGCATGTCCGGCTCCGTTCCGTCGCCGGCCCGATCCGCCGCTACCGCTCCACGAAGAGATACGTGGTCATGGGGCCGAGTCCCTTGACGTCGACCTGACGCTCCTCGAACGCGAAGCCACCATCCAGCAGGGTCCGGGTCGAGGCCGCGAGGTGGATCCGCCCGGGAACGCCCGATGACTCCATGCGCGCCGCCGTGTTCACGGTGTCGCCCCAGAGATCGAAGAGGGCCCGGCGGCTGCCGATGACGCCGCCCACGACCTCACCGCTTGCCAGGCCGATCCGGACCTGCAGGTCGAGGTCGTTGTCACGTCGCCAGTCGGCGGCCTCGGCCAGCATCGCCTCGCTGAAGGCCAAAGCGGCCTCAGCGTGGTCGGGTCGTGCCTCCGGCGCCCCGGCAACGGCCATGTAGGCATCGCCGACGGTCTTGATCTTCTCGACGCCGTGCTCAGCGGCACGGGCGTCGAATCGGCTGAACAGGTCGTCGAGCAGGTCGACGACGCGCGCCGGGACGGTCCGCTGGGCCCACGGCGTGAATGCGACGATGTCGGTGAAGACGACCGTCGTCGCCGCGTACGACTCGGCGATCCGCTGCTCGCCGTGCTTGAGGCGAGTGGCGATGGAGGAGGGGATCGCGTTCGTCAGGAGCTCGTCCGATCGCGCCTCGGCCTTCCTCCGGCGAATGTCCACGTAGCGGAGGAGGAGGAACGTAACCGTGAGCGGTGCCCCGATGTTCTGGGCATAGCTGAAGAGCTGCGTGGCGTACGGGGGTGGCGCGACGAGGCCGCGGACGAACGGGTCCATGGCGATTGCGATGACGAGCGTCGCCAGGAAGACGAAGAACCACGGCGTGGCCCGGCGCGGCCCCAGGGCCAGCAGCGCATAGGCTGGCAGCAGGAATGCCCACACCACGCTGCCGCTGCTGGTGGTGACCCCGCCGACCAACACAGTCGTCAAGAGCACGAATGGCGCGCCGGTCGAGATCAGGGCGACGACGTATCGCTCGAAGCGCCTCGTCCGGGCGAGGACTACGAGGTTGCCGGCGCTCCACAGGGAGAGGCTCAGCGCGACCACCCAGCCGACGAGTGGCGTCGGTGCAACCAGCGGCACACCCAGCGGTGCCACGATCGTGAAGTACCCAACGGCCACTCCGACGCGCTTGCGGAGGCGGGCATCGTCGTCGTCTTCGGGCGCGTCCGCGATCGAGATCAGGCGCACGATCCCCGCTCTGAGGCGCCCCCGGATCGATCGCGGGCTCTCGACGACCTGTCCCATCGCTCCGAAGCCTACGACAGGCACGCGGGACTACGATCGACCCATCGACGCCAGGAGGTGACAGATGGGACGTCAGGACAACAAGGCCCTCGTCCGCCGTTTCTACGATGAAGTCTGGGCCAAGGGCAACGTCGACTTCGCTCACGAGGTGTTCCACGAGGACTACGTCCGACACGACCTCCGACCAGGTCAGGCGTTGCCTGGAGCGGCCGGCCAGGCGAAGATCGCCGCCGACTTCCGCCGGGCGTTTCCCCACGTGCGCTGGGAGGTCGATCTCGTCATCGGGGAGGACGACCTCGTCGCCGCCCGATGGACGGCTACAGGCGCGCACACCGGGCCCTGGGGTTCTGTGGAGCCAACAGGGAAGTCGGTTACGTTTTCGGGCGTCAACATCTTCCGATTCCGGGACGGCAAGGTCGCCGAGATCTGGAACCATCGCGACGATCTGGGCCTGATGACGCAGGTCGGCGCCCCGATTTTCGCCGGCAGCATCAATCAGGACTCGGGTTCATGAGAAGAGTCGTGGTCAACATGAGCCTGACGCTGGATGGCGTCATGCAGGCGCCCGGTCGAGCCGACGAGGACACGCGCGGCGGCTTCGAGCACGGCGGTTGGGCGCTCCCGTACTTCGACCCGGTCATGGCGGACGTCTCCGCAGAAGGAATCGCCCAGCAGCCGGCTCTCCTGTTCGGGCGGCGCACCTACGAGGACTTCTTCACGGTCTGGCCGAATCGGACTGACAACCCGTTCACCGACGTTCTGAACAACGCCCAGAAGTACGTCGCATCGACGACGCTGGAGGAGCCGCTTCCCTGGGCCAACTCCACCCTCGTCAAGGGCGATGCCGCCGAGGCGGTGGCCGCCCTCAAAGATCAGCCGGGCAAGGATTTCGTGGTCCTCGGCAGCGGGGTGCTCGTCCAGTCGCTGATGCGCCGCAATCTCGTGGACGAGTACGTACTCTCGATCCACCCGCTCGTTCTCGGATCGGGCCATCGCCTCTTCCGCGACGGCAGTCCGTACGCCGCGCTTCGGCTGGTCGACACCAAGACGACGAGCACCGGCGTCGTGATCGCGACCTACCAGCCGATCGAAGCCGCAGCCGAGAAGAAGGCCTCGCTCTCGTAGAATCCGATGGACATGCTTCGAGTCCGATCCGTCCAACCGCTCGCTGACTACTGGCTCCGCCTGACGCTGACAGACGATTCCGTTGTCGAGCGCGACGTGCGCGCGCTTCTTCGGGGTCCCGTTTTCGAGCCGCTCCGCGCTGACTACGGGAAGTTCGAGCGTTCGCGGGTCCGATGGGGCACCGTCACGTGGGCTGGTGGTCTCGACCTCGACCCCGACGTGCTGATCTGGGGAGGTCCGCCTCCCGGGGACTCCGAGGCGCTGCCAGCTGACAAGATGGTGCTTACGCCTCCGGGTGCCGTCGCGAGGGCTTGACCCAATCGCCGATCCCCGCGTGGACGGCTTCGATCAGGGCCGAGAAGGCAGGCTTGCCCAGGCCCGACCTGGCGACGAGGTTGATGCTGAGGACGAGCCCGACGAGGAGCTCCGATCGCGGCTCGACCGTCGACGCCACGATCTCGCCTCGATCGGCCGCTCGGGTGAGGGCCGCCCGGATCGCCCGCCGGGCCCGATCGAGGTAGGCGTGGCCCTGGCGGACAACCCCTTCGTCGAGCCCGCCGAACTCGACCAGGCTGTTCGTGAGCAGGCAGCCGGCGATGATGCCCGGACCGTCGAGCTGCGTGCCGAGGCGATCGATGAAGCGATCCAGATCCGCCAGCCCTTCACCGCCCGACTCAAGGGGCCCGAGCAGCACATCGTCGAGGACGGCCAGGTATCGGGATACCGCTTGGTCGAAGAGCTCGCGCTTCGAGCCGAACGTGTTGTAGAGGCTCGACCGCGACAGGCCGGTGTGCTCCTCGAGGTCTTCGAGCGAGGTCGCTTCGTACCCCCGCGTCCAGAACAGGCGCATGGCGGCGTCGACCGCGGCCTCCGGCTCGAATTCGCGGGGCCGCCCGGTGCGCGGTGATTTCTGGACCATCTATTGCAGAATACTCCCGACCTCTGTACCGTTCAGTCCGAAAGTCGCCGCCGGCGACGCGCGCGAGGACCATCGGATGACGCGACCCGCCACGACCCTAAGGATCCTGATCGCCGCACACCTCAGCTGGACGTTCCTGCTCACGCCTGTGGCGCTCGAGCCCCGCCCGTTTTCGTCGATCACCCCGATCGGCTGGGGCAGCCTCGCGCTGATCTTCACGACTGTCACCCTCGACATCGTGGCCTTCGTTCTGGTGAGTCGCAACCCGCGGACCGCCGGCTCACTCGCGGCCATCGGCACGATCCTGTTCGTCGGTCCGTTCGTCGGCGACCAGCTGGGCCTGTTCTCCTCGCTGCGGCCGCCGACTCAGATCGTCATCGTGGAGGTTGCCGCCCTCCTCACGCAGCTCGCGATCGGGTACGTCGCGCTGCGACTCCGCCGCGAACCGGCAACGGCCTGACTGCGGCTCACGCTCTCGGGTAGCCGCGACGCTTGCCGGTGCATAGTGTCTCAGTTTGAGTCGAGGCGAAACACCGGATAGCGGTCGGCAGCGGCCGTGACCACATCAGGGTCCGACGACCCGAAGAAGCGGACGCCACCACGCACCTGCTCTAGGAACGCCCGGAGCACCGGCCCGCGCTCGTGCACGGGCAACTCGATAAGCCGAACGCGCTCTTCGGCGTTACCTCGTCCCAAGACGCCTTCACCGGCTGCGCGGACATTGCCGATCCATGCCGCGTCCACGAAGGCAGCGACGATGTACCGCTCCGAGCCGACCGTGGCGAGCGAGACCGGCGTGTCCCGCATGACTCCGCTTTTCCGACCCCGCACCGATAGCAGGTATTGCGAGCCGATGCTCAGGCCACGCCGCAGCATGGCGATGTTGAGGCGGACCATCCAGGCGGGCGGCGGTTTCGCTGGCACGACGGAAGCGTAACGAGTCGAGCCGCGCCGCGATCTCCTCGCGCGTCCACACATGGGTCGCTGGTCCTGGATGCCAGGGCGTCAACGGGCGTCCCGGTCATAGTGAGTCACCACCCAGCGGCGAGGCATAGATCGGATCTCCACGCCGCCCCATAGAATCTGTTCGGACCCGTGGGATGCGTCGATGGGTATTCAGGAAGGAAAGTTCATGGCCACAGCCGACCTCCAAGGCGTCTTCGCCGCCTACCGCGCCGCATGGCGCAGCCACGACCTCGACGCTATCGTCGCGCTGCATCATCCGGAGGGCAGCTTCTGGCTCCACACCGCAGGCGAGAGCGTCGCAGTTGGGCGCGAGGCTATCCGCGCGAAGTTCGCGGCTACCCTGACCCTGATGCCCGACATCGCCTTCGACTCCCTGCGTCTTCACTGGGGTGACGCGTTTCTGGTGCATGAAATGAGCGCGAATGGGACACCCGCGGTGGGGGCCCAGGGCGGCGTGGTCCGGTTCGATACCGTGGACGTCATCGAGTTCCGCGACGGCTTGGTGTGGAGCAAGAACACTTACCTCGACGCCGCTCCACCGGCGGCCAGGATGCAGGTGCCGGCCCCGGCTGTCGCCGCCCGCTGAGACGAGGGGAATCGCGCGACCTGAAGCCCTCTCGTCAGTTCACTTTACCGCTCGAGGAGGCGACGCAGCTCCGACATCGCCGCATCGACCTCGCGGCCTTGCGCTTCGATGATGTCAATGAGTTGCTCCGGCGTACGAGTATCGACGGCGGACTTGGCGTTGGGGTTAACGGCCTTCAGGTCAAGCTTTCTAGCCTCGAGGTCCTCGCGACTGACAGTCCAGGAGTGGTCGGAGTCGGCCCGATCGGGTAGCAGCCGGAAGAATTCCTCGAAGCGGTCCACCGTGAGTGGCTGCTTCTTCGTGACCTTGACGTCGGAGAGGTCGTAGTACCAGACGCGTTCCGTCGGGCCGCCCTTCGTGAAGAAGAGGAGGTTTGTCTTCACGCCGGCGCCGGCCGAGGAGAAGACGCCTGGCGGCAGCGACAGGATGCACCACAGGTCGCAGTCGTCGAGGAGCTTGCGCTTGGTCTGGACGAAGGCCGTCTCGGTCGTCCGGAACAGGACGCCCTCGTCGATGACCATCCCGCACCGGCCGCCCGCCTTCAACGACGCGATGACGTGTTGGAGGAACAGCACCTGGGTCGCACCGGTCTTGTAGGCGAAGAGGGTCTGGGCCTCCTTGCCCTCCTTCCCACCGAACGGCGGATTCATCAGGATCACGTCGAACTGCGATGGGGCGCCGAGGAAGAGCCCGCCGTAGGTCTCCTGCATCGTCAGCGTGTTGCCGTGCCAGATGTGCGGGCTGTCGATGCCGTGGAGGACGAGGTTGGCAAGCGCGATCGGGTAGACGAGATCGGCCTTCTCGCGGCCCCAGAACGTGTCCTCGCGCAGCGCCTGGAGCCGGTCCGCAGTGGCGCCGGCGCCCAGACCCGCCCGCATCCACTCGAACGCCTGCGCCAGGAAGCCTCCGGTCCCGCAGCCCGGGTCGTAGACCGTCTCGCCCACTTTCGGGTCGATCGCCCGGACCATGGCCCGAATGACCTCGCGCGGCGTGAAGAACTGGCCGCCATCGTTGTTCTTCTCGCCCATCTTGAGGAGCAGGCCCTCGTAGGCCTGGCTGAGCGTGAAGAGGTGCGTCTGGTCGACCGCCTCGAGGCGGATCGCGTCCACGCGATCGAGGATGTCGAGCAGGTTCCGCTCGGTATCGACGCCGACCTTGTCGATGGCCGACACGACCTGGCTGATCACCTTTTGCCGAGCCGACGAACCCTGGCGATCGCCCAGACCGCGGAGGTAGGGCAGCAACTCGCCATTGACGAAGCGAAGGTAGGCGCCGAAGGCCGCGTCGGTCAGCTCCGCCCGCTTCGCACCGCTTGGTGACGCCCAGTCGCGCCACCGATAGGGCGTCTCGAGCGAGGGCGTGAACGCCACACCCACCGCCTCGGCCTCGTCAGCCTCGAGCTCCTCTCGCTCGTCGAGGATCCGAAGGAACAGGATCCACGACAGCTCGGGCACGTACTGGAGCGCGCCGGCGTAGTTCGACCGCCGCATGACGTCGGCGATCTGCTTGATCGCGGCATTGACGCTCGAGGGAGTGGCAAGGCGGCGTGCGGCGACGACCACGACAGGGAGGGTACGACAGTTGAGTGCCCGCGAAGTGCCCACCGCTATGGTGGTGCCCCGCCGCCTGACCGGGCGGAGCCGACATGAGCGAGGACTTCGAGTCCGGAGGACGATGGTTCGAATGGAATCAGGGCAAGGCCACCATGAACCGCGAGAAACATGGCGTCGACTTCAGGGAGGCCGCTACCACATTCGACGCTCGCCACGCGGTCGAGGCTCCCCAACTCATTGGAGACGAGGAACGATGGCTGATCATCGCCATGTCTGCTCGTGGCCGCATCCTCGCAAGCACCTACACTTACCGCGGAAAGCGGATCCGTCTCATCTCGTCAAGGCCCGCGAATAGGCGGGAACGCAATGAATACTTCCAAGGTCGTTGGCGACGACATCTACGATGAGTTCGACTTCTCGAAGGCCCGACCAAGTCAGCACTGGCGTCGCGCGGGGCGGGGCGTCCGCTTCAGCATCGTCACCGATGACGCGGACCGGCCTTCGTATCACCTGACTGGCCGGCGTGATGGCAACGAGTGGATCCTTGACGTCGACGCAATGCCCGGCCAGCTGATCCACACGACGTGGGATCTGCTCGAGGTCGATGCGCGAAACGCCATCGCGCATGCGTTCCAGGCCGCGTCGGAAAGCTTCGATCTCGTGATCGACATTCCGCCAGGCCATCTGCCTTACCGTCCGCGGAGGCGCTACACCCTGTGGCACCTCGGCACAGGAAATCTGATCGGCGACTTCAGCTCAAAATCGTCGGCGCTCGCGGCCGTCCGGCATGAGATTGACCTCAACGGAGACGCCGAAGATCTGGTGTTGCAGCTGGAGCCTGCAACGGGCAAGCCCCAGTACGTTGGTTCAGGCGACGCGCTGATGGCGATGCTGCCCCGCAAGATGCCGTCGACGGCCGGGGGCACCGGCTGACACGCCAGCGCTTGGATGATGCGGAAAGTCCTTGTCAAGATGTCTCTTACGCTTGATGGCGTCATGCAGGCGCCGGGCCGGCCCGACGAGGACACCCGCGGTGGATTCGAGTTCAGCGGTTGGGCGACCCCGCCGCCTCATCCCTGACGGCGCCCGGCACGCTGCTGTGCGGCTCATCGACACGAAGACGACCACGATCGGTGTCGTCATCGCCACGTACCAACCGATCGCGTCGTAGCAAGGGGGCGCCATTCTTGGAGACCACCTCGTGTTCCCGATCCTGCTGTCGATGGACCTGGCGAAGAGCCGCGAGTTCTACCACGAGACACTCGGTCTCGACATCCTTCGGGAGGATGAGGAGCGGATCATCTTCCGCTGCGGCTCGAGCTCCCAGCTGACGGTTACGAAAAGCACGATCGGGACCGCGGACATGCAGACGCAGCTCGGCTGGCGCGTGCCCGACATCCACGCCGAGCTCGCCGATCTGCGCGCCCGCGGCGTCCGGATCGAGGCTTACCAGGCGCCCGACCCGGTGACCGATGCCGACGGGATCGCCGACATGGGCTTCGCCTGGGCGGCCTGGTTCATCGATCCGAGCGGGAACGCCCTCTCGATCGTCCAGCCGAAAGCGGCACCGGCCGCGCCCATGGCGGTGACGTAGAACTCGGACGGACTAAGAGTGGGAGCCGGAGGCGCGCTTCTTCAGCGAGCGGGCTGAGAAGTACGCGGGCGCTCATCGTCGTCGAATGGGACGCCCCTGCCGGCCTCGAGGTCGGCCCCAGACCGACGGAGGTCCCCATTGAAGCTCGGGATCGACTCGAGGTGCTTCCAGACTGCCGCGGACAGCGACCTTGACTCAGGCGCGGTTGGAGATGGCCGGCCGCGGACTGCGTCGTGCGCCTTTGTTCGCTTCGTGGACATCGAAATCGGGAACCTCATTGGCCACGCCGTCGACTCCACAAGCCTCGGCCATCATGTCGACCGTCGCGAGCTCCGCATGGAGGGCCGCGACCACGCGTCGCTGCTCCTTGATCGATGGGATGGCGATCTCAAACGCGAAGAGCTGCTCTCGGTTGAGCTTTGGCATTCGCGCTCGCGCAGAAGCCTCCGTGGCGAATCGCGTAAAACGCGGACCAACCAGCGTCCAAGCGAGCCAATTCGCATCAACTACATTCGAGTCAACGGCGAGCGGGTACATGTCTGCCGAACAGAGACCGATCTCATCGGCGACCACAACCTTGCGGAGGTAGGGTCGGAGCTTGCTGTACAAGATGTCTCCGGGCTTGAACAGATACTTCGGACTGATCGCGCGCTCGTCGGCAGCGCTTCGTCGGAAGATGAGACGGCAGGTTCCCGATTCGATGTTCTCGCCGTTTACGAGTGGCAGGTCGCGATAGTCC
>DATCPH010000065.1:0-9583 GCA_036570185.1 Candidatus Limnocylindrales bacterium | reverse complement strand
CGAGCGCGTGATCGAGACGATCAGGGCCGAGTGCCTCGACTGGACCCTCATCCTCGGTCGCCGGCATCTCGATCGGACGCTCCGGACCTATGTCGATCACTACAACCGCGGGCGACCCCATCGCGCCCTCGGCCTCGCCCCTCCTCGAGCCGAGGCACGGGAGCCGATGGCGGTCAGTCCGCGCGACGTTCGCCGACGGGATCCGCTCGGCGGGCTGATCCACGAGTACCATGGCGCCGCCGCGTGATCGAATCCGGGTTTCCGATCCCCACGCCCGTTCGAGGCGTTGCGGACGGCACGGTTTCCGAAGCTCGTCTTTTCGGGAGCCCACAGCCAGGCGTTCGACGCGGTCTGCGACGTGCTCGTCGATCGGCTCGCGGCCGAGCGCGTAGTCATTGGCGGGACGGGCCACGGCGTCCAGCGAGCCGGGGAGCCCTTCAACCTACGGCTCCGCGCCTTCATCGATGCGACCTAGCTACGGCGACTCCGATGCCTCGGCTCGCAGGTCCTTCCGAAGGACCTTGCCGATCAGCGTCTTTGGGAGCCGCGATCGGAACCGGATCGCGAAGGGGACCTTGAACCGGGCGAGGTTCTTGTGGCAGTAGGCGAACAGCTCTTCCTCGGTCGCCGTGGCTCCTTCGGCAAGCACGACGAAGGCGCACGGCACCTCTCCGTAATGCTCGTGGGCCATCCCGATCACCGCGGCGTCCGCGACGGCCGGATGGCTCATGAGGACCTCCTCGACCTCGCGCGGATAGACATTGATGCCGCCGACGATGATCAGGTCCTTGGCGCGATCGACGATCGTGAAGAAGCCCTCGGCATCCTGCGTCGCGATGTCACCCGTGCGAAGCCAGCCCTCGTGCAGCACGTCGGCCGTTTCCGCTGGGCGATGCCAGTAGCCCGCCATGACCTGCGGCCCGGCTACCTCCAGTTCGCCGACTTGGCCCGTCGCAGCGGGTTTGCCGGTCTTCGGGTCGACGACACGCGCGTCCGTCGAGGGGAACGGCAGGCCGATGGTTCCGTTCCGTCGCCCGCTCTCGATCGGGTTGCAGTGCGTGACCGGCGAGGCCTCGGTGAGGCCGTAGCCCTCGCAGACCTTGCCGTGGGTGATGGCCTCGAAATCTCGCTGGACGCCGGCCGGCAACGGCGCCGCGCCGCTGATGCAGGCCTCGATGCTCGAGAGGTCGAACCGCCCGACATGGGCGTGATGGGCCAGGGTCTCGTACATGACCGGCGCTCCGGGGAAGAGCCGCGGTCGGTACTTCGCGGCCGCCTTGAGGACCTGCTCCGGATCGAAGCGTGGCAGGAGCAAGAGAGTGCCGCCCGTCAGCATCGCGTAGTTCATGTCCACAGTGAGCCCGTAGATGTGGAATAGCGGCAGCGGGCAGAGGATCGTTGGTGGCTCGTCCTTCGCCGCGTGCGGGAACCAGGCTGCCGTCTGGCACGCATTCGCGACGAGGTTCCGATGGGTCAGCAACGCCGTCTTCGGCGTTCCGGTCGTGCCTCCCGTGGGCTGGAGGACGGCGCCGTCCTCGGGGGCCGCCGCCGATTCGAACCGTCCCGCGGGGGCCTCGCGGAGCAGCCGGAAGAGGTTCGGTGTCGCCGGGGTGTGTCGCTGGGGATGCCAGCGGCCTTCTCGTTGCGCCTTGAGTGGGTAGAGCCAGCGGATCGGCACCGGGAGCGAGTCCTGGATCCCGGTCACGATGAGGCGGCCCGGCCGCCCGGCACCGGCGGCCGCCTCGACGGCGTGCAGGCGCGAAACGAGGAGGTCGACCGTCACCGAGACCCTTGGCTCGGTCTCGGCCAGCAGGATGCCGAGCTCTCGCTCGACGTACAGCGGGTTCATCGGCGAAGCGAGTGCCCCGGCCCGCATCGTGCCCATGAAGGCGATGACGAAGGCTGGCGATGTGGGCAGGTGCAGGCTGACGCGATCGCCCTTCTCGACGCCCATCGATCGCAGAACGTGCGCGAACCGATCGGCAGCCCGATCGAGCTGGCCGTACGAGGTTCGGGCGCCGAAAAACACCATGGCAGTCCGCTCGGGTGCCCGCTCGGCGCTCGCCCGCAGCAGGCCATCGACTGGGATCGGCGGGATCTCGACCTCGGCCGGGACCCCCGGGTCGTAGTGGGCAAGCCAGGGCCGATCCCCGCCGGGCTTCGGTCGGCGGCCCACCCGATCCGGGGTGCTCCGGGGAGGTGCCGCGGTCCTCGAGGCCGGCGCCGGGGTCTTCACACTGGGTACCCCGAACGTTCGCTCACCGCTGCTGCGATCCGCCTCGAGATCGCGATCCGATCGACCGGCTCGGTCCGGATGAGGCGCCGGATGCCGGCGCCGAGGGTGCGCGCATCGTCGCCCTCGGCGACGCGGGCAGCGAGGCTCCTTGCCCGCTGCTCCACCGCGGCGACCCGATCGGCCACGATGAGCCTCGCGAAGTCGGCATGGATCGGAGCCGAGGCGCACGTGGCACGCTCCACGACGCTCTCCATCGCGAACAGGTCGATCGCAAGGTCGGCGAGCCCGGCCAGCACCTCCTGCTCCTCCTCGAGCCCACTGCCGAACCGCTGGACGGCGGCTCCGGATAGGAGGAGGGTCGCCGTCCGGGTCGCGGCCACGGCGCCTCGTTCGGCCGCCAGTGGACCCTCGAAGGTCGGCAGATCGCCGGCGAGGAGCGCGTCCTGCGCTCGTCGCGCCGGGCCGAGCAGCTCGAGCCGGCCGGTCATGGCGCGCTTCAGGAGCGTCCCGGGGACGAGCAGCCGGTTGATCTCGTTTGTGCCCTCCCAGATCCGGTGGATCCGGGCGTCGCGATAGGCCGCCGCCGCAGGGTACTCCTCGATGTAGCCGTAGCCGCCGTGGACCTGGACGAGCTCGTCGACGACGAAGCCGAGCTCCTCGCTGGCGAGCACCTTCGCGACACTGCATTCGACCGCGTACTCCTCGAGGGCCACGCGCATGGCGTCCGGAGACGTGCCGTCCTCGGCGGCCACGAGTCTCGCCTCGAGCAGGCCCGCGATCCGGTACACGACCGACTCGACGGCGTAGGTCCGAGCCGCCATCGCTGCGAGCTTCGCGCCGATGAGCGGGAACTCCCCGATCCGGCGACCGAACGCGCTCCGCTGCGCGGCATAGGCCGCGGCGGTCCCGATCGCCGGACGCATCCCGCCGAGACAGGCGGCGGCGAGCTTGAACCGCCCGACGTTCAGGACGTTGAACGCGACGCGGTGGCCCTTGCCCGCCTCGCCGAGGAGGTTCTCGGCCGGCACGACCGCCCCGTCGAGGGTCACGGGGCAGGTCGAGGCCCCGTGGAGGCCCATTTTCGCCTCCTCGGCCCCGACCGAGAGGCCCGGGGTCGTGCGCTCCACGAGGAAAGCGCTGAACTGCTCGCCGTCGATCTTTGCGTAGATCGTGAACAGGTCGGCGAAGCCGGCGTTCGTGATGAACTGCTTGGCTCCATCGAGCCGCCACGAGCCGTCCTCCTGGCGCACCGCCCGCGTCCGGATGCCCATGGCGTCCGACCCCGCCGACGGTTCCGTCAGGGCGTAGGCACCGACGGTCGTCCCGGCAGCGAGGCCCGGCAGAAACCGGCGCTTCTGAGCGTCGGTCCCGAAGAAGACCGTCGGCAAGGTCCCGATCCCGCTGTGCGCGGCGTACGTAACCGCGAAGGATCCCGCGCTCGCCATGACCTCGTCGACGACGACCGAGGTGATCCGGTCCAGCCCGGCGCCGCCGAATGCCTCAGGTACGTCGATCCCGAGGAAGCCGTCGCTGCCCATCCGCGCGAGCAGCTCGCGATGGGCCGCATAGTCCCGGGCCTCCACAGCGTCGCGGCGCAGCCCCACCTCCCGATCGACGAAGGCGGCCACAGAATCGCGGATCGCCCGCTGCTCGTCGGTGAGCCGCTCGGGGGTGAAGATCTCCTCAGGGCCGGCCGCGCCCGTCAGGAATGAGCCGCCGGGGACGCTGCCTCCCCGGAGGCTGCCGCCCGGCTCGCGAACCTCGGTCGTCATGCCGCGCCTCCATCCGCCGGGGCGGCCGCGGGTTGGCGTCCGCCCAGCCACTCGATCACGCCAGCCGCGCCCTGGCCGCCGCCTACGCACATCGTCACGAGGCCGTAGCGTGCGTCGCGGCGGGCGAGCTCGGAGAGGATCTGGACGGTCAGCTTCGCACCGGTCGCCCCGAGCGGGTGACCGAGCGCGATCGCGCCACCGTTCACGTTCGTCCGCTCCTCGTTGAAACCGAGCTGCCTGACGACCGCGACGACCTGCGCCGCGAACGCCTCGTTGAGCTCGATGACCGCCATGTCCTCGAGCGACAGGCCGGCCTTTGCGAGCGCCTTCGGGACCGCCTTGACCGGTCCGATCCCCATGATCTCGGGGTCGACGCCAGCAGTGGCGAAGCTGACGAGTCGGCCAAGGGGCTCGAGGCCGAGCTGCGCGGCGCGTTCGGCGGTCATCACGACCATCGCCGCGGCGCCATCGCTCATCTGGCTGGAGTTGCCGGCGGTCACGGTGCCGCCCGTGGCGAAGACCGGCTTCAGGCTCGCCATCCGCGCCGGGTCGGCGTCATGTCGGATCCCCTCGTCGGCCTCGAAGGCCATCCGCCGCACCGTCGGTCGGCCGTCCGAGTCGACCTCGGTGAGGGCAGCCTCGACGGACGCGATCTCGTCCCGGAAGCGACCCTCGCGCTGGGCCGCGGACGCCCGGAGATGCGAGCGCACGCCCCACGCGTCCTGGTCCTCGCGGCTGACGCCGAATCGCTCCGACACGCGCTCGGCAGTGATACCCATCGAGAGGTAGACCTGAGGGCGGGTGTCCGCGAGTGGCGGGTCCGGGGTGAACCGGTGGCCGATCATCGGGACGAAGCTCATTGACTCCATCCCGCCGGCGACCACGACGTCGTAGACCCCGGTCTGGATGGCCGCGCTGGCGAGCGCCAGCGCCTGGAGGCCCGATGCGCAGAAGCGGTTGATCGTCATCGCGCTGGTGCCGTCGGGGATCCCGGCCCCGATCGCGACCTGGCGAGCAATGTTCAGACCCTGCGCGCCCTCCGGCATCGCGCAGCCGAGGACGAGGTCCTCGACCTCGGCCGGATCCAGCTGCGGGATGCGCGCCAACGCCTCCCGGACCACCGTCATCGCCAGGGCCTCGGGCGGCGTCTCGCGGAGGCTGCCCCGGGGCGCCTTGCCGACGGCCGTCCGGACCGCCGAGACGATGACTGCATCACGCATGACTCGCGTCTCCTAGTTCCGCAGCGCCTTGCCGGTCTTGAGGGTGTGGCGGATCCGGTCGCGGGTCAGCCGCTCACCGAGGAGCCGGAGGAACGCCTCGCGCTCCAGATCGAGGAGGTACTGCTCGCCGACCGCGGTTCCCTCGGCCACGTCGCCGCCGCTCATGACCCCGGCGAGCTCGAGGACGATCTTGCGATCGTGCTCACTGATCTGTCGCCCCGAAAGCTGGTTGTAGGTGAGGGCCTCGGCTGCCGCGATGCCGCGCCGGCCGAGTACCGGGATCGGCAGTCGGGCCGGCGCCCGGTAGCCGCCGTCCGCGAGCGTCCGTGCGCTCCGAGCCGCATCGGTCCATTGCCGATCGGGGTTGGCCGTGATCTGGTCGGCCTCGGTCAGGAGCCACAGCGCGCGCGCCTCCACGGCGCTCGTGGCGACCCGCGCCGTTCCGATCGTCGTGATGACGTGCTGGAAGGCGGGGAACAGGTCGGCCTGCACGCCGTCCGGCACCGATGCCGCCGCCCGACGGGCCATCGCGGTGGAGCCGCCGCCGCCCGGGATGAGGCCGACGCCGGCTTCCACGAGCCCGATGTACGTCTCGGCGAGGGGCTGGGCGCGACCCGCGGCCAGGACGAGCTCGGTGCCGCCGCCGAGCGTCCGACCGCGCGGGGCGACGACCACGGGCACCGGAGCGTAGCGGATCTCGCTCGTCACGCCCTGGAAGCGCCGGACGGCTCGGTCGAGTTCCTGCCACTCGCCGTCCTCGGCCTCGATGAGAAGGAGGGCAAGGTTCGCGCCGACGCTGAAGTCGGCCGCTTCGGTCCCGATGACGAGCCCGTCGTAGCCATTCGCGGCGAGCGTGACCGCCCGGTGAACGAGGTCGAGCGTGTCCAGGCCGATGACGTTCAGCTTGCCATGGAGCTCGACGCCCAGGATGCCCTCGGGCAACTCGACGACGCTCGCGGCCGGGTTCGATGGGAGCTGCTTCTCGCGCGCCGTGGTCCGGGCGGTCCTCAGGTCGAAGGCCCCGGCGGTCGCCGGGAGCGCCGCCATTGTCGCCGTGCGGAAGCTCCACGTTCTTCCGTGGAGTCGGTAGCCCGAAGGCGGCGCGGCCCCGACATCGCCATCGAGGAGGTCCGCCGCCTCGTCGCGGAGCTCGTCGATCGTCTCGAGGGGGCCGCGCTGCCAGCCGAAGCCCCAGCGCATCGCGGCGTCCACGCTCCAGGCGTCATCCGCGAGTTCCGGGGCCACCTTCGCCGCGTACCGGAGCTCCGAGGTGAGCGCCCGCCGGAGGAGCTCCGATGCAGGATCGCCGCCCCGCAGGAGGATCGCGAGACGGCGGGCGGGGTCGGTCTCGGCCCGGGCCGTCTCGACGACGCGAGACGACACGCGGCGGCGGGGCCGGTACTCGCCGGTCTGCAAATCGAGCGCGAGGATCTCGCCATCGGGCTCCTTGCGGTAGAAGCCCGCACCCGCCTTGCTCCCGATGCGACCGCTCGCGACCAGCTCGCGCAGGATCGGCGGCGCCTCGAACGCCTCTCGCTCGCCCTCGCCAAGCGTTTCGTGGCAGTGGTCGGCGACGGCGAGGGCGACGTCGATGCCCACCAGATCGAGTGTCCGGAACGTCGCACTCTTCGGGCGGCCGATGAGCTCGCCGGTCAGCTCGTCGGCCTCGTCGGGACCGACACCGAGCTCCGCGGCGAGGCGCAGCACCGTGAGGAGCCCGTGGACTCCAAGGCGGTTGGCAATGAAGGCCGGCACATCCCTGGCAACCACGACGCCCTTTCCTAGCAGGACCGAGGCGAACGTCTCGACGTCGGCCATGACGGCCGGATCGGTGTCGGCCTGGGGGACCAGCTCGAGGAGGCGGGTATAGCGCGGGGGGTTGAAGAAGTGGGTACCAAAGAAGCGGCGCCGGAACGCGTCTGAGCGGCCCTCGCCCAGTCTTGCGACGGACAGCCCGCTCGTGTTCGTGGTGACGACCGGTCGGTCACCGTCGGGCGGCAGCGCGGCGTCGACGCGCGCGAGGAGCTCTCGCTTCGGCCCGAGCTGCTCGACGATCGCCTCGATCACCCAATCGGCGGCCGCCACTGCGGCGGGCAGCTCGTCGAGCCCGCCCGTCCCGATGCGCGCGACGTCCGTCGGCGCGTAGAGCGGAGAGGGCCGGAGAGCGGCGGCCCGATCGAGGCCGGCCTTCGCGGTCGTGGCGTCGACGTCCAGCAGCGTCAACCGCGAACCAGCGCCCGCCAGGAGGCAGGCGAGCTGGGCGCCCATCGTGCCGGCCCCGAGGACGGCGACGCGCGGGTAACGCGGGATCATCTCGGTGCCTCGCGCCGTCCGGCGCCGCCGTCCGGCGCCGCGAGGCCGGTTAGGAATAAGTCGCAGAACCGCTCGGCGACCTCGTCGACGGTCAGCGACCCGGTGGGTCGGAACCACTGGGTGAACCAGTTGCAGGCGGAGAGAATTCCGATCCCCGCGATTCGGACGTCGAAGGCGCGCAAGGACCCGTCGTTCATGCCCTCGCTGATCGCCGCACGCCAGAGGCCCTCATACCGGTTTCGGCGCTCGATCATCTGAGCTCGTCGCTCGAGCGGCAATGACCGGAGCTCGATCTGGATGAGCGACAGCTCGTCTGCGTGGTCCGCGGCGACGCGCAGGTGCTCGTGGATCGCACCTCGAAGCCGGTCGACTGGCGGAGCGCCGGCTTCAAGGATCGGAACGACCTGCGCCTCTAGTCGATCGAACGCCCGACAGAGGATCAGCCAAAGCAGCTCGTCCTTGCCGGCGATGTAGTGGTACAGGCTGCCGCGATTCATGCCGAGCGCTTCGCCGAGGTCCTGCATGCTCGTCGCATGGAACCCGCGCTCCCGGAAGAGTCGCGTCGCGGTGGCAAGCAGATCCGCCTCGCGTGGCCGCGAGGTCGTTGTTGGTGCCGTCGGGACTGCCAGCTCGCTGCTCACTCGTGACGCCTCGGCTGATCAAACGAACGTTTGATTGGGGGAGGCTAGGCCGATCGCTCGAGCATGTCAACGATCCGGTCCGCGATGCCGTGGCGAAATCGAGATCTGACGTTCCGCAGTTAGCGCTGGGCCGCCCGGCCGGACGAACGAGGCAACCGGCCACGATCCGCATCGGCGTCGCCCGAGGCCGACCCATGCAGAGCGCGTGAGAGTCCCGGCTCGTTGACCGCGCAGCAACCGGCCGCCCACCCTCAGGCCGGCACGGTGCTCCCGCGGGGTGCGATGGGAGATCGAGGGATGCGCTCCACCTGCCACGCCGGCTGGCATGTCCGGTGAGAAGAAAGTCATCTTGACGGGCTGTTACCCGCTCAATAGCGTAGGCGGCGGCGTCTACCTCGTGCCCAGCTGGACACCGCGAGAGCAATCAAAGGGCCGACGACTCCAGGCAGGGATCGCCGGCTCTTTGATTTTCCGGTCGGTGAGGGCCTTCCAGCCTCAGGGGTCCGGATGCCGATTGCCGTCGTGGTTTGGCGGTCACGGCCGGAGCACCTTCGGCGGAATGTGACTCCACACGATGCCGAGATCGTGAGCGGACTGCACTCCCTGGCGATCAGGCTTGGCTAGAGTCCTCCGTGCACGGACAGAGTCTCGCCGGTGATAAAGCTGGCGTCATCACTACACAGGAACGTGATCACCGATGCCTGCTCCTCCGGCGTGCCCACACGCCGAAGCGCGGTCTGGGAAACCACCCTGGCCTTGAAGGCCTCGTAGTCCTCGTGCAACCACTCTGCGTGCTGCTGCGGCATTCGGGTCTCGACCAACCCCGGGGCCACGGCATTTACATTGATGTTGAATGGCCCGAGCTCGAGGGCCAATGCCCGCGTCATCGCCTGAATCCCGGCCTTGGCGGCGGAATAGTGGACGCGTGCCGGATAGCCTCGCGCAGCTCCCGACGAGAGCAACACCATCTTGCCGAACTTTCGCGGGACCATGACATTCTGGGCCGCCTGCGCGCACAGGAACATACCCTTGAGGTGCGTGTTGATCACCAGGTTCCACTCGTCATCGGTGATGTCCTGGACAAGATTGAAACGGAGGATGCCGGCGCACGTGACCAGAAAATCGACCTGCCCGAACCGCTCGATTGCCGCCGCGAAGAGGGCCTCGACCGAACCGCGCTGACTGACGTCACAGCCGACCGCGAGCGCCTGGCCCCCGGCTGACTCGATATCGACGGCCAGTTCTCGGGCTGGTTCCTCATCTAAGCCCCGATCCACCGAGCCTTCGGCCCGCTGAGGCTGCGCAAAGACCGAATCAGGTGCCCATCTGAACTGGGAAGATGGCGTTGAGAAACACCCATCGAGCCCAGGAGAGGAGCACCTGATTGATGCGATCATCGCA
>DATCPH010000064.1:0-2654 GCA_036570185.1 Candidatus Limnocylindrales bacterium | reverse complement strand
TTCGAGCGCTCGTCGTCTCGGCCACGCCCACCGCTGGCGAGGAGACGGACGAGGGCCCGGACGACGAGGTAGAGGAGCGACCACATCGGCCGATCGTACCGGGGTGATCCGATCGCGATTCGGGGTTTCCGACCCCCACGCGTTCCTGGACCTCATCCAGGAGGGCAACATCGGGCTCATCCGGGCGGTCGAAAAGTTCGACTACGAGAAGGGCTACAAGTTCTCCACGTACGCCACGTGGTGGATCCGCCAGGCCATCACCCGGGCGATCGCCAACCAGGCCCGCACGATCCGGATCCCGGTCCACATGGTGGAGACGATCAACCGCCTGATCCGCGTATCGCGGGGTCTGTTGCAGGAGCTGGGCCGCGAGCCGACGGTCGAGGAGATCGCCGAGGCGATGTCCAAGGGCCAGGCGGTCCAGGTCACGCCCGAGAAGGTCCGCGAGATCATCAAAGCCAGCCAGCAGGCGCTCTCCCTCGAGACGCCGATCGGCGCAGAAGGGGACGGGCATCTGGGCGACTTCATCGAGGACCGTGGCGCGCTGGCGCCGGCCGAGGCCGCGTCGCACCAGCTGCTCAAGGAGCAGGTCGAGGCGGTCCTGGACTCACTGACCGGCCGCGAGCGGCGCGTCCTCCAGCTCCGGTTCGGTCTCGAGGACGGCCGCGCCCGGAGCCTGGAGGAGGTCGGCAAGGAGTTCAACCTGACCCGCGAGCGGATCCGCCAGATCGAGGCCAAGGCGCTCCGTAAGCTGCGTCACCCGTCCCGCTCGCGCAAGCTGCGGGACTACCTGGAGTAGGCCGGCAGCCGGGCCGCAGCGGTGCCAGCAGCCACGCGGTCGGCCGTCCTATGCTTGCGAGCAGGAGGTGTCACGTGGGCGACAAGACGCCGAAGAGGCCGCCGAAACCCAAGACGCCGAAGAAGCCCGTCGCGTAGAGGACACGCGTTCGAGCACGAGCTGCGCGTAGCCCCCGGACCGTGCGAGGGGAGCCCGATTGACAACCTGTGGCGCCGCGCGGCCTGGTGTGGAAGCGGGAGGTCGCGGACTCGACGACCGCCCTGGGAAAGGAAGGACTCCAATGACCGGTCCCCGCACCACCGGCGTCTGGATCTCCGCCAACTCGGCCACGGTGTTGCGCTGGAGCCCTGAGCTCACCGTGCGCCACCGCATCGACTCGAGGGTCCCTGGCCGGCACCGCTCGACCGGACGACAACCGACCGAGGAGCGCCCGGGCGGCGAAGGCCATCGCGACGAACACATGCGGGCCTTTTTCGATCACGTCGCCCAGGCGCTGCCGGTCGCCGATGATCTGCTGCTGGTAGGTGACGGCGAGGTGGTCGAGCACTTCGCCGAGCAGGTCCGCACGGATGACGACAGCCACGGCCGCAAGCGACGGATCGAGGTCGAGAAGGGCGGCCCACTCACCGAGCGCCAGTTGCTCGCCCGGATCCGCACCTTCGCCGGATCGCCTGCCAAGCGCTACCTGCCGCGCTGACCCCGGGGGTGTTCGAGGGACCCAAAGCACCGCGCGGGCCCGAGCGTCGCCCAGGCAAGGGCAGCGTCGACCGGCGTCCCAGGAGGTGTATTCGTCTCTCGCGGATCGATGAGGGTCGCGCTCACCCTGGCTCCGCCGTCCAGTGACGGATCCCGTCGAGGACGCCCGCGGCATGGGAGTGCGCGGAGCGGAAGATCGTCGGGCCGGCGAGGGAGTCGAGCTCCGGCTGGGCGTTCGCGACGATGACACCCCGAAACCCCGCGGTCAGGAGATCGGCGTCGTTGCCGCTGTCACCGGCCGCGATGACGTGCTGCGCCGGTACGCCCCACGAGTCCGCCAGGAAGCGCGCCGCGGCTGCCTTGCCGGCATCACCGGGCAGCACGTCGAGGTCGCGGGCCGAGCTGTAGACGAGGGTCACCCGGAGTCCGGTCCGCTCGAGGGCCGTCCGGATGTCGTTCAGTGACGCATCAGACAGGTCGGTCGCGTGATAGCTCGCCTTCCGCGCCGTCTGCGAACCGGCGGGCTGCGGGACGATCCCGGCGAACTGCGCGAGGCAGGTCCGGACCAGCTCGAGATCCCAGCCGTCCGTCGACGTGGGCCAGCCAGGCCACGGCCCACCGACCGGGTCGTGGATGTCGGCCCCGACGTTCGAGACGATCGCATCTGGCGCCGGGAGATCGTCCGCGGCGACGATCGCCATGACCGATTCGACGGTCCGCCCCGTGGCAAAAACGAGCCGCCACGACCATTGCTCGCCTCGAGCCGGACCTCGTCCTGCTCCGGCGTGACCTGCATCGGCATCCCGAGCTCGCCTTCACAGAGCGGCGGACGGCCTCGATCGTTCGCGAACGGCTGGAGGCGTTGGGCCTCGCGGTGCGTCCTGGCGTTGGTGGAACGGGCGTGGTCGCAGACCTCGAGGGAACCACGTCTGGCCCGCGAGTGCTGGTCCGCGCGGACATGGACGCTCTCCCCATCATGGAGCAGACCGGGCTTGAATATTCCTCGACGACGCCCGGGGTCATGCATGCCTGTGGTCACGATGCACACGTGAGTGCCTTGATCGGGACAGCGACCGCGCTCGCCGAGATGCGCGAGCTGCCCGGCTCGATCCGCTTCTGTTTCCAGCCCGGCGAGGAGCTCCTTACCGGCGCCCGTCGG
>DATCPH010000063.1:0-5001 GCA_036570185.1 Candidatus Limnocylindrales bacterium | reverse complement strand
GGAGCCGATCCCGAAGCCCGCGACGTTCCCCAGGACCTGGAACAGTCCGACGAGGGCGGACGCAAGCCCAACCTGCTTGGCTAGGACGAGGTCGGGTACGTAGCCCTGGAATGGGCCCTGGGCGAAGTTGGCGCTGACCTGCAGCAGGACGACGAACGCCGCGATGGCCAGGATCGTGTTCGAGCTCGCGATCCCGAACAGGAACACCAGGTCCAAGAGTGAGCCGATCAGGATGTACGGCTTTCGGCGCCCCCAGCGCGTGATGGTGTAGTCGGAGATCGAACCGACCGTCGGCTGGACCGCGGCCGCGACCACGGCGCCGGCGACGTTCAGGAGGAACAACGTCGTTCCCTTCGAATTGGGGTCGCCGAGCCCGCCGAATTCGATCCGCCCGCTGAAGATCGCGGTGAGGCCTGTGAAGACCGATGACAAACCCAGCCAATAGAGCGACAGCCGGATCAGCTGCCCCTTGGGAAGCTCGGCCGTCGGGCGGCTGGCGCCTTCGGCGCCCGGTGCAGGGACTGGCTCGGGTTGCGCCATCGGACCCCTCTCCCTCCCCGCCCCTCTCGTCGGCCCCGCCCCTCAGCAGGGATGTCGATCCATGGACGCGCCAACCGCGAACATGTCACGGTGGCCGGCCTGGAGGGCCACGGTACTCCTCGACGGAACCAGCCGCCGCTCGGTCGCGCTCGGCGCAACGAAGCGGAACAACGACCGGTCGATCGAGTAGATCCCGGTCGAGGCGATGGTGATCCCTCCCAGGAGAAAGGTGAAGATGGGGTTGTCGGGGTTGCCCGCGTAGTGGTAGGCGGAGCCGTGTCGCGTCAGCAGCGCAAGATTTGCCTTGCCCCCAAAGGTGCCGTGGAGCTCGGCCAGCAGGTCGGGCGTCGGACGATCGTCGCCCCATCGGTCCTCGAGCCAACGGGCGCCGACCTCGGTGTCGGCACGGCCATGGATGCGGCCGTCGCGGCGGAAACCGTCCCGGAGCTGGCCGTGTCGCTCGAAATCGCCGTTGTGGCCGAACGCATACCGTCCGGCGGGGTCGATGAACGGCTGCGTGTCGGGCAGGTCGAGCGTCGAGAGCTTCGATGGCCGCCGCAGGTGGACCAGCAACGCGAAGGTCTTGCGCGCTCCGACCTCCGCCCGAGCCGGGTCGTCGCGGAATGCGCGCAGGTCCCGATGGCTCGCGAGCCCGCCCTCACGGTCCACCCAGACGGCGCCCCAGCCGAAGCCCGCGATCCCGAAGCGCTCGAGGCGCTCGACGAAGGGCCACAGCTCGTCGATCCGGAAGGGTTCTGGTGCGACGGCCACGAACTGCTCGCACATGGGACGGCATCATACGTGCCGCCGATCAGGCGTTCGGGTTCCCAGGCGCCCGACCGGCCATCACCGCCCTCCGGTGATCACGGCCCTGAAGTCTGGAAAATAGCGCTCGATCACCCCAAGGTCGAACGCGCGCAGGATCGATTCCTTCGGCTCGCGCGCGAGGAGGAAGGCGAACGAGGCATGCACCAGGTCCGTGGGTTCCGTCGAGCCCGGTGCGCCGTAGCGCGCGAGCTCGACCGGCGAGACCCGGACCTCGTGGCTGGTCTGCGATCGACCGTCGGCGACGGTGACCCGGCACCGCCAGCCGCCATCCGTCGCGGGCTCGCACCCGACGTCGACGCTGGCCACCTCACGCGCCCTGCTGACAGCCGGGGCACCAGTAGGTCGTGCGGGGCAGGTCGCCGCCCTGGGCAGCCGAGCGGATCAACGTTCCGCATCGGCGGCAGGGGCGGCCGGCGCGACGGTATACCCAGACGGCATCGCCGCCCGCGCTCGGATTGCCGTCGGTCGTGATCCGCTCTGGCCCCCGCGTGCGGGCGGCATTCGCCAGGAGGAGGCGGCGCGCGGTGGAGATCAGCCGGTCGATGGTGGCGTCATCGAGGTCACGGACGGTCGCGATCGGGTCGACCCGCTCGATGAAGAGGGCCTCGCTCTTGTAGACATTGCCGATGCCTGCAAGCGCGCGCTGGTCGACGAGGGCCACGCCGATCTCACGCTCGTTGCGCGTCGGGTCGCGCAGCCTGCGGCGCGCTTCATCGAGGTCGAAGTCGGGCGCGAGAAGGTTCGGCCTGAGCCGGCCGAGCGCCGGATGAAGTCCCTCGGCTCGAGTCTCGAAGAGTTCGACGACGGGGGCATCGAAGCAGACCGCGACTGCCCCTGGGACTTCCAGAACGAGTACCGCCCGGGATGGCGCCCGACGCCACGTCTCCCCCGGGCGGTAGCGGTGCCACGAGCCGTTCATCCGAAGGTGCGTCCTCAGCTCGAGGCCGTTGTCCAGCCGGATGAGGAGGTTCTTCCCGAGGGCTTCGACCTCAGTGATCGTCGAGCCGACGACGCGATCGACCCGTGGCCCTGGCACGCGCGCGCGGGCACCCGTCACCGGACGCCCGACCAGGTGAGGTCGAAGCGCGGCCGCGATCCGGAAGAGCGTGTCGCCCTCGGGCATGGGGATCAGCGCCGTGCGGCGCCGGCGACGTCCGGCAGGCCGGGGCGCGCGGCCAGGCCGCCGGTCGGCCGCAGGACGAGGCCGCGATAGCCAGCCAGGAAGCCGGCGTCGAGAAGTGCCTGGCGGTGGGGCGACTGGCTCACGGGCTCGCCGTCGACCTTGGTGACGACGAGCTCCTTCGCGCGTCCATCCGCGACCAGAGCACCGAGCGCCGGGATCGCCGCCTCGGCGAGATCGGGATCGTCGAAGGCCGGCAGGGTCTGGAGCGAGCTCCCACCTCGGTCGAGGTAGAGCACGGGCAGGCCGTCGACCAGGGCGACGTACGCTCCGGCGGCACGCTGGAACGGACGCCGATCGTCGTCGCTGCGGCGCGGCCACGCGAGCGCCGCGCCGTAGGCATTGGCCGGATCGGCGGCCGCCAGAAGCAGGACGGGCCGGTCGTCGCGCCGTCCGGAATCGCGGGTGGCGCGGAGCCGGTCGATGGCGCCGGCGAGGGCGAACTGGGCGGCGCCCAGGCCCTCAACGAAGTAGCCGCGCCGGATCCGGCCGGCCTCCTCGAGCATCCTCAGGATCGGGTAGACCCCGGCGAAGCCGCCTTCGATGCCCTCCGATGGGATCACGTCACGCGTCAGAATCCCGTAGCGATCGAGGAGCGCAAGGGCGAGCGCGTGAACGCGTTCGGTCGCCGACGGGGCGGTGCCGCGCATCGCCCCATCAGCCGTGCCGCCTTGTGTGTCGGCTGCTGGTCCGACCAGCGACCAGCGACCGGCGGCCTCGGGCGGTCCAAAGGTCGTGAGCCGGCCCGGACGCGGCCTCGGAGTTCGAGCCGGCCGCTTCCAGCGCAGGGCGCGGAGCGGCGCGAAGGTGTCATTGGTGACCTCGCCCGCCCAGACCAGGTCCCACAGGGCGTCCAGGACGTCCCGATCCGACCCGCCGCCGGCCGCCGCGAAGATCTCGCGGTAGAACGAGGCACCCCGCCGAGAGAGGTGCTCCCGGATCGCGCGGTGGCGAGGGCGATCGTGTCCGTTGGCCGCATCGTGTCCGTTGGCCGCATCGTGCCCGTCGGCGCCATCCAGCGTGTCAGCGTCGCTACCGTGGCGCTCGGGCGATGATCCTCGAAGAACGGAAACAGCTCCCCGCAAGGTCTCACGGCCCGGTCGATAGAGGACGATCCGGCCGTCGTCGCGGCCGAGCGTTCCCCGCCCCACCCAGGCAACCTCGCCGAGGGCGCCGAGCTCGTCGAGGAGACGCGGCTGGTAGCCGGGAATGCGGGCGGGGAGCACGTCCCGCTCCAGGACGGAGGCAGGAATCGGAAGGCCGGCGAGCTGATCGACAACTTCGGCGAGGCGCTCGAGGGCCGCGCTGCCGCGGAGCGGCGAGACGGGTCCGCCCAGCGGCGCCACACCCTGCCACTCGGGAAGGAAGCGTGCGAGGGCGGCCTGGTCGACCGGTTCCACTTCGCGCCGCAGGCGGGCCAGCGACCTCCGGCGGAGGAGTCGCAGGACGTCCGGATCGCACCATTCGCGCTCGGCGCCGTCCGGTCGAAACTCCCCGCGGAGGATCGTGCCCGCGTCGAGAAGTCGTTCGAGTGCGTCCTCGACGACCCCCTCGGGCAGGCCCCAGCGACGCGCCGGCTCCGGTGTCAGGAACGGCCCATGCGTCCGCGCCCACCGGGCGATCAGACCTTCCAGCGCCGCGGCCGCCGGGGCCAGGAACGCCGAGGGAATGCCAACCGGGGCCGGTATCCCGACCCCGTCTCGATAGCGCGCGACATCTTCGATCGCGATCCACCGATCCGCGCCGGCGATCCGGGTCGCAACGGCGCGCCGCGAGCCCGCCAGCTCCGCCAGCCACGCCGCAGCGGATCCGGGCCCGCCTTCGACGCGGGCGGCGACCTCATCGGGTGAGAGGTCGCCCAAGCGACGCAGCAGGTCGTGGAGCGCGTCCACGTTCGTGGCCTGGCGATCCTCCGCGAGGGCCTGCAGGGACAGCTCCAGGTCGGCGAGCGCCTCCGGGTCGAGCAGTTCTCGGAGCTCTTCCTGGCCCAGGAGCTCCCGAAGGAGATCGCGATCGAGCGTGAGCGCCCCGGCCCGCCGCTCGGCCAGCGGCGCATCGCCTTCGTACATGTAGGCCGCGACGTAGTCGAACATCAGCGAGCCCGCGAACGGCGACGCCTTCACCGTCTCCACGCCGTGGACGGCGATCTCGCGCCTGGCGACGCCGGCGAGGAGCTCCCGAAGCGCCGGCAGATCGAAGACGTCCGACAGGCACTCGCGGTACGTTTCGACCAGGATCGGAAAGCTGCCGTAGCGGCTCGCAACCGCCAGCAGGTCGGCCGCCCGCTGGCGCTGCTGCCAGAGCGGCGTGCGCGTTCCCGGCCGGCGCCGCGGCAGGAGAAGCGCGCGGGCGGCGTTCTCCCGGAAACGGCTGGCGAACAGCGCGGAGGTCGCCAGCTGTCCGACCACCAGGTCCTCGAGATCGTCGGGCTCGGGGAAGAGGAGCGCCTCGAT
>DATCPH010000062.1:0-16895 GCA_036570185.1 Candidatus Limnocylindrales bacterium | reverse complement strand
TGTCGGAGGACAACGACTTGGACCGTTAAGCGGCCAGCGACTTTGTCACCGTTGCCGGACTGAAGGGTAGCGGCGCCATGGGTGGTCCGCCCGGGGCTTGACGACCGACGCTCCCGAGGGCGGCCGTTCGATCGGCAGGCGCGGTTCGGGCGGAGTCGTGAGCTCAGGCACGCGCGCCAGGTTGCGAGCCCGCAGGAGTGGCGCACTTGGCGGGGCGGCGGTCAGCTGATGCTGCTCGCCGCCGTGGTCGACCCAGAGGCTGCCGTCGAGGCGCTCCTGGACGGTCACCCGCAGGCCGGACCAGGCCCGGCCGTCGTGCCGCCGCGGCAGGCCGAGGGCCGCGCCGTCCCAGCTGATCGTGGCGTCGCCGGCGACGGTGCGCGGGTAGTGGAAGCACAGGACGGCCTCCGGCTCGAGACCCGCCGGCCACGGCCGCCAGGCCGGGGTTGGATCGGCCGGCTCGACGGCGAAGCGTCCGTTGTGGCGGAGCACGTACCAGACGAGGACCTCGTTGGCCTCACCGCGGGTCGTCACCCGGCGTCGCCGGAGCTCCGAGACGAGGCGGTCCTGGAGCGTCCCGTTGGAGCGCTCGATGCGGCCCTTGGCCTGGGCGCTGCGAGCGCCGATCCAGCCGATACCGAGCGCGTCGAGGGCCCGCCCGACCTGGGTCAGGCTGCGCCGTCCGGTGAGCTGTTCGGCGAGCGTCGGCGGCCGGTTGGGATCGGCGATGAAGATGCCGTGGAGATCGGTGTAGAGGGCCTCGGGCAGGCCGTATGCCGCGGCCGTCTGGCAGAGGATGGTGAAGTAGCCGACCGCATCCTCCTGCTCGCGGAAGGTGGCCCCGGTGAGGATCCCGGTGGCGTCGTCGATCGCGCTGACAAGGGTCAGCCGCGGGCCGCGTCCCTCGAGCCAGTCGTGGCGGCTGCCGTCGGCCTGCAGGAGCATGCCCGGCCGGGGCATCCGGTCACGCCGGCTGCGGTGCCGCGGCGGACGCCGCGTTCGGGGCAGGGCGATGCCGGCCTCGGCCAGGAGACGTCGGATCGTCCGCGCCGAGACCTGCAGCTCAGTGGCCTCGTCCACGACAAGGCTCTCCGCGAGATGGACCGGGTTGAAACCGGCATAGGTCGTCCGGGCGAGCTCGGCCAGCTGCGCTCGACGCTCGTCGTCGAGACGGTTCACCGGTTGGCGGCCGCGGTTGCCGTGAACCAGGGCGGCGGCGCCCTCGACCCGGTGCCGCTGCACCAGTCGGCGCACCTGGCGGACGGAGATCGCCAGGACCCGCGCTGCCTCGTCGAGCGTCAGCTCATGGGCCAGGATATGGTTGAGGACGTAGAGGCGCCGCTGCGCCCGGGCATCCAAGCTGATTGTCTCCCTCGTTTCCATGGATCCGAGAGTGACAAAGTCGCTGTCCCCTTAGCCCGGACAGATTCGCTGTCCCTCGACACAGGCTCCCGCATTCTCGTTGACCCGAGCGCGCCGCCACGTCTACACTCCCCGTGGTCCGCCGCTGCCGACGGATGGCTCAATCCGCTTCGGAGGAACTCTCCCATCGTGGAGACCGGACCCCGTACCCGCCGCGCCCGCGGCGCCGGTATACGAACGGTCCGTCCCGACCTCCGCCGGTGATCGACCCCTCGCGCTAGGCGCGCCGGTCACCTGCGCGGCCAGACGGCCCGCCACGCGAGGTGGCCCATGCTCTATCTCAGCCAGGCGATCGGACGGCCTGTGCTCGACGCCAACGGCGACCCGATCGGAACGCTGGCAGATCTCATCGTCGCCGTCGGCGAGCGTTATCCGCCCGTGACCGGCCTGGTCGTCAGCACCGATCGTCGCCGGATCTTCCTGCCGTGGACGTCCGTCGAGTCGCTCGATCAGACAGGCGCGCGACTCAAGACCCAGACGATCGACATCGGCAAATTCGCGCAGCGACCGAACGAGATCCTCCTCCGGGGCGATCTGATGGACAAGCAGATCGTCGATATCGACGGCCGCAAGGTCGTGCGCGTCAACGACCTGCGCCTCGACGAGATCGAGGGGGTGCTCCATCTGGTTGCCGTCGACGTCGGCGCCGCCGGCCTGCTCCGCCGGCTGGGCATCGAGGGACCCCTCCGAGTCGTAGCTCGCAACCTTGGACGCTCCACGCCCGAGCGTTACATCGATTGGGAGGATGTGGACCCCGTCGAGACGTCGATTTCGTCGGTGAAACTGCGGGTGCCCCATGGTGGCCTGGCCGAGCTCCACCCGGCCGACCTGGCCACGATCATCGACCAGCTTGCGCCCCGCGACCGGGCCGGGATTCTCGCGTCACTCGACAACGAGGCCGCCGCCGACGCGATCGAGGAAATGGAACCGGAGACGCAGGTGGAGGTCCTGGAGGGCCTCGCGCCGTCGCGCGCCGCCGACATCCTCGAGGAGATGTCGCCCGACGACGCTGCCGACCTCGTCGCGGACCTGTCCGACGAGACTCGCCAGGAGATCCTGGCGCTGATGGAGCGGGATGAGGCCGAGGAGGTCAAGGAGCTCCTCGCATACCCCGAGGACACGGCTGGCGGAATGATGACGACCGAGTTCGTCACGATTCCGGCGACGTTGACCGCCGCCCAGGCCATCGATCGCCTGCGGGAGCTCGAACCCGACGCCGAGACGATCTACTACGTCTACGTCACCGACGAGGACGGCTGCCTCGTGGGCGTCCTCTCGTTGCGCGACCTGATCGTCGCCAAACCCGATACGCCGATCAAGGACGTCATGATTCCGGAGCCGGTCACGGTCGGCGTGCTCGCCGACGAGGACGAGGTCGCCGAGGTCGTCGCCCACTACAACCTGCTGGCCGTTCCGGTCGTCGACAAGGAAGGTCGGCTGGCCGGGATCGTGACTGTCGACGATGCCATGGACGCGATCCTGCCGGCGGCCTGGCGCAAGCGCCTTCCGCGTCTCGCCACGCGCTCCTAGGCGCCGCGAATGCCGGGCTTCTCGGTTCGCGCCATCGCCGACCTTGCGCGGTTCGGGGAATGGCTTCGGCTTCGAGGGCGGTTCCGTGGTCGCCGCGGACTCGTCGCGTTCCTGGCCGTCATGGGTCCCGGACTGATTTCGGGGATCGCCGGCAACGACGCAGGCGGCATCACGACGTACAGCGTCCTCGGGGCCGAGACCGGACTGCGGTTGCTGTGGCTCTTCCCGATCACGATCGTGATCCTGGCGATCGTCCAGGAGATGGCCGCCCGACTGGGTGTCGTCACAGGCCAGGGCCTGTCGGACCTGATCCGGGATCGGTTCGGGGTGCGCTGGACGGTCTTCGCCATGCTCGTCCTGCTCGTTGCGAACGTGGCCAACACGGTCGCCGAGTTTTCGGGAGCGGCCGCGGCGACCGAGATCTTCGGCGTTTCGAGGTACGTGACCGTGCCGATCGTGGCCGTTGCCATCTGGGCGCTCGTGCTCTTCGCTCCCAATTACCGAACGATCGAACGAGTCTTCCTGGCGACCGCCTTCGTGTTCGTCGGCTACATCGTCTCGGCGTTCCTGGCTAAGCCCGACTGGGCCGTCGTCGGCCGAGCGCTGGTGACGCCCTCGTTCGACCCCTCGGTCACGACCCTGCTGCTGATGGTCGCCCTCGTTGGAACGACCATCACGCCATACATGCAGTTCTACCTGCAGAGCGCGGTCGCCGAGAAGGGCATTGGCGAGGAGGAGCTGCGCCTCGAACAGGCTGACGCCGTCGGCGGCGCGATCTGGACGAACGTCGTCGCCGTCTTCATCGTCGTGGCGACCGCCACCACGCTGTTCGCTTCGGGCATCAAGATCGACAGTGCGGAGACGGCGGCCGAGGCATTGCGGCCGTTGGCCGGAAACCTCGCCAGCGCCCTGTTCGGACTCGGCCTGTTCGGAGCGTCCGTCCTCGCAGCAACGATCATGCCGCTCTCGACCGCCTTCGTGATCTGCGAGGCCTTTGGATGGGAATCGGGCGTCGGCAAGCGATTTGCGGATGCACCGATCTTCTACGGGATCTACACGTTCGTCCTGGCCGTCGGCGCCGTGGTCGTCCTCGTGCCCGGCATCAACCTGATCCCGGTCATCATCGGCTCGCAGAACCTCCAGGGCCTCCTCCTGCCGATCGTGCTGATCTTCATGGTCCTCCTCATCAACGACGAGCGACTCATGGGCGACAAGCGGAACGGTCGGCTGGGAAACGTGCTCGCCTGGACGGCCGTCGGGCTCGTGATCATCCTCGACGTAATCCTGCTGGGGGTGAGCGCCCTGGGGATGTTCGCCGTGAAGATCGGCTGACGCCGCCGACCTCAGCGCGCGCCGCGCTCGATCGGGTAGCCGGCGGCCTGAGAGCGTCCCAGCTCGCGCCCCCAGGTCGCGGCGCGCGCGGCCGGCGCGTCGCAGCCCCGCGCATCCGCTCGCGTGCGTTCTTCCTGGCAGAACAAATCGGCCAAAGCAGGGTGCACCAAGGCATTCGCGTGTCTGGGCGTTCTGCGTAGGGCAACAAACCCAGAGAGTGACAGGGTTATTTGGCGCCCGATGTGGGCCAGACAGCGAGGTAAGCGCCTGGTAAGGGCGATCTGTTCTTCTGTGAAGAACCGCTGCAGGATCGTCAGCGGCCCTTACCCCGCCACGAATGACCCCGCCCCGACCGGAGGCGTCCGATGCCGATCAGGCGAGAGGCCATCTACGAGGGCGACCGCGAACTACGCTGGACCGCCCGGCGGTTTGGAGAGGACTTCCGCGGGCTTCGCGAACGTACGGGCGTGTCCCAGGCTGCGCTGGCCGCGACGATTGGAGTAGCTCGGTCCGTCATCTGCCGCATGGAGGCTGGCGATCCGACCGTCGGCCCGGAAATCCGGGCTCGCGCCTGCGCCTGTCTCGGCGCCGATTTTCGGATGCAGGTATACGCGGAGCGCACCCCGATGATCTTCGACGCGGCCCACGCACGGATCGTCGAGCACATTCTGGCCTCGAGGCACCCGCGGTGGCGGGCAATCGTCGAGGCTCCGTTGCCTGGTCCGGGTCGGCGATCGAGCGACATCCGCCTCGATGACGCATCGGACCTGGTTCTGTTCGAGGTGGAGACCCATGTTCGGCGAGCTGAGGAAATCGTCCGGGAGGTGCACTCGAAACGCGACGCCGTCGCGACCCTCGGCGAGCCCGTGCGGAAGGTACATGTTGTCCTCGCCCTGCCGCCGACCCGGCACCATCAACAGCTGGTCAGGTCTCTCCCGTCGACCGTCCGCGCCGCATTCCCGACCCCATCGTCCGCGCTACGCCAGGCGCTGGAGTCCGAGACCCTGCCGTGGCCCGGGGACGGAATCCTGTGGGTCGCCGGGTCGTGATCGCGCGACGAAGTGGGTGCCGGCGACCTCAGCGCGCGCCGCGCTCGATCGGGTAGCCGGCGGCCTCCCAGGCAACGACGCCGTCCTCGACGCGGACAACGTCGCCAAAGCCCGCCCGCTGGAGGAGCGACGCAGCGATGCTCGCGCGGTAGCCGGACGCGCAGATCGTCGCCAGCGGTCGATCGCGAGGGAGCTGCGAAAGACGATCCGGCAGCCAGCCGGCCATCAGGTGCCAGGAGCCCGGGACGTGGCCGCTCTCGAACTCGCTCGTTTGGCGGACGTCGATCACGACCGGCGAGGAGCGACTGCCACTCGCGACGAGGCCGGCAAGCCGCTCAACCGATACGGACGGAAGTGTCGCGGTCGGCGCCCCGGACGCCTGCCATGCAGACCAGCCGCCCTCGATGACGCCCTCGAGCGCCTCGTACCCGACCCGGTATGCCTGCCTGACGAGGTCGTCGAGGTCGGCCGGTCGCCTGACGAGGAGCACGAGCGGGCGGTCCGGTTCGACGACCCAGCCCAACCACGTCCCGAACGATGGATCGGCCGGGATTGAGATCGCACCGACCGGATGTCCGCGGGCGTACCGAAGCGGTGAGCGCGCATCGATGAGCAGGCCGCCTCGGTCGAGAACGCCCCGGGCAGCGTCGACCGAGAGCGTCGGAGGCAGCGGCGGGTGGGCGCCAACCAGCCGCGGCCCAGCCTGGTTCATCGGGCGCATGCGCGCGAAATAGCCCGGGACGTCGGGCTGTCCCTTGAGAAGCGCATGGACGAAGGCCTCGACCTCCATCGGTCGCAGGAGCGGATCGGACCGGCGCTCGCGACCGATCGTCGACGACTGTTCGGACGAGAGCCCCGTGGAGCACAGGGAGCCGGCGCCATGGGTCGGATAGACCGCAACGCCGTCGTCGCGGTCGAGAAGCACGTCGTGGAGCGAGTGGTACATCTGGCGCGCAAGCGGCGCGGCGCTCTCCGGCCCGAGGAGATCGGTCCGACCGACCGAGCCGACGAGGAGCGAGCCGCCGGTGAACAGCAGGCCCCGAGCCTGGCGTCCGGCCGGAGGCGTCCCTGTCGCGGTTTCGTCACTGACCTCGAACGCGACGTGCTCCGGGGTGTGACCGGGCGTGTCGAGCGTGGTCAGGCGGATCCAGCCGACATCGAATGACTCGTGGTCCCGCAAGGGCCGATGCTCGTACCGAAGCTCCGCGCCGGCTCCGATCATGTGGGTCGCGCCGGTGAGGGCAGCCAGCTCCCGGGCGCCTGAAACGTAGTCGTTGTGGAGGTGTGTCTCGACGACGTGGGTGATGCGGACGCCCGCCGCAGCCGCAGCCTCGAGATACACGTCGACGTCGCGCCGCGGATCGACGATCGCCGCGACACCGGCGGTCTCGTCGGCGACCAGGGCGGAGAGGTGGCCCAGCCCTTCGAGCTCGAACTGCCGGATGAGCATGGACTGAGGCTACACCGGGCCCGACCGACTGGGTCGCGCGATCAGGACGTCGCCTTACATCATCACCAGGCCGCCGTCGACCGCCAGGACCTGGCCGGTGATGAAGGCCGCTTCAGGGGATGCCAGGAAGGCGACGGCGTTCGCGACTTCCTCGGTCGTCCCGAAACGACCGAGCGGAGTGCGAGCCGTGATCTCGGCCTGGAGCGCCTCGGGCAGGTCCTTCGTCAGCTCGGTCAGGACGAAGCCGGGCGCGACCGCGTTGCACGTGATGCTTCGGGATGCGAGCTCGCGGGCGGTGGCCTTGGTGAGGCCGATCAAGCCGGCCTTCGCCGAAGAGTAGTTGGCCTGGCCCGTCTGGCCGGCCTGGCCCGAAACGCTCGTGATGTTCACGATTCGCCCAGCACGCGCCTTGAGCATCGGCCGGGTGACCGCCTTGATCATGTAGAAGGCACCGAAAAGGTTCGTCTCGAGGACGTCGCGCCAGGCCTCGGCGCTCATCCGCATGATCAGATCGTCGCGGGTGATCCCGGCGTTATTGACGAGGATGTCGACCTTGCCAAAGGCCTCGAGCGTGGCCTTCACGACCTTGTCGGCCGCTTCGACATCCTTGACATCCGCCTGAATCGACAGGGCCCGTCTGCCCAGCGCCCCGACCGTGCTCACGGTCTCGGCCGCGGCGGCGGCGTTGCCGCGATAGGTAAAGGCAACGTCCGCCCCCTGGGTCGCCAGCCGCGTCACGATGGCCCGGCCGATGCCTCGCGCCCCACCGGTGACGAGAGCGGACGCGCCCGACAGGTCGATCATCGGCCAGGGCCCGGCTGCTAGCGCGACGGAACTGACGCCGGCTCGGGCTCGCCCGGAGAGACGTCGTCGAGGTCCAGCTCGATGCCGGGGACCACTGGCCGGGCCATGATCGCGGCGAGCGCCGGTGGGATGGGGTCGACCGAATCCCAGTCGACCGGGAGGCGAACGTGGACGTCCTCGGGTCCGACCTTGTCCCCGAGGGCGCCACGCGCGGGGTCGGCGGTCCATTCCAGGGCAGCGGCACCCGACGTGAAGCCCGCACCGAAGGCGACGATCACGATCCGGTCGCCGACCTTCACCCGCCCCTCGTTGACCGCCTCGGCGAGGGCCATCGGGATCGACGCGGCCGAGGTGTTCCCGTAGCGGTCGAGATTCACGTACATCCGCTCCATTGGCAGCCCGAGCCCGTCCGCCACCGAGCGGATGATCCGGATGTTCGCCTGGTGCGGGATGAACAGGTCAATGTCGGACATCTGCAGGCCGGCCTTGCGGATGGCGGCAAGGGCGGTGCTCGCGAGGGTGCGGGTCGCGAAGCGGTAGGTCTCGCGACCCTCCATCCGGATGAAGTGCTCGCCGCGCTCGACCGTCGCGCGCGACGGCGGGCTCTTCGCTCCCCCCGCCGGCAGCCAGATCATGTAGGCGCCCTGTGGCTCGGTCGTGAGCTCGATCCCGAGGCTTCCGCCGGGCTCCTCGGACGCGGACAGGATCACCGCGCCGGCGCCGTCGCCGAACAGGATGCACGTGTTGCGGTCGGTGTAGTCGAGGAAGCGGGTCAGCAGCTCGGCGCCGATGACCAGCACGTGGCGGGCCATGCCACTCGTGATGTATGCCTGCGCGGCGGACCAGGCGTAGACGAACCCCGAGCATGCTGCAGCCACGTCCATGGCAAATGCTCGGTTGTTGCCGATGGCCTCCTTGACCAGCGCCGCGGTCGACGGCATCCAGTAGTCGGGAGTCAGGGTCGCCAGGAGGATCACGTCGATGTCGTCGGCGTCGAGGCCCGCGGTCGCCAGGGCGCGCTTGGACGCGACGGCGGCCATCGAGGCCGTCGTCTCGTCGGCGGCGGCCACCCGACGCTCGCGGATCCCGGTCCGGCTGACGATCCATTCGTCGGAGGTATCGACGATCCGCTCCAGGTCGTGGTTGGTCAGCACCTGGCCTGGGGCGTAGCGACCCCAGCCGGTGACGTGGGCAGAGAGCGTTCGGTCGGCAGTCACAGGGGCTCAACCTCAATGAGGGGCTGGCGGGCTTTCACGAGCTGGCCGGTTTCGGCGGCGAACCGGACGACCCTACCGGCGAGGTCCGACTTGATCTCGTTGAACAACTTCATCGCTTCGATGAGGCCGATCACCTGGCCGACGGCAATTTCACCACCGACCTTGACATACGGCGCCGAACCGGGCGACGGCGCGTTGTAGAAGATGCCTGTCAGCGGCGCCTTGACCGACGGCCGGCTCGCGACGGCCGGCTCTGCGCCGACTCCGGCCGAGCCGGCGGTGTCGGACCCTGTGGCGGCGGACCCGGCGGCGGATTCAGTCTGCCCGGGGGAACTGTCCGGCCCACCGACCGCTGGCGCGACCGCGAATGCCGCGGGCTTGCGAAGAGTGACTCCGGTTCCGCGGACCTCGACTTCGAGCTCGGTGAGGTCGGTGTTCTGGAGGAGCGCGGCGAGGCGGTCGATGAGGGCCAGCAGCGACGCGTCGCCAGGATCCGCGGCGATCGACGCGGAGTCGGGCTGACTCAACACCTTGCCGGGGTCGCCGGCCGGCTGAACGCTGGCAGCCTCGGTCATTCGTCCCACCGGGCGAGGACGAGCGCCGAGTTCTGACCGCCGAACCCGAAGGAGTTCGACAGCGCGGTCCGGACCGCGTGCGACCGCGCGACCTTCGGGGTGAGGTCGAGCCCCTCGCCTGCCGGATCTGGCGCATCGAGGTTGATCGTGGGTGGAATGCAACCCGTCCGGATCGTCTGGACCGACAGGATGGCCTCGATGCCGCCGGCGGCCCCGAGGGTGTGGCCGAGCATCGACTTGTTGGCCGTCACGGGCACCTCCGGCGCGCGATCCCCGAAGATCGTTCGAATGGCCTGCATCTCCGCGAGATCGCCTTCGGGCGTCGAGGTCGCGTGGGCATTGAGGTGGTCGATGTCGCTGACCTCCAGTCCCGCCTTCTCGATCGCGCGGCGGGCTGCACGGACGGCCCCGCTTCCGCCCGGCGCCGGCAGGGTCAGGTGGTAGCCGTCCGCCGTGGCACCGTAGCCGACCAACTCGGCGAGGATCGTGGCACCGCGATCCAGGGCCGACTTGAGCGCCTCGAGGACGACCACGCCGGCACCCTCGGCGATCACGAACCCGTCACGGTCTCGGTCGAAGGGACGCGAAGCAGCCCCCGGATCGGCGTTCCGGTTGCTGAGCGCCTTCATCGAGCAGAATCCCCCGACCAGTGCCTCGTGGAGTGGGGCCTCGCTGCCGCCGGCGATCATGATGTCGGCGTCGTTCCGGCGAATCGTCTCGGCCGCCTCGCCGAGGGCATGGCCGCTGCTGGCGCAGGCGGAAACGGTCGTGAAGTTCGGACCGAGCGGGCCGAAGCTCATGGCGATCTGGCCCGCCCCGACGTTCGCGATCCCCATCGGGATCAGGAACGGGCTGATCCGGTCGGGACCCCGGTGGGCAAAGGTCACGACGTTGTCGAACATCGTGTTCACGCCGCCGACGCCGGTGGCCAGGATGACGCCGGTTCGCTGCGCCACCTCGCCTTCGAGGCGGGCGGGGAGGCCGGCCTGGTCCATCGCCTCGCGGGCGGCAACCAGCCCGTACTGGATGTAGAGGTCCGTCCGTCGCAGCTCCTTGCGGTCCAGGATGTGGCTTGCGTCGAAACCCTGGACCTGACCGGCGATCTTCGATGGCAGCCTGGATGGATCGAAGCGGTCGATGGTCCGGATCCCGGGGCGCCCCGCCACGATCCCCTGCCACGTGGTCTCGAGATTGTTGCCGAGCGCGGTCACGCAACCCATTCCGGTCACGACGACGCGGCGGCCATCGAAGGGGGCGTTCATCGGACGAGTTTCGCCGTCCGGACAGTCGCCGCCCGGTAGACATCGCCCGGCAACCCGCGAGCGGTGATCGCGTTGGAAACGGCCAGGACGTCGAAGGACGCCCTGCGAATGTCGGCCGTGACGGTCTCGCCATCGATCTCGACGAGGGCCCAGCTCGCGGTGGGATCGCCGTCGAACACGTATCCGGCGCTGCCGGCGTTGACGATCACGCGCCAGCCGAAATCGCGGACCTCGGGCAGGTGGGTATGCCCGCAGCAGATGACGCGGGCGTCGGTCCGTGACAGGCGCTCGAGGATCGTGCTGGCGTCGAGGCTCGGATCGAAGCCCGCCGTCTGAGAGCCCGGCGAGGCATGCGTGACGAGGACCAGCGTGTCGTCGACGCGAAGCCGGCGCTCCGAGGGGAGGCGCCGGAGCCAATCGATCCGCTCGGGACCGAGAGCCTCGTGCGCCCATTGGGCCGCGATCCTGAAACTGTCGGGAACGCCGTCGGTGAGCCACGGGAAGGCCGCGGTGTAATCGAAGTCGGCCACCGCGATGTCGGTGTTGCCCTGGACCACCAGCGCGCCCTCGGCCTCGAGCTCGCGGACCGCGTCGACCGCTGCGGCCGGTTCAGGTCCATTCATTACGAGGTCGCCGGCAACGAGGACGAAGTCCGCCTTCGCAGCTCGAACGGCCGCACGGACAGCCTCCAGGGCCGCGACGTTGCCGTGGACGTCCGATAGGACCGCGAGTCGCGTGGTCATCGCGGCACGCTCCAGCCTCCCGTGGTCACCGCAACACGCCCTGGCCGGGGATGATGAAGCTGAGCGTCGCCTCGCAGGCGGTCTCGCCATCGACCGATGCGATCCCGCGGCCACGCCCGAAGCGGGAGCCGAGCTTGTCCATCGTCACCTCGAGACGGAGGACGTCGCCGGGCGCGACGATGCGCTTGAAGCGGCAGTCGTCGATCGCGGCGAAGAGACCGATGCGGTCCCCAAAGCCGGGCTGCTTGGCGACATAGACGGCCATCGTCTGGGCGAGGGCCTCAACCTGTAGGACGCCGGGCATCACCGGCAGGCCCGGAAAATGACCCTGGAAGAACCATTCGCTCGCGGTCACGCCCTTGATGCCGACGATCCGACGCGAGTCCGCGTCGTATTCCACGATCCGATCCACAAGCAGGAACGGCCACCGGTGCGGAATGAGATCGGCGATCTCGCGTGTCGTATGGACGGCGGCGTCGGTCACGAACCTCTCCGGCAATCTGCATGCGTCGGCCAAGTCTGATGCGGCGCCGCGGTCGCGATCAACGGACTCCGTGCACGGCTGCAACGGCACGGCTCGGGCAATCGAGCGCTGGCTACCCGCTCCAGGGCGTTCACGCGCTCCCGGGGGTTCACGCGCTCCGGGGGGTTCACGCGCGGGCCGCCGCCGCAAGGAACGCGGCGCTCCCGATGCGGTCGAGAAGATTGGTCGTCACGCGTCCGGCGATGAACGCCTCGTTCTCGAGAAGTGCTCTGTGGATGGGGATGTTCGTCACCAGTCCATCGATGACGAGCTCGTCGAGTGCGACGCGAGACCGGGCGATCGCGCCGGGCCGGTCCGGCGCCCAGACGATCAGCTTGCCCAGGAGGGAGTCGTAGAAGGGGGGCACCTCGTAGCCGGCGTACAGGTGTGAATCCATGCGGATGCCCGGGCCGCCGGGAGCCATGTAGCGCTCAACGACCCCGGCGCTCGGCCGAAAGTCGTGTTCGACGTCCTCGGCATTGATCCGGAATTCGATCGCGTGTCCCCGGAATGAGACGCCGGCCTGGGTGAAACCCAGCGGCTCGCCGGCCGCGATTCGGAGCTGGAGTGCGACCATGTCGATGCCGGTGCGGGCCTCCGTGATCGGATGCTCCACCTGGATGCGGCAGTTGATCTCGATGAAGTAGAAGTTGCCGTCCGCGTCGACGAGGAATTCCAGGGTTCCGACGTTCTCATAGCCGGCCGCCACGACGGCGCGAACTGCTCGCTCGCAGAGATCGGTTCGGGCAGCTTCGGAGAGCGCGGGCGTCGGCGATTCCTCGAGGATCTTCTGGTGTCGGCGCTGGACCGAGCAATCGCGCTCGCCCAGGTGAACGGCCTGGCCGTAGCGGTCCACGGCGACCTGGACCTCGACGTGGCGATTGTCCTCGAGCCATTTCTCGAGGTACAGCGAGTCGTCGCCAAAGGCGGCCTTGGCTTCCGACCGGCAGACCTTGATGGCCGACTCCAGCTCTCGAGGCGACCGCACCCGCCGCATGCCCTTGCCGCCGCCTCCCGCCGATGGCTTGATCAGGACCGGGTAGCCGATCCGCTCGGCCTCATCGAGCGCGTCTGCATCGTCGCGTAGCATGCCGCGCGAACCGGGGATGGTCGGCAGCCCATGCTCGCCGAGGAGACTGCGCGTGGCCTCCTTGCTCGCGAATCGCTCCAGGACGCGCGCCGGCGGACCGATGAACGTCAGGCCATGGGCGCGAACGACCTCGGCAAAGCCGTCGTCCTCGGACAGGAACCCGTAGCCGGGATGAATCGCCTCGCAGCCGGTCACGATCGCAGCGGAGACGATCGCCGGTGCAGACAGGTAGGAGCGACGCGCATCGGCTGGCCCGATGCAGATCGCCTCGTCGGCCAGCTCGACGGCGAGACTCTCCCGGTCGGCTTCGCTGTAGGCCACGACGCCTTCGATACCGAGCTCCCGGCACGCGCGCAGGATCCGGAGCGCGATCTCGCCGCGGTTTGCGATGAGGACCTTATGGAACATCAGCTGCGATCCTGGCCGGGCGACGCCGACACGCCCGTCAGCTCGATTCGGATCAGCTCCTGGCCGTATTCGACTGCTTGGCCGCTTTCGACGAGGGTGGCGCCCACGATGCCGTCGGTCGGGGCGACGACCTCCTGCGGAACGCCGAGCATGTCCACGTTACCGAGGCGATCCCCGGCACGGACGCGCGTCCCTGCTCGAGCGGCAGAGCCTGGTTGGAAGATCCCGACCGCGGGCGATGTTGCCACCGCTCGGTGCCCATCCGGGTCGGCTCGGCCTGCCGGATTGCTGCCGTTGGTCGGGGCCGTCGAGGCGCCGTGTGCGAGGCGCTGCGGATCGGCGGCAGGAGCGTGACCGTGAGGACCATGCCCGCCCTGCGCCCGGCCCTGGCGATCGGCGGGCCCGACACTTCCAGACGCCACCTCCATCGCCGGCTGGCGGATTCGGATCCGGCGCGCGCCCTCGCGAACCTCGATCTCGGCCAGGCCGGTCGCGCCGAGCTTGGCGGTCAGGGACGGCAGCAGGTCCGAAGCGAGGCGCTCGATCTCGGCGTGATCGGCAGCCCGCTCGGCCGGATTTCGGTCATCGATCGCGGAAGCCCCAGCCGGCGCGGCCTCGGGCATTGCCTGATCGGGTCCCGGGTCGCTCAATGGTCAGACCTCTTCTCGAGCAGGCGGCTCGTCCCGGAGGCGCGCCGGCCCCGGGACTGGCGCTCCCGGCAACCGCCGAGCCGGGTCCAGCAGATTGCGAAATCGATCGGCCAGGCCCGGACGGTCCGGCGGGGCGATGGGCGGGGCCGAAACCTCAGTGTATGCACCGAGCGACCGATACCGCCGATATCGAAGCTCAACGAGCTCGTCGATCGGGATGCCGGCAAGCCTGTCCAGCTCGGCAACGATTGCCGTCTTGAGGCGCCGTGCCGTTTCGGCGTGGTCCGTGTGCGCGCCCTTGCCCGGCTCGGTCACCAGCACGTCGACGACACCCAGCTCGACTTGCTCGGCAGCAGTCATCTTCATCGCCAGGGCGGCAGTGGCGGCCTCGTCGGCGGTCCTCCACAGGATGGAAGCGGAGCCCTCGGGACTGATCACCGAATACACGGCGTTCTCGAGGGCGATGACGACGTCGCCGACGGCGATCGCCAGGGCCCCGCCCGAGCCACCTTCGCCGGTGATGACCGCCACGATCGGCGTGCGGAGGCGGGTCATCAGGCCGATCGAGCTGGCGATCGCCTCGGCGATCCCCCGCTCCTCCGACTCGGGGCCCGGATGGGCACCGGGCACGTCAACGAAGCTGACGATCGGCAGGCTGAACCGCTCCGCCAGCTCCATGACCCGCATCGTCTTTCGATACCCCTCGGGGTGCGGCATCCCGAAGTTCCGTCGGATGTTCTCGTCGGTGTCGGCGCCCTTCTGCTGGCCGACGACGACCACGCGCCGGCCGGCGATCCGCGCAAAGCCGGCGACCATCGCCGGATCGTCGCCGAAGACCCGATCCCCGTGAAGCTCGATGAATTCGTCGGCCATGGCGCCGACGAGCTCGAGGGTCCGTGGCCGGCGCAGGTTCCGCGCAAGCTGGACGCGGGCCCAGACCTCGTCGCGGCGGTCCGCCGCTGGCGTGCGATCGGTCGGCGGCGAATCGTGCGGCGGCGAATCGGGCGGCACGGAGGCGCCGTCACGGCCGCGCCGGAGCAGGCGATCAACCATCGTCCGCTCCCCCTCGCTTCCGTGGCGCCGGCGCCGCTGCGGCCCGCGTCCGACGCGTTCGGCCGCGGGTGTGCGGGTCCGTCCCATTCCCTTCCTCGGGAGTCGCCTCGGAGATGACCTTGTCGGCGAGCGACGAGAGGAACTCGCGCGGCCGGAACGCAGGAATCGTCCCGGGCCCGATGCCATCCTCGGCAAGCGCTTGCGGCACCAGGTACCGGAGCAGGAGAGCGATCTCCTCGCGGAGGTTCGTCCGATGGACGACCCGGTCCACGAACCCGTGCCGGAACAGGAACTCGGAGCGCTGGAAGCCTTCGGGCAACTCCTGGGCGATCGTGCCGGCAGAGACCCGAGCACCGGCGAAACCGATCAGCGCATTCGGCTCGGCGAGGTTCACATCGCCCCGGACGGCGAATGAGGCGAACACGCCGCCGGTGGTCGGGTCGCTCATGACGCTGATGTACGGCACCCGGCCCATCCGCAGCCGCTCCAACGCGGCCAGGGTTTTCGCCAGTTGCATCAACGCCAGTGTCCCTTCCTGCATGCGGGCGCCTCCCGAGGCGGACACGATGAGCAGGGGCAACCGGTCGGCCAGCGCCGTCTCGGCCGATCGCGTCACCTTCTCGCCGACGACGGCACCCATTGACCCGCCCATGAAGCCGAAGTCCATCACACAGACGGAGACCGGCCGACCACCGAGCGAGCCGATGCCGCGGATCGCCGCGTCACGCATGCCCGTCGACGTCTGGGCCGCGGCGATTCGTTCCGGGTACGGCTTCTGGTCCACGAAGCCCAGCGGATCGAGGGACTGGAGGCCCCCATCCAGCTCCACGAACGAGCCAGGATCGAGCAGTAAGTCGAGCCGCATCTGTGCGGACAGGCGGAAGTGATGGCCGCAGTTCGGGCAGACCCGGAGGTTCTTGTCGAGCTGCTTGTTGAAGAGGATCTCGCCGCACGTGGGGCATTTGGTCCAGAGATCGGGCGGGTAGGCGTCCTTCCGCGGGCGAAAGGAGGGCAGCTTGATCGGCATCAGACGGCCTGCGGCATCAGTCGAGCCTGCCTGCAACTGAGCCGTCGCCGAGGGCCGCCGTCGACGCCGGACGGCTGCGCCGCCAGGCGACCCAGGCGGCGCCCGCGATCGAGATGGCGGCCGAAGCCATCGCCCCACCGATCAGGAGGGGGCGGGTCCGGTGCGTGCCTCGGTCGGCGGCCATCAGGTCGAAGGACCCGTCGCCGGCTGCGGGAAGGGCCTGCAAGCCGGCTCCGGCGCCACCCACTGCACCGACCCGCGGATCGAAATCGTCGCGTCGCTCCCGCGTCCGAGCCGCAAATGGGACGACCACACCCTCGGCGCCAGCTGCGGCCGGGACGCCGACGCGCGACGCGGCTGCAGCCAGCTTCAGGGCGAGGCGTTCCTCGAAGCGGAACGAGGGATGGAATCGAGGGAGGTCGCGACGGAGCCGAAGGGCAGCCAGTCGAACGCCCTCGTCGAGATCGAGCGGATCGATGCCCGCCGCGACCGCCGGACGCCCCACGGCCATCAGCGACTCGAGGTAACGGTCGGTGATCAGCGCCTCAACGTCGTCGACGTCGTGGCCAAGGAGCGTCACCGTCCCTGGCCGCGGAGGTCGCGGGCCATCGACCGAAGGGCGCGGTGGATCAACACCCGCACGGCCCCCTCGGAACGACCGAGGACGCCCGCAATCTCGGCCGTCGACATCTCCTCCACGAAGCGGAGGACCAGCGCGCGGCGGCGATCGGCGGGCTGCCGAGCAAGCGCGCGCCAAGCC
>DATCPH010000061.1:0-24310 GCA_036570185.1 Candidatus Limnocylindrales bacterium | reverse complement strand
GGCCTGCGGCGCGCCGGCCTGAAGGAAGCCCGAGCTCACGCCGCCGAGCTCACCTACCGTTTCGACGTCGAAGGATTCGCGCGCTTCGTCGAGGAGTTCGACGAAGAGGACCTCGTCGCCAGCCTCGATCGCCGGCAGCGGATTCGCCTGAAGCGCCGGTTCCGGGAACTGCTCCGGCAGCTCCCCGAGGACGCGCTGCTCCTGCGCCTGCCGATCGTCTACGCGACGGGGCGTGTGCCGGAGGACGCCGCCCAGGGCTGACGCGCCCAGGGCTGACGCGCAGTGCGCCGCCGGGGGCAAGCCGCCGGGCGGCTACTCGTTGGCCTCGGGCGCCTCGGTGCCGCCCTCGCCGACTGGAGTCTCGCCGGGCTCGGCGCCCTCTTCCGCCTCGCCCTCCGGGGCGGCCTCGGCGACGACCGGCTCCTCCTCGACCCGCGGCGGGAGAACCTTGGCCACGATCTCGTCGGCGTCGGTCAGGAGGGTCACGTCGGAGGGGATCGCGAGGTCGCGGACATGGATCGCGCCGTCGAAGTCGGTGAGTGGCTCGATGGAGTACTCAATCGACTGGGGCAAATGATCGGGTAATGCCCGGATCCGGACGTTCTCCACGACGTGGAGGAGCGTGCCGCCGTGACGATCGACCGCCTCGGAAACGCCGGCAGGCACGAGCGGCACGTCGACGGTCAGCTCTTCGGTCATGCGGACGAGGAACAGGTCGACATGAAGGGGGCGCCGATTGACCGGATGGACCTGAACGCCATGGACCAGCACGGGCCTGGGGGTCGCGCCGTCGACCGCCAGGTCGATCAGGACGTTGGGACCTGCGTGCATCCGCAGGAGCTCGAACTCGTGGGTATCGACGGACAGGTTCGCGGACCCCTGGCCCCGACCGTAGACGACGGCCGGCAGGCGTCCCTCACGGCGGAGGTGAGCGACGGCCTTGCCGGTCACCTCACGAGGAAGGGCAGCCAGCGTCGGGCGTGCGGTCGGCATCGGGTTGAACCTCGGAACAGTCGGATGGGCGGTGCGTCAGATCTGGGTCGGGCGGCAACTCGCAGTGCATTGCACGCGCATGCGGGCGCCCGGGTGGCAAACCTTACCACGACATCCTCCCGCCGACGGAAGCGTCGGGGGGACGATCGGCGACCCCGGTGTAGGATCGATCGCGTGGCCGCAACCATTCTCATCGTCGAAGACGAGTTCGCCGTCGCCCGAGGCATCCAGTACGCCCTCCAGCAGGAGGGATACTCGGTGACCGTCGCCCGGTCGGGTGACGAGGGCCTCGAATTCGCGACGACCCAGGCCCCGGACCTCGTGGTCCTGGACGTGCGTTTGCCGGGCATGGATGGATTCGAGGTCCTGCGGCGACTCCGAGCCAGCGGCTCGAAGGCACCCGTGCTCGTCCTGACCGCCCGCGACGAGGAGGTCGACAAGGTCATCGGCCTCGAGCTCGGCGCGGACGACTACCTCACGAAACCATTCGGCCTGCGGGAACTGTTAAGCCGGATCAAGGCGCTGCTGCGTCGTGCCTACGGCGACCTTTCGGACGCCGCGGGCGGCCGCGTCGTCCGCCACGGCGACCTGCTCATCGACCTCGAGCGGCGGCGGGTTCAGCGCGGGAGCCGCCGGATCGCCCTGACCCCAACCGAGTTCGAGATCCTCCGGCACCTCGCAAGCAAGCCGGGCCGGGTCTACACACGTGGCGAACTCCTCGAGCTCCTGCGCGACTACGAGGCCCTCGACCAGGACGAGAAGACGATCAACGTCCATGTCAGCCACCTTCGAGACAAGATCGAAGACGATCCAGCGTCGCCAGCGTTCGTCCTGACGGTTCGTGGTGTCGGCTACGCGTTCGCCGAGCGCTGAGACGGATCCTCCGCTCTCGGACAGTCCCCCACGTCCGGTTGCTGCCGGCCGAATCCCTGCGTTGTCGGCGTGGGTTCGAGACCTCGCGCCATCGACGTTCCAGGCCCGCCTCACGCTGGGCTTCGTGGCCGTCGTCGCGCTCACGCTGTTCCTTGTGTCGGCGCTGATCATCAATCGCGTCGACGACTTCCTTGCCCAACAGCAACAGGTCGATCTCCAGGCGCGAGCCCTCAATGTCGCGCAATACGTGGTCATCCTCGCGGAAAGCACGAGCATCGAGTCCCCGGTCAGCCCCGACAACGTCGTCGCTCCGGGAGTCGAGCTCAGCCTCGTGCGGGCGGCGCAGCAGAAGATCCTGACCGACCAGCTGGCCCACGCCGATATCCGGATCCGACTCGGTCTGGACGTGGGCGGCCAATTCATTCCGGCGGCGAACGGCACCTTCGGGGCGACGGTCCAGACGCCGCCCCCCGGCCAGACGCGTGAGGCGATCGCAACCAAGCCGTTCCGGTACCCGGTCCTGGGGGCGGACCCTCCGTACTTCGTCGAAGTGACCCTCGCGAATCCCTACACGTTCCGGGCCACGACCCTCGCCAACATCACCGGCATGTTCGTCCCGATCGGCGGCGTCGCGTTCGCGTTCGCCCTCCTCCTCGCGGCCGTCCTGGCACGACGCTTCACGACACCCCTCCGTCGCCTGACGGAGGCGTCGAGAGGTCTGGCTGAAGGCGACCTGGCCAGGCGAGTCCCCGCCAACCATGTCCAGGTCGGCAGCTCGGAACTGGCGGAGTTGGCTCTCCAGTTCAACGCGATGGCGGCGCGCCTCGAAGAGAGCGTCGAGATCATTCGAACAGACCGCGATCGCGGCCGCGACTTCCTGGCCGACGTGTCGCACGAGCTGCGGACGCCGATCGCCGCTCTTCGGACCTTCAACGAGTTGCTCGTCGAGGGCGCCGCGGACGACCCCGACCGACGCGCCGAGTTCCTCGAGTCAAGTCGCCAGCAGCTCGAACGGCTCGACTGGCTGGCCCTCAATCTCCTGGAGCTCTCGAAGCTCGACTCGGGACTGGTCCTGCTGGATCTCCGCCCCGACGACCTGCGCGCGGCCGTCGAGTCGGCCGTCCAGCAATCCTTCGCGGCGGCCGCCAAGCGCGGCATCGCCCTGGAGGTCTCCGTGCCCGATGCGCCGATCCGCATCCGGCACGACCCGCTACGGATCGGTCAGGTCGTGGCCAACCTCGTCGGCAACGCCATCAAGTTCACCGAAAAAGGCGGCCGGATCGACGTGAGCGTCCGTCCGATGCGATCCGGGGCCCGCATCGAGGTCCGGGACTCCGGGGTCGGCATCGACCCCGGCGAGCTTCCGCACATCTTCGAACGGTTCTTCCGTGGGTCCCGGGCCAACGAGGCCCGCGGAAGCGGCAGCGGCCTCGGTCTCGCGATCGTCCGATCCATCGTGGACATGCACGGCGGGACCGTCACGGTCGAGACAAAGCTCGGGGCCGGATCGACCTTCACGGTCGCCCTGCCGCGGGACCCTCGGGCCGGGTCCGCGAGCAGCGACGGTGGGCGGCGACGAGGCCGGTCGACGAGCGAGGAGTCCGCCAGTCCAACGAGTCCCGCTCCCGTGGCCGGTGCTGCCCGAACGACCGCGACTGTGCGCTCCGCACGCTCGACCGAGCCGGCGATGCCCGCCGATGTGGCGGATTCTTCATCGACTGAACGCTCCGCCCTGAATCAAGGGGCGTCAACCTGAGATTCGTCCGCTTGCCAACCGTCGCGCTCGCAGCGCCCCATTCCTCGAGGACCGCATTCACCCCATGAACGATCAGCGTCCATCGCCACAGCCCGACCCGCAGCCGAACGATCCCGACGAGGCGGCCAACCCTCCCGCACCGTCCCCAAGCGATCCCTGGGATCGGCCGGCCCCGGCGCCCGAGCCGGCGTCTGCCCCTGCGGCAACTCCGGCGGTCGCGGCAGCCGCGGACGACGCACCCACCCAGACCTATACGCCGGAGCCGTCCCATCGGCCCGAATGGACGACGGCGACCTGGGGCTCGCCAGGGCCCGAACAGGTTCCGGCGCCGACCGGCGCTTCCTATCCGTGGGGCCCTGCGGCGTCGAGCCAGGGAGCCCTCGGGATGCCGGTCGGACGCGCCGTGGCCGAGCCTCCGGACGTCAGTCCGCAGTCGAGCCGCGGCCTCGGCACCGTCATCGTGGCGGCGGTGCTCGCCGCGATCCTCGCCTCGGGCGGCACCTTCGTTGCGCTGAATGCCAGCGGCGCGCTGAACCGTACGGTGACCCCCGCTGCGGCGACCACCAACACGCCTGCGGGGGCTCGGCTGCCCGTCACGATCGACGAGTCGTCGGCAATCATCGACGCGGCAGCCAAGGCGAGCCCGGCAGTCGTCCAGATCACGTCCACCACGCAGGCGACGAGCATCGCCGGTGGGACCATCCCCGAGACCGGCGTCGGCTCCGGGATCATCTACGACGCCAGCGGCTGGATCCTCACCAATCGCCACGTCGTCAGCGACGAGAGCGGCAACACGGTGACCAGCATGACCGTGGAGCTCAAGGACGGAAGCCAGTACAAGGGCACCGTCTACGGCGTCGACACCCTGACCGACCTGGCGATCGTCAAGATCGATGCAAAGAACCTGCCGGCCGCGCCGATCGGCAGCTCATCGGACCTCAAGGTCGGTCAGCTCGCGATCGCCATCGGCAGTCCGCTCGGGACCTACACCGGATCCGTCACCAGCGGCATCATCTCTGCCCAGGGACGCTCCATTACGGTCAGCAGCGGCACGCGCCTGAACAACCTCATCCAGACCGACGCCGCGATCAATCCGGGCAACAGCGGCGGCCCGCTCCTCGACGCGGCCGGCAACGTCATCGGCATCAATACGGCGACCGCCAGCGGCAGCAACGGCATCGGTTTCGCCATCCCGATCGACATCGCCCGGCCGATCATGCAACAGGCCCTCGCCGGCAAGCAGCTGAGCCGGCCGTACATCGGCGTGCGCTACGTCGCGATCGATCTGCAACTGAAGCAGAAGGACAACCTGCCGGTCTCGCAGGGAGCTCTCCTCGGGCCCGGCCAGGACGCCAACGGCCAGAGCACTCCGGCTGTCGCACCCGGCAGCCCGGCCGAACAGGCCGGCCTCAAGGACGGCGACATCATCACGGGCGTGGCGGGCCACGCGATCGACACGACCCATCCGCTGGACCTGGTCCTGAGCCAGTTCTCGCCGGGGCAGACCGTCGCGGTCGACATCCTTCGCAACGGTTCCAAGCTAACGGTCCAGGTCACGCTCGGAACGCGACCGGCCAACCTCTAGGGGGTGCGGTCTGGCCGGCCGCGCCGGATCTCGACGCCCGCGTAATCGAGCGCTCCCTCGAGCTTGACATCGGGCTTGCGCACGCGGACGAGGACCTCGTCGGCCCTCGGATGGGCTTCCAGCGTCTCGGTGGCGATCGCTGTTGCGAGGGCCTCGAGCAGGCGGTATGACCGGGAGACGACGATGTCCCGCGTGAGGCGATAGACCTCGCCGTAGTCGACGGTCATCGCGAGATCGTCGCTGCTCCCGGCTGAGCGGAGATCGAGAAAAAGCTCGACGTCGACCTCGAAGCGCTGTGGCGTCACCTGTTCCCAATCGTGCACGCCGTGACGCGCCTCGAACACCATGTTGTGCAGCACGACGCGATCGCTCATCGGCCTCCATCCTCCGGCGGACGCCAGTTGTCCCGGACGATGGCATCGGCGACGCGTGCCGCTCGAACGTTCGCCCGAACGTCGTGGACCCGCACGACGTCGGCCCCGCCGGCGATGGCGATCGCGGTCGTGGCGAGGGTCGCCTCAAGACGATCTTCGACGGGGAGGTCGACGATCGCCCCGAGTGTCGATTTGCGTGACGTACCGATCAGGATCGGCCGGCCCAGCGCCCGGAGCCGCCCGAGATCGCGCAGGATGGCGAGATTGTGGAGCGGCGCCTTGCCGAAGCCGAAGCCCGGGTCGATCAGGATCGACTCCCAGGCGACGCCGGCGCCGAGGGCCCGATCGATCGCCTGGCGAAGGTCATCGATAACCTCGGTGACGACGTCGACGTAGCGAGCCTCGGCGCGGTTGTGCATGAGCACGATCGGGACGCCGCGTTCTGCCGCAATGCGGGCGAGGTCGTCGTTGGCCGGAACGCCCCAGACGTCGTTGATGAGTGCGGCGCCGGCGTCGAGCGCCGCCACGGCCACCGCCGGCTTGGTCGTGTCGACGCTGAGGGGCATCTCCGGCAAGGCGACGTGGAGTGCGGCGACGATCGGAACCACCCGGCCGAGCTCCTGATCGGTCGCCACCGGCGCGTGGCCGGGTCGGGTCGATTCGCCCCCGACGTCGAGGAGGTCGGCGCCGGCCTCGACCATGGCCCGCCCGCGAGCGAGGGCTCGCGCAACGGGATCGCCCGCGTCTGCGAGGAGGCCGTCCCCCGAGAACGAATCTGGCGTCGCGTTGAGGATCCCCATGACGAACGTGCGTGTGCCCCAGATAAAGCGGCGCCGGCCGATCGCCGTCGTCCCGAGATCTGTCGTCGTCCCTCGCGTCATGGCGTTCATTGTCCTCGACTGCGAACGGACGCTCTCCAGGCTGACATCGGGCCTCCGGCCGGATTGCCTTCAGGCGTGGGCCCGCTCGCCTTCAGGCGTCCGGCGTAGCTTCGAGGTCGCTCAGGAGCAAGTCGTCGACAAGCAGGCCCCGGACCCGTCCGACCAGGTAGAGGGAGCCGGCAACGACCACCGGACCGCTCGCGTCGCGCAGCGCGCGCTCGAGGGCCCGTTCCGGATCGGGCTCGATCGTCGGGTCCGACCCGCGGACCACGGCCCTCCAGCGCGCGGCCAGCTCATCCGCTCCAAGCGCCCGCGCGAGGTCGAGTGAGGTGGCGATGATCCGCGCCCCTCGCAGGGCCTCGCTGGCGGCGAGCGCCCTGATCACACCCTCCACGTCCTTGTCGGCCATCGATGCCTGCACCAACGTGACGACGCCCGGCCGGAGATGCGGGCGAAGGTCGTCGAGCGCCACGGCCAGGGCGGCGGCCCCGGCGGGATTGTGGGCCCCGTCGAGGAGAACTTCGACGTGGTCGTGGATTCCGGAATGGGTGCCTGCTGCCCTGCTCGCTCCCGTATCCCCGGAGTCGCCGGGGCGAGGCACGTCGAGGCGCTCAAGCCGCCCGGGCCAGACCGCCGTTGCGTAACCCGTCCGCCGGTCCGTGTCCGTGACGCGGGCAATGCCCACCTCCTCGAGTGCATCGAGCAGGGCGTCCGCGACCGCGACGTTCTGTGCCTGATGGCGCCCGCGGAGGCCCACCCGCGTCCGTCCGAGTCGCGGGAGGTCGACGTCGATCCCGTCTCGATCCCACGAGATCAGCCGCGCCGGCTCGACGATCCGCAGCGGAGCCCCGACCCGTCTTGCGCGCCGCTGGATCACCGCCAGCCCCTCGCCCTCGGCGCCGGTCACCGCGAGGTCGCCGCGGTTGATGATGGCGGACTTCTCGCGGGCGATCTCCGGGATCGTCGAACCCAGGCGGTCCATGTGATCCAGGGCCACGTTCGTGATCACCGCCACGCCGCCATCCCATGCGTGGGTCGCGTCGAGTCGGCCTCCGAGACCGACCTCGACCAGGGCCAGATCGATCGCATCGTCCGCGAACCAGCGGAAGACCATCGCTGTCAGGAGCTCGAACTCGGTCGGCGGACCCGCCTTGCCCTCGACCCGCTTGGCGAGGACCAGGATCTCATCAACCAGGCGGACGAACGTGTCGCGGTCGATCGGCCGGCCCGCGATCTGAAGCCGTTCCCGGTAGGAGACAAGGTGCGGCTTCGGCGTCTCGCCCACACGGAAGCCCCCGTGGCGGAGAACGCTCGCGGCGAGCGCCAGGACACTTCCCTTGCCGTTCGTCCCGCCGACCAGGGCCCCCCGAAACTCACGTTCCGGGTGCCCGAGCGCCCGGAGGAGGGCGCGCGTCCTTCCCAATCCGAGCTGGATTCCGAACCGACCGCGGCCGGCGAGCGCCTCGACCGCCTCCGCGTAGGCGCGATTCGCCGAGCCGGATGCCATCGATCGAGTGCCGCGCTGTAGGCGGGTCAGGCTCAGCTCAGGTCGTCCTCATAGAAGACGCACTGGTTGAAGCGCGCACTGAGGCAGACGTCGTTGACGTAACCCTGGTCGAGGTAGACCCCACCCCGGAGCTGGCAACGCGAGACGATCGAGTCCTGACGGATCAGCCCCTTCAGCAGGTGCGGAGCCTGAATCGGGATCGCGCCGCGGATGCCGGTCATGTAGAAGTGCGGGCATACGTTGCGACGCAGATTCGGCAGCCCGAAGCCGAACGTCGCGGCTGCGACCGTGGGCCCGAGTTGCTGACGGCGGTCGAAGGCAAGGGGCATCTCCAGGGTGGAAGAGGCGCGCCCGACCGGACCGACGCCGAACCCGGGCCGGCCCTTCGCCCCCCTCACCCGCCCGACGCTCTTCGGATCGCGAGCGTCCATCCAATCCCTCGTGACCGGCCCGCGCCCCTAGGCCGGGCGTCTCCGTCGCAGCAGAGTACACCCCACCGCGCATGCGTAAGCCGGACCTCGATGGTCACTGGCGCACTTGCGGCGACCGCTCGATCGGTTACCGCGACACACCGGCAGCCCGTTCGGCGTCGATAGGTGGCCATGCGACAATGCCGCCCGATGCCGCCCAATGGACGACGACCTGCGCACGTGCGTCCGCGCCCACCCTCGACCGGGCGCCCGGCGCCTGCCAGGACGCAGTCGAGGGCTCCGGCGACCGGCCGCCTCGCCCCTCACGGCGGCGTCGAGCGACGCGGCGGCCTTCCTCTGGCGGCTCAGTTGATGCTCGTCTTCGCCATCGTGGCGCTGGGGGTGACCGTCTTCTACACGAGCACCGGCGGCATCGGCTCGCTCGTCGCGTCCGTGAGCCGGACGGTCTCCGCCGCGGCCGGCAGCCTGATTGCGACGAGCGCTCCGAGCGCGACGCCGAGCGCGATCTCGGACCCGCCGACCGTGATCCCTCCGGACCAGCCGTACACGAATCAGGCCTCCGTGGACCTGCGGGTCACCGTTCCGAGTGGCGTGATCGGCAAGCCGGGCGAGCGGGTCAGGATCTACCTCGGGCTGGCGGGCCAGGCCCCGGCGCCGATTGAGGAGGTCGCCGTCGGGCAGACTGCCGAGCTCAGCGTCCAGGTCGACCTGACCAAGGGCCAGAACAACGTCAGTGCCAGCATTGTCGGGCCCGGCGGGGAATCCGAGCTGTCGCCGGTCGTGACCTACGTCCTGGATCAGGACCCACCGAACATCACCGTGACCTCGCCGAAGAACAACGCCACGGTCAATGCGTCGAGCGTCAAGATCAGCGGCAAGACCCAGGCCGGCTCGACGATCATTGTCAGGAACCAGACGAACGGCACCTCGACGACCACGACCGGGGCCGATGGGACGTTCTCCGTCTCGCTCGGCCTCGACAGAGGCCAGAACAACCTCACGCTCACCTCGACGGACCCGGCCGGCAACGGCGCCAGCGCTTCGGTCGTCGTTTTTGGTGGCTCCAGCTCCATGACCGCCCGGCTGTCGGCATCGACCTACCGGCTCAAGGCCGGCCAGACCCAGAACGTTACCCTCAGCGTTCTGGTCACCGATCCCAGCGGGCGGGCCGTTTCGGGTGCCGAGGTCACGTTCAGCCTGACGATTCCGGGGCTCGATCCGATCCAGGCAACCACGACGACGGACAGTCACGGCAAGGCGTCCTACGTGGCCAATGTCGGCTCGGGAAGCACGGCCGGTGCCGGGCTCGCGGCGGTCCTCGTGACGACGACGAAGTATGGCAGCGCCACCGACCAGACGGCGATCACGGTTCTGTAGGCCGCTGCTCGGGTCGCCGCGGCGTCACATGGGGCCCGCCGGGTGCCTCAGACCGGCCCTCAAACCGCGGCCCGGATTTTCGATATCGACACATCCGCCGCTCGCAGCTACGATGCCCCCATGCCGATGTGGCGCTGCCAGTTCTGTGGCGCCCCTCAGCCTGAGTCGTCTCGGTGCTGGGTCTGCGGCCGGTCCTCTGTCTCCTGCGCCACGTGTCGCCATTTCCGCGGCTCGGTGGCGGCGGGCCTGGGGTACTGCGGGCTCGACCGCCGGCGGCTGCCGATCACCGGCCGCGAAATCCGCGGTTGCTGGGAGAGTCCCTCGGCCACGGCCCCTCTGACCGTGACCTCCCGGCTCACGTCGCCCGGACTCTGGGTCGAGCCCGACTCGTGATCTGACGCCGCATCGGAGTGAGCGTCAGGGGGTTGGGGTTGGGGTCGGTGTCGGCGTGGGAGTTGGCGTGGGAGTTGGCGTCGGCGTGGGAGTTGGCGTCGGTTTCGGGGTCGGCGTCGGCTTGGGCGTCGGGGTCGGCGTCGGCTTGGGAGTCGGGGTCGGGGTCGGTGTCGGGGTTGGTGTCGGGGTTGGGCTGGGTGTCGGCTCGGGGCCCTTCGAGACGACGTAGTTGACGGCCAGGCCCTTCGTGGCGAGGATCCCGGGGCCCGGATCCTGGCTCACGATCGAGCCGATGGGGACGGTGGCGTCGAAGGCGTCGGTTCGTTGGCCGACCGTCAATCCGGCCCCGAAGATGAGATTGAGGGCCTCCGCCTCGGTGTGGTTTCGAAGGTCGGGGATGGCAACGGTTTGCGCCCCCTGGGCGATCGTGAGCTTGACCGACGAACCGGGATCCACGCTCGTGCCGGCGGCCGGATCCTGGCCGATCACGGTTCCATCGGCCTTGTCGGACGGCTGGAACGCAGCGCGAACGACCGTGATCCCCAGCTGTGCCGCTTTCGCGGCGGCCTGGTCGTACGACATATCGACGAAGCTCGGGAGCGTGACCTGGCTGACAGCAGGGGTCGCGGTCCCGCTGACCAGGCGGAAGATGACGAAGCCTGCCACGGCCAGGATGGCCAGGGCCATCAACGCCGATACCCAGACCCAGGGACTCGATCCAGATTGGTTGGGCTCCTCGGCGTACCGCCGGCGTCGCTCGATCCGTTCATCGACTCGCCCCTCGTCGGCGCCCGCGTAGGCATCGGCGGAGTAGGGGACGCGAGCCATCGCGGCCGCGTTCGGCCGGGCTGACCCGGACACGACGGTCCGCCCTCCTGAGCGTCGCTCAAGCGATGAGACCGGGTCCATGGCCGGGGCGGTGGGTGGCGGAACGCCGGGAAACGCAGCAACGCGTGGCGACGCCCCGGCGCGGTCGGCTTCGATGAACGCCTCGAGCGCGCTCGCCATCTGACCGGCTGATTCGAATCGATCCTCGGGGTGGAGGGCGAGCGCGCGCGTGACGATCGCGTCGAGCGCCGGCGGGATCCCGCCGCGGACATCCGATGGGCTTGGAATGGGACCGCTGAGGCGGGCGAGCGCCACCGCAGCGGCGCTGTCCCCAACGAACGGCCGCCGCCCTGTCAGGAGCTCGTACAGAACGATCCCCAGGCTGTAGAGGTCGGACGCCGCGGTCGTCGGCTCCCCGCGGGCCTGCTCGGGACTGAAGTAGTGAACGGACCCGAGGGTCGTGCCCGGCAGCGTGATCTGGGCCTCGGCCATGGCCCTGGCGATGCCGAAATCGGCAACCTTTACCCGGCCGTCGGACGTGACGAGGATATTGCCCGGCTTGATATCCCGATGGACGACGCCCAGCTGATGGGCTGCGGCGATGGCGCGCGCGCTTTCGGCAGCGAGCCGTGCCGCCTGACGTGGCGGAAGCGGGCCGCTTCGCCGAATGATGGAGGCCAGATCCTCGCCATCGACGAGCTCCATGACGATGAACGGGCCGAACTCGTCGGCCCCGTAGTCGTAGACGCCGACGACGTTCGGATGATTGAGGGCAGCCGCCGAACGCGCTTCCATGCGGAAGCGGGCGATGAACGATGGGTCGCGCCCGTACTCGGGCCGGAGGATCTTGACCGCGACGTCGCGTTCGAGCTGATTGTCACGAGCCCGGTAGATCGTCGCCATGCCGCCCTGGCCCAGCAGCTCGACGAGCCGGTACCGCCCCCCGAGCACGTTTCCAATCGCCGCCAAAAGCCCTCCTCGGCCAATCCGTTCCGTGGCTGATCCCGCGCCCTCAGCCCTTCGCCGGGGTTGCGCCGCAGGGGATCGTAGTCTAGGACGGTCGATCCGGCGCCGGCGTTGCACTCACCCCTGTCTCGCGTTGCCGCAGGACGACTGCGATCGGCCGGCTAGAGCTCCAACCCCTGCAGGTAGGTCCGGAACTCGCCGCCGAGGTCGGGCCGCCCCAGCGCAAGCTCCACGGTCGCCTTCAGCCAGCCCATCCGGGTGCCGGCGTCATAGCGAGTGCCTTCGAACTCGTAAGCGTAGACGCCCTGCTCCTCCATGAGCGCTTCGATGCCATCGGTGAGCTGGATCTCCCCACCCGCGCCGCGCGGCGTGCCCTCGAGCTTCTCGAAGATCTTCGGGGTGAGGACGTAGCGCCCGATGATCGCGAGACTTGAGGGTGCCTGGCTGGGCTCGGGCTTCTCCACGAGCCTGGTCACCTTGTGAAGGCGCGGATCCCGGGACTGCTCGCCGGCCGGATCGACGCCGATCACCCCGTACCGCTTCGTTTCCTCGGCCGAGACCTTCATCACGGCGACGACCGAGGCGTGCGTCTCGTGGTAGGCGTGGATCAACTGGCCGATGCACGGCCGGTCAGCGACCACGACGTCGTCGGGCAGGAGGACGGCGAATGGCTCGTGGCCGATGATGTCCTTGGCCATCAGGACGGCATGACCCAGGCCGAGCTGTTCTTTCTGGCGGACGTAGGCGATCTGGGCGAGGTCGCTGATCTGGCGGATCTGGCGGAGCTTCTCGATCTCGCCCTTCTCCTCGAGCAGGCGCTCGAGCTCGTAGGAGAGGTCGAAGTGATCCTCGATCGCGCCCTTCTGGCTGCTCGTGACGATGATGACCTGCTCGATGCCGGCGGCGACCGCTTCTTCGACGGCGTACTGGATGACCGGCTTGTCGACCAGCGGCAACATTTCCTTGGGCTGGGCTTTGGTCGCGGGAAGGAATCGCGTACCCCAGCCGGCGGCAGGAAAGACCGCTTTGCGGACGTGCATCGAACCTCGTGTTGCGGTGGGAAGGGACGAGGTTGCCAGTATAGCCGGGGGCCCCTCCGGCCCTACCGGGCGCCCCTGGGGCCCTGCGGAGCGCCCTCTGCGGGGCCGGTTCGGGCGGCGCGGCGGGTCGGCAAACCGCGGGCAAACGTGGCCACCGCGGTGGCGAACGCCTCGGGCCGGTCCAGGGTGACCAAATGGGTCGCACCCGGGATGAGCCGGCGGCGAGCGCCCGCAACCGACCGCAGGAACGCCCGTTCGCCGAGACGGAAGATCAGGTCGTACTCGCCGTTGATGAGGAGGACCGGGCCCGAATATCGGGCGAGGCGGGGCAGGAACGGCTCGTTCACGATCGCCCGTACGGCTTCCATGCCGGCGCGCGACGAGTCGCCGGCCGCCACGATCGGTTCCGCGATATGGGCGTCGTAACGCATCCGGATGAATGCTGTATTCAGGCTGTCCAGCAGGCGGAGGGGAGAGCTGCCCAGGGTCCAGGCATACAGGCGATACGGCAACGACCAGCGGCCGATCGGCTCCTGGCTGGCCCCCGCCAGCACGAGGCCGCGGACGCGGTCCGGCCAGCGAGCGACGAGTTCCATCGCCACGTAGCCGCCGAGGGAGTGGCCGACGACGAGGGCTTCGCCGCCGCCGGCCGCGTCGATCGCATCGACGATCGAGGAGGCAGCCCCGTAGAGGCTGAAGGATTCCGATGACCGCGCGCCGTGTCCCGGCAAGTCGACGGCGATCACCCGGAATTCGCCCGACAGCTCGTCGGCCACGGCTCGCCACGCCGCCCGCGTCAGCCGGGTTCCATGGACGAGGACGATCGCGGGCGCGTCGGCGGGCCCATCGACGGCCCAGCCCAGATCGGGCGGCGACTCCGGGAGGCCAATGTTCGGGCTGTCGGGCTGCAGCATCACCCCATGCTACGAGGCCGTGGCCCCTGGGGTTCCGGGGCCGTCAGGCGCCGCTGGGCGTTCGACGCGGCCGCTGACCAGCCGAATCGAGGTGAACGGCACCCGGATCTCGCGGAAGACTTCGACCGAGACGAGGAAGCCGGCGAATAACAGGACGACGCTGACGAGCTTGCCGAGCTGATAGAACTGGGTCGAGCCGAAGCGGTTCAGCGTATCGGTCACGATCGGGATGAAGGCCCCGATGGCGATCAGAATCGTCGATGGAACGCGACTGTGGATCCGCCCGGCGACGAGCGCCCGAGCCGTCCCCGGCAGCGAGGCGATCAGGTTGACGACGATCGCCACCGGGGCGATGAAGATGTTGAACAGGAACTGGTCGCCGGGTTGGGATGGGTCCAGCGAGTAGCCGAGGAACCGGCGCTTGGGCATGAACACGTAGGTGGAGAAGACCGCTCCGAGGACCAGCGCGAACGCTCCCGTGATGTTCAGGAACGGGGCGAGGAGGCGAATCGAGCCGGGCAGCAGGTCCCCCGTCGGCGCTCCGGTGCGCGAATCGAGGGCATAGCCGGGTGCGGCGATCGTCGTGGTCGCCAGCAGGATGACGGCCAGAAGGCTTGCGCCGGCCACCCCGAGGGCGACGAGCCGCGGCCAGCGATCGCTGCTGAAGTACGTCTCGAACGCCACCGCGACGGCCAGGATGAGAGCTGCGATCAGATACAGCACGGGCGCGATCCCGGCCCCGGCGTAGTCGTACCTGCGCTGAGTCAGGAGCGTGAAGATGCCGGCCAGGGCCAGGCAGACGGCCACGGTGTAGCCGAACCGGGTCCGGGCGAGGAGGTAGACCGTCCCGAGCCCCAACCAGCCCGGAGTCATGATCGCCGTGCCGTACCAGATCCGGTAGAGCACGTCGTTCCACCCCGCGGCCCCCGCAGCGGCCTCGCACGCGGCCGCGATCGCAAACAGCGACATGCCGACCGTCCAGATGAGCTGGAAGGGCTGCCGGCGTTCGCGCCACTGGTCGACCAGCGCAAGCGCGAACAGGGCCGCCACGACGGCCGTGGCCGCTGGGATGAGGACCGTTGAGGGCACGGCGCGTCCGGCGGTTCGGTACTCGCCGCCTCGGCTACGCCTCGGCCTCGGCCCGCCGCGCGCGGAGGATCACCCGGGTAAACGGAATCCGGATCTCACGGAACACCTCGATCGAGACCAGGAAGCCGGCGAACAGGAACAGCACGCCGAGGAACTCTCCGACGAAGAAGCCGCTGGTGCTCCCGAAGCGGTTTGCGCCGCTGGTGATGGCCGGGATGAGGCCGCCGATTGCAATCAGGATCGTTGCCGGCACCCGCGAATTCAGCTGACCCTGGATCAGGGCGCGCACCGCACCGGGCAACGACACCACGAAATTCACCGGGATCGCAACGACGGCGGTGGCCAGGTTCCGGAGGCGGGCTGGGAGGGCCTGGCCGCGTGCCAGCGTGTAGCGGACGACCCGTCGCTTGGGCATGAAGACGTACGTGGAATACAACGCGCCGAGCGACAGGGCGAAGGCACCGGTGATGTTGAAGAACGGCGTCAGGAGCCTGATGTAGCCCGGCAGCAGCTCGCCGGTCGGGATGTGCGTCGTCGGATCCACGGCGTAGCCGGGCGCCGGCAGGCTGACGGTGGCCATCATCACCGCGCCAACGAGGGAGCCGCCCACAACGGCGAGTGCCGCGACGCGCGGCCAGCGGTCGTCGGAACGCGCCGTCATGACCGCGATCACGACCGCCAGGTGGACGGCCAGGACGAAATAGAGCACCGGTGCGCTACCGCTGTTGGCGTAGTGATATCGGGCCTGCGAGAGATAGGTGAAGAGACCGGCGAGAAGCAGCGAGAGGGCGAAGGCATAGCCAAACCTGGTTCGCCCCAGAAGGAAGACGGTTCCGAGTCCGAGCCACGCCGCGACCCAGATCGCTCCGATCAGGTACCAGACGCGATAGAGCGGCTCGCTCCAACCGAACGCTCCGCCAAGGAACTCCGTCCCCGCCGACAGCCCGTACCACAGCATCCCGATCGCCCAGATCAGTTGGTACGGCCTGCGGCGCTCCCGCCACTGATCGATGAGGAACACGAAGAAGGCCAGCGACAGGATCGACGAGCCGAGCGGCAGGATGACGTTGAAGTTCACGGCTTCACCTCGAGACGTCCTGGTGGGTGGCGACAAGTCGGAGCAGCAGCCGATCGAGGAGGCCGGTCGCGTCCTCGTAGACGGTGGAGAGGGCGGCCGAATCAAGCGCGCGCAAGCTGCCGAGCCGTCCGATTTCGGTCATGAACGGCCGGCGCGCGGCCACGAAGAGGGCGACTGAGTCGGTCAAGCTCGTTCCGGCGGCCGCCAGGCGACGCGCCAGGTCGTCGGTGAGGGCCGCCGCGGAGGCTTCCTCGCGGGATCGCTCGAAGCGGTCCGTCGCGTCGAGATAGGCGAGAAGCGCCGCCACCAACTGCCGTCCGTCCTGGCGATACGCCTCGCGGTCGGGCGTTCCGATGTCGGCGTGGGCAGACGCCTGCCCCACCGCTCCCGCATAGCTACGTTTGTAGGCTCGGGTCAGGCGGGCCGGCGTTGCCCCGAGCATCGCGAGCGGCCGGCGAGCGCCTCCCTTTCGGGCGCTGACGATCTGCTCGAGGGACTGCTGGTCGAACCGCCGATGTCCCCCTGGAGTCTTGAAGGCCACGACCCGACCTTCATCTGCCCAGCGCCGGAGGGTGTCCGGGTCGACGCCGACCAGCCTGCTGGCGGGACCCAGCGAAAGCCAATCCCGGCGGTCGGGCGTTCGCGGGTACGACACAGTGCCCTCCGATCCTCGAATTCTGGGTAAATCTCGGTACCGCGTGAGATCCCCGAGCGAGGATAGGAGGAAGACGCGAGACGTGTCAAATGGCCACTGCGTGGCGCGGCTCGCGCCTCGGACGGAGCTCCGTCAGGCCGGGATGAACTCGTGGTCGTCGCGGTGGATCCCGTCGCAAAGGCCCATGCGTGGTGGATCGCCGGGGATCGGGACAGGTCGCATGATCTCTCGCACGATGCCGCGCCGGCAGAAGAGATAACCGCGTCCAGCCATCCAGCGGCGGACGTGCCCCGGGTCGGCATGAAACTGGAACGGCCCCGGATTGATGGCTGGCCGGCCGGCCCAGTCGGCGGGCAGCTCCGTCGCCACGATGTCGAGGATGTTCACCCGCCAGGGCGTGCCGTCGATGATGTCCTGGCAGCCATCGCAGCGGACGGCGACATTGTCCTTGGCGATCGTCGTGATCTTGACGCCCACGATCTCCATCGACCCGATCGTAGCAGGGCCGGCAGATCGGCCGCGTGACGTTACCCGAGAGCGGTCAGATCGGCGATTCGGCGTCCATGGCTCGGAGGCGCTGCCCGACTGCTTCCAGGACGGAGGTCCGCACCGAAGGGGAACCGGCGAGGAGCTGATCGAAGTCGTCATTCGTCACGGACAGGAGGCGGCAGGCGGATTCGGCTGTCGCCGTCGCGGTCCGCGGACCGCCATCGAGCAGGGCGATCTCGCCGAGGAACTCTCCGGGGCCCATCGTGTTGATCGTCCGACCGCCGCGATCGATCCGCACGCTTCCAGACAGGATGATGAAGAAATAGCCCTCGTGGCGTCCCTCGTGGGTCAGCGCGGTGCCCGCCGGCACGTCGATCTCGTCGGCGATTCGGCCGATCTCCTGAAGCCCTTCGGGGCTCAGACCGGCAAACAGGGGGACGCGCTCCAGCAGCGCAAGCTTCTGATCCATGACCGAGGACGCTCCTGCTAGGGATGGCGCGAGCATAGGGAGCGGGACAACCCGGCGCAACGCCGCGCGGGGCCGCGGTCGGGCCTCACTCCCGCACCGCGTCGGGGACATAGCGGTCGATGTAGGCGTGGTAATCGGGCACCCGCCGCTCGTAGGTGCTCTCCATGAGCGGGGACGAGATCATGAAGTCTGCGGAGGCGCGGTCGCAGGCAATCGGAATGTTCCATACGACGGCGATCCGGAGGAGGGCCTTGACGTCGGTGTCGTGGGGCTGAGGTTCGAGCGGATCCCAGAAGAAGACGAGGAAATCGATTTCGCCATCGGCGATCAGCGCTCCGAGCTGCTGGTCACCGCCGAGGGGCCCGCTCTGGAGCTTCCGAATCTCGACGCCCAACTCCTCTTCGAGCAGCGCGCCGGTGGTACCGGTCGCAACGAGGTCGTGACGCGTGAGGAGTTGACGGTTGTATTTGACCCAGTCGATCAGGTCGACTTTCTTGCTGTCGTGGGCGACGAGCCCGATCTTCTTTCGCGGTCCGAGCGGCTGATCCATCCTGTCCTCCGTAGCGGAGCGTCTGTCAGAGCGGGAGGAGGACCGCCGCGACTGCGACCGCGACGCCGATCCCGAAGCTCGCCAGGCCGATCTCGTACGCCTTCGCGCGATCTCGCGCGCGAGCACCACCCTTCTCCACGGGGACGACCTGGCCGACGCGGCCGAAGTTGAAGACGCCGCGCGATCCGAATGCGGCACAGAACCTCAGCCACGCCTGAAGGTATCCCGCCGCGCTGCCGGCGGCCGGCAGGCCGACGACGACGCGAGCAAGGGGCGGTGCGGCGATCGCGACGAGGACACCGAGCAGGACGACGGTCGCCAAGAGTCCGATGTGCCCGGCTCGCCGCCGTCGTGCGACCTCCGCGGGTCCGATGTTACAGATCCCAGGCTCGTATTCCGTTCCCGGCGTTCGTGTGGGCTGAGCCCGTGCCAGCCTTTTCGGCTCGACGACTCGCACGTTGGCGAGGAGTCCAGCCGGCGCTGCGTCGATCATCATGTCGTCTCCTCGTTCTCACGACCGGCCTGCCCGGGGACACTATGGCCCGATCCTGCCAACGCAGTCGGCAGCCACGCGGCTTGCGGCGATGATTCCTTTCACCGGGTGAAAATTCCCGCCCTCGCGTTTCGCCCAGTGAACGTGTCGGTGTCGCGAGCCCATTTCGTCTCCGATGTGTTTCACGGCATGAAACGTCTCAGCAATCGAGGCGGTGGGCGGGCCCCGACGCGTCGATTCGTTCCGTCCCACGAAAGAAATCGACGCCAGAGCGGCTTGGAGTGACGCCGATGCCTCCGACGTGTTCATTGGATGAAACGCCCCCGGCCCAGCACGCGCCTGGCCCGTCCGCGCGCCAGGGGGGCGGTGCAATCGCCGTGGACCTGCTGAACCCCGATGGCCTTGCCGCCCGGTTTGACCCCGGCGGTCAGCACCTCGAGAGCCCCTCGACCCGAAACCGGAAACGCACTCGCCAACAGGTCCAGGCTGCGGCCAGGAGATGAAGGCGAGGATCTGCGACGCCCGGGCGATCCCGAATTCCGCGTCGGCATCGAGCACAGCCCGACCTTCGAGGTCATGGGCTCGACCACGACGTTCGTACCGGCGGATCCACGGTCCCACGGCCGCAAGGTTGCGAGGCGCTCAAGGCGGATCCTGGCGGTCGGGCACCACCCCGTGGCGGCGAAGGCCGCCCTTCACGGGGCCCTTCATGGGCGTAGCGCCGCGAGGGCACGCAGAACGTTCCCGCCGAGGACCTTGCGGATCCGTTCGGGCGACCAATGTCGGCGCAGCATCAGCTCGCACAGCAGCGGCAACTCGAGGCAGGTGGCCATGTCTCGCGGGGTGACGATCGCGCCGTCCCAGTCGCTGCCGAGTGCGGCGTGATCCTCGCCGACGACGTCGATGATGTGCTGGAGGTGGTCGACGATCGTCTCAGCCCGGCCACCCAGCAGGCTCCCACCCAGGAAGCTCGACTGGTACATGACGCCGACGACGCCGCCGGTGTTGGCGACCGCCCGGAGCTGCTCGTCGTCGACGTTGCGCCAATGGTGGTGGACGGCGTCGATGCCGGTGTGGCTGACGAGCAATGGCTGCGTCCGATCATGAACGGCAACGGCGTCGAAGAAGCCCCGGCGGTTGATGTGCGCGAGGTCGACGAAGATGCGATGCAGGTTGAGCGAGGCGACGAGTTCGCGCCCACGATCGGTCAGGCCGCGGTCGGGATGCAGTGATGGAGCGCTCGGCGCCCCAAGGCTTGATTCTGTGAGGTGAACGAGGGTGACCTTGATGAGCACGCTCGGGTCGAACGTCGCGAGGCCGAGGTCGCCGTCGAGGGCGTTGCCGCCCTGGATGCCGATGAACGCGGCATGACGGCCGGCCGCGCGGGCGGCACGGTAGTCGGCGACGCTGCGACAGACGGCAACCCGCTCGGGCGCGCGCGCGAAGATGGCGAGGAGACGGTCGAGGTTCTCCCGAAAGACGCCGGTGCGGTGCGAGGCGCGGCGGAACGGATTGGTGGTGATCGACCAAATGGCGCCGCCGACGCACGCCTCGCGGAGGCGCGGCAGGTCGACCTGGCTGTAGAAGCGGCCACCGAAGAGACCACGCCCGTGGCGGCGCAAGAGGTCGTACCCAAAGATTCGCGTCCACTCGAACGTGTCGACGTGGAGGTCAATGACCTCACTGTCGCGATAGAGCTCGAGGGCTTCCTGAGAGAGCGTCATCGGTGCCGCGGAGAGCGCCTTCCCGGCTTCCCGAGCGCATCCGCGACAACCTGATCGAGGTCCATCGCCTGCCCACGCCGCCAGGCCGATCGCCATTTCGATGTGCCAATCCGCCGTCGCGCGGCATCCAGGTACCGACTCGCGATCGCCCGGTCGGAGGCCAGCGGCTGCGCCGACATGGAGTCCCACAACGCGTGCGCAGCTCCGGCCAGCTCTGCAGCCCGCCCGTCCTGCCCCTCGGCCGCGCTCAGCGCCGAGATGGCCTGCAGCTCTTCGGCGATCCCGAATCGCTCGCCGAGCTGCCGGAAGCCGCGCAGGCTCGCCAGGAACAGACGCCTGGCGGCATGTAGGTCGCCTCGCAAGAGTGCGACGTATCCGAGGTATCCGGTTGTCCGGGCGACGAACAGGTTGTCCCCGACGTCCCGGTAGCACCGCAACGCCTCTTCGAGCAGCCTCCGGGATCGAGTCAGATCGAGGCCGTGAATGGCGGCCCATCCGAGAACCAGGAGCGAGGTCGCCAAGAGCCAGGGTGCACAGACCTCACGACAGATCCGGACGGCTTCTTCCAGTGGAGCCAGCGCATCGGCGAACCGTCCCTCGGCCAGAGCCACGATGCCCTGCACGGTCAGCCCATTGCGGATGCCGAGCTGGTCGTGGTCTGACTGCGCCACCTGGAGCAGCTCGTCCCCGAGCCGGCGGGCGTGCGCGTAGTCGCCCTGGTAGTAGCTGATCCAGGCATCGCCCCAAAGCACCTTTCGGCGAAAAGGAGAATCGTCGGCGGGTGCGGAAGTACCGCGGGAACCAATGCCGCCGGGTGACGCACGCACCCGCCCCCGGTCGGCCCCGAGGGCGTGGTCCAGCCATAGCCGCGCTTCCGGGTAATCGCCATGACGGCGCCAGAACAGCCACAGCGCGCCTGCGAGGCGTTGAGCAAGAACGACCTCCTCATGCTCGAGCGACCAGGCAATCGCCGCTCGGAGATTGTCCTGCTCGGCCTGCAGGCGCCTATACCACCACTCCTGCCTCGATCGACCGAGCTCCGGCTCGGCGGCCTCGGCCAGCTCGGCAAAGACAGTAGTGTGCCGCCGAGCGAGCTCGATCGCCTCGCCGTGCGCCTGCGCCTGCTCGCTCGCAAACTCGCGGATGACGTCGAGCATCCCCCAGCGCGGGTCGTCCCCGGCTCTCTCGTGGAGCGTAACCAGGTTGTTGTCTACAAGAACGCTCAGGTCCGGCAGGAGCTCGCCGTCGCCACCGTCCGGAGTGCAGATCGACTCGGCAGTCGTGAGCGTCCATCCCCCCGCAAACACCGATAGCTGTCGAAACAGGCGCTGCGCGCCCGGCTGGAGCAGGTCATAGCTCCAGGCGACCGTGTCGCGCATCGCCTGATGCCGAGCTGGCAGGTCTCGCGGACCACCGACGAGAAGGTCGAGGCGGTAGTCGAGCTGCTCCTGGAGGGTTGCCAGCGGCAGGTGCCGGAGGCGCACAGCCGCGAGCTCGAGCGCGAGCGGGAGTCCGTCGAGGCGGCGACAGATCTCCGCGACGGCGGCCGCTGTCTCGTCGTCGAGCACCAGATCGCGTTTGACGGCGTGGGCGCGCTCGAGGAACAGGGCCGTGGCCGGGTATGCGTCGAGGTCCAGGCTGCGTGCGCTCCTGTCGGGGACCGCGAGAGGCGCCAATCGGAGCTCGTGTTCGCCCCGAACCCGAAGGGGCGCCCGACTGGTGACGAGGAAGGTCACGCGAGGGCAGGCAACCGCAAGCTCGGCAACGAACGCTGCCGCGGGCAGAAGGTGCTCGAAGGTGTCAAGCACCACGAGCGCTTCGCGCTCACGGAGGTGGTCTCGAAGCGCCTCAGCTATTGGCTTTCTGACTGCCGTCAACCGCAGCTCACGCGCGATCAGCGAAGGCACTAGACCGGGATCGCGCGTAACCGCAAGCGGCACCCAGATCGCGCCGTCGGTGAAATCGACCTGGGACTGTTTGGCCGCCTCGACCGCGAGGCGAGTCTTCCCGATGCCGCCCGGCCCAACGATGGTCAGGACCCGGATTTCAGGGGTGCGGAGGCCCGCCAGGATCGCGCGGAGGTCATCGTCACGCCCGATCAGCCTCGTCAACGGCGACGGCAAGCCCGACCGGATCCCGATGATCTCGGTCGCATTCGCCGATGCCCCGGCAGCCCCTCGGGCCCTGCCGCGTCGAGCGGCCTTCTGGAAGGCCCCGCGATCGGGGGCTTCGAGATCCAACGCATCTGCCAGGCGCGTGGCAGTCTCGCGGTAGACGCTGTTCCGGAGCCCGCGCTCGATGTCGCTGACCGTCCTGGCGCTGATCACCGCGCGCTCGGCCAGTTCCTCCTGCGTCAGCCCAGATTCGGTCCGATACCGCCTCAGCAGGTCACCGAACTGCTCGCCGGCATCGCGCGCCATCCTGGTCGTTGGGTCCTTTGCAGAACTCGGTGACCAACTCGGTGGATCCTTCATGGACGACGGCGCCGAATTCACCGAGGCTTGCCTCATCGCAGCGACGCGAATGATGAGGACCAGGAGGTGCTCCGATGCCGATGTTCTTGACGCGGTTCAGCTATACGCCCGAAACATGGGCTCGACTCCGCGAGCATCCTGAGGACCGCAGCGAGGCCACTCGGGAATCGATGGAGGCTGCCGGCGGCAAGCTTCACGGCTTCTGGTATGCCCTCGGCGAGTTCGATGGCATGACGCTGTGGGAGGCGCCGAGCAGGGTCGCGCTGGCAAGCGCCCTGATGACGTTTGCTGCCGCAGGTGTGACGTCCAAGCTCGAGACGACGGTGCTCCTGACTGTCGACGAGGCGATGGAAGCCATGACCAAGTCCGCCCACGTCCGGTACCGGGCTCCTGGCGCGACGGTCGGTACGGCCGCCGACGTCACGTGAGCCGTCCCACCCCAGCCCAAGGATAGGAGACAGTGTAAATGTCGACCGATGCAAACAAGGCGCTCGCGCGGCGCGTCTTCGACGAAGTCTTGAACGGCCGAAACCTCGATCTACTCGACGAAATCGCGGCGTCCGACTACGTCGAGCACAATCCGCTGCCCGGTCAGGGGATTGGCATCGACGGGATCAGGGACCGTTACACCTTCCTCTTCAACGCGTTCGATTTCCACTTCACGATCGACGACGTCATCGCCGAGGGCGACAAGGTCGTCCTTCGCTGGACGCACTCTGGAACGCACGTCGGCCAGTTGTGGGGAATGCCGCCGACGGGCAGAAGCTACAGAACATCGGGCATCGAAATCTGGCGCGTCGAGAACGGGAAGCTCACAGAGCACTGGGACGTGGTCGACGTGTACGGGCAGCTGCAGCAGCTCGGTCTGCTCCCACAGCCCGGTAGCGTACCGGCGTAGCGCCCGGCGACAGAACGGCGTTCCTCGTGGCTGCAACGACCCTGAGCGCTCTGGCCCAAAGCGTTGCTCGCCTCGAGCCGGACCTCGTCCTGCTCCGCCGTGACCTGCATCGGCATCCCGAGCTCGCCTTCACCGAGCGGCGGACGGCCTCGATCGTTCGCGAACGGCTGGAGGCGTTGGGCCTCGCGGTGCGTCCTGGCGTTGGTGGAACGGGTGTGGTCGCAGACCTCGAGGGAACGACGTCTGGCCCGCGAGTGCTGCTCCGCGCGGACATGGACGCTCTCCCCGTCATGGAGCAGACGAGGCTTGAATATTCCTCGACCACGCCCGGCGTCATGCATGCCTGTGGTCACGATGCACACGTGAGTGCCTTGATCGGGACAGCGACCGCGCTCGCCGAGATGCGCGAGCTGCCCGGCTCGATCCGCTTCTGTTTCCAGCCCGGCGAGGAGCTCCTTACCGGCGCCCGTCGG
>DATCPH010000060.1:0-4099 GCA_036570185.1 Candidatus Limnocylindrales bacterium | reverse complement strand
CGCGGCGGTGTATTGGTGGCTCGTCGTCTGGCCCGTGGACGTTTGGCCATCACCAAATGCCCACGCATACGACGTCTGGCCTGAGGGCGCCGCCGAAAAGGCATACGTCGCCGACGGCGAGGTAGGGCCAGTTTCGGTGATCTGCGCAGTGCAGATGTTGTCCACGGTCGTGGCCCTGATCGGGAAGCTCGCCCCGGCCGTGAGCGTCAGCGAGTTTCCCAGGATGTTTCCGATAATCGGCGTGAGAAGCGAGAACTGGCAGCTCACAGTGACGGTGGCCGGATCACCCGGCTGATAATTGTTCGGCAGGTAATGCGCGAAGTCCTGGTGCGGGACAACCGTCAGCCAGTTATTTCCCCCAGTCCTGTCACAGTTGCTGGTGGCCTCGTCCTTGTAGAGGAGATCGAACATTCGTTGCTGCGTCTTGTTCCAACCTTTCGGCATGGAGTTCCAGGGCGGTCGGATTGATGCTGATGTAGTTGGCCGCGATCCTGGCCGACTGCTGGAGATTGACCCAGGCAACGAAGGCCCGGCCGAAATCGAGACCGATCATCGCGATCAGCATGAAGACCGGCAGTAGGAGGGCGAACTCGACGAGGCTCTGGCCACCGGCGGCGCGGCGCGCGCGACCTTGGACCCGGCGTCCGAAGAACAGGCGCAAAGGGACCCCTCAGGTCTGGGTGTGCAGGACTCGGCGGACGATACGGGCATGACCTTGCGCGCGACATTGCCGGAAGCCAAGTTCTGCCAGCCGCCGCCGTGCCGGGACGGATTATACTCATCGATCTCGGTCATACCGATGACTTGCGGTTAGACGGAGCAGCCAGAAGGACATGATCGCCCAAGGTTGGCCCAAAGGGCCAGGTCGTCATCCCCAAAGCCCTCCGCGACGGGCCGTTCGTGTGGGACCTCGCGACCACGCTGGCTGAGCTCGACGGCCTGAGCGCGACGCACTGCGGCTGACGGGAGCGCAAAGCGTCCCGGCTTCGGGTAGGGACTGAAGCCGGCACCCGTCTGGCCCTGCGGGACTTCCCCGCAGGGCCACCTTTTCGCGCTCAGCGCCGCCACCCCGAGGAACTCTGGAGGAATTGCGGGCGACGCGAGGGCCGAACGGGCTATGGACCCAGGAGCGCCGCCGGGACGATCGCGATGCCGTCTTGGCGACGGTACGCCTCAGGCCCAGTCGTAATGACCACAGCGTCCAGCAGGCCGTCGCCGAGTTGATCCCGCAGCCAGCGAAGGTGCCGCACGTCGGCGTCATTCGTGCCCCGACCCAGCTTGACCTCGATTGCGACAACCCGACCGTCGCCGCGCTCGAGAATGAGGTCGACTTCATGCTCGCCGCCTTTTGTCCGCAGATGTCGCACGGAGGCCTCGGCGGCCTGAGCAAAGGTTCGGACACCCAAGGTCACGAGCGCCTCGAACAGGTCGCCGAGGAGACTTCCTTCGCGTGGGATCGGCACGTCCGTGCCGCGACCTTCGAGCAGGGCGTCGGCGCCGACGCCGAGCAAACGAGCCGCTAAGGCCGGATCCGCTAGCTGATGCTTGGGAGGGGCAACAAGCCGACTGAAGCGGTTGAGGCTCGGCAACCAGGCGGGTATCGGTTCGACGATCCACAGCCGCTGCAGCACGTCGCGATATGGCTGGGTCGTCGTCCGAGCGGGCTTCTTCGCCTGATCTGGCGCTGAAGCATCGCGGATCGTCTCGTAGGAGGCGGTCGTGCTGGTGGCCGCGGCGTAGGCCGTCAGCCATCCTCGCAGCGCCTGAGGATTGCGCACGACGTAGCCACCCAATTCGACGAAGTCGTGCTCGAGAATCCGCTCGATGTATCCGTCGAGTTGCGCGCGAAGCTGCCGATCCTTGAGATGTCGTAGCCCGGGGAAGCCGGATGCGACGATCTCGTCCACGTACGCCTCGAGTCCCACATCGGTTGAGCCGCTGATCGCGGGGTGATGTCCGGTGAGGAGCTCTGCCAGGGAAACCGAGGGTGCACCGACACCGCGCTCGCTGAGCGTCATTGGGCGCATCCGGACAGAGACAATTCGACCAGCGCCGGAGTGCGTCGGAGCAGAAAGAGGGGTCGCCGACCCGGTCAGCAGGAACCGCCCCGCCATCGGATCGGCGTCGACGGCTCTGCGGACGAGATCCCAGGACTCCGGAAGCCGCTGCCACTCGTCGATCAGAATCGGTGGCTCGCCGGCTACCAGTCGGGTCGCGTCCGCCGCCATGACCTCGCGCTGGATGGGGTCGTCGAGTCGAAAGATCGTTGCGGCGCGGCGTGTGGCCGTGACTGTCTTGCCGACGGCTTTGGGGCCGTCGATCGCGATTGCGCCGATCCCGGTCAGAAGCTGATCGAGTTCGTCGTCGATGATGCGCGGGACGTAATCCATGCTCCCACCTGGGACTGCTGCGCTACAGATCGTCGAGAATGTACGCTACAATTGGTCAGGATCATACACTACAGATAGGCGACGTCACACGCTACAGGTCGCCGGGGTCCATACGCTACAAACGGCCGAGATGGTCGGGTCAGAGCGCCTCGGAGAGCCGTCGGCGGCCAGGGTCGATCAGCAGACGCAGGCTGGGCGGGATCCCGAGCGTCAGGCACAGGCGCCGATCAATGTCCTTTCTTTGGCCCTGCAGGACGCGACCGCAGGGCCAAATTTCTCGCGCTCCGCGGCGGCACCGGAAGCATCCCATTCTCTGTGCTGGCTCAGCCGGGGGAGGGCCAGGGTCGGAGAGTGGCGGCGAAGCGCTCGGACCAGTAGCGGGTCCAGGTGCCGTTGAGACGGAGGAGGCGGAGTCGGACGAGGGCCGACACTCCGCGCCGGAACCAGCTCATTCCACGGGCCTTGAAGCGGCGGGCGACGACGATGTCGACCGCCTTCTCCATCGGGCCCGAGGACGCCAGCGGGACGATCCGATAGTTCTCGATGGCCCGGTGGTTGGCGACGACATAGCCCCACACCGCGGTCAGCTTGTTCGAGCGTTCCAGGTCGAGCCCGGCCTCCTCATAGGCCCAGCCCGCGAGGAGCTCCGCCAGGCGCTCGGCGTCACCCGGTTCGGCGATCGCGAGTGCGGTCTCGAGCCGATCGGGCCGCGCATCACCGATCGCTCGCCGGAGCGCCGCAGCGAGGTGATACCAGTCGAGCAGCTCGATCGCGCTCGGAAAGCTTCGCTCTCGGATCCAGCGGATGGCCGCCGCGCCATCGGACACGAACAAGATCCGGTCGGCCTCGTACACGCCGAGCCTCGTGCACAGCGCGGTGAACCGCTCGGCGAACGCGCTCCAGCTCTCGGTGCCCGCGTCGAGGGTCCGGCCGGTCAGCGCCCGGCGATGCCGGCCGATCGGTCGAGCGCCGTCGAACACGAGCCCGATCTTGACCTCGAAGTCGGTGCCGGTCGCGCGGTCATGGACCATCGTGCCATCGGCGCTGACCCAGACCGTGCCGCTGCGACGCGGCCGGGTCCGCCGGTCGGGGTGGGCGCCGAAGATCGCCTCGCCCTCGGCTGCCCGGGCGGCCTCGAGCGCTCTGCCCTCGTCCGCCACCCAGCGGTGGAGCTCACCCCGGCCGATCGGCCAGCGGCGCAGCTCGGCGGCCACATCGACCGTCTTGGCGTAGCTCATCTCGGTCACCAGCCACAGGCCACGCTCGCGGACGCCGAGGCTGTGCTGGATGCGGGGTTCGAGCCCGAGCGCGGCGTCAAGCGGGACGACCTCGGCGCCACAGCTCTTGCAGCGGAAGCGCCGACGCCGCAGCTCCACCTCGCCGGCGAGGGTGACGAGGCGGCGCGGCGCTCGACCGTTGGCCTTGAGGGGACCGTGACAGGTCGGACACTCCATCGGCCGTGGCAGCGCCGCCTCCAGCCGCTCCACGAGCTCCCGCCACAGGGTCAGCCCGACATCGACCAGCGCCGCACTGACCGTTCGTTCAAGCGAGCCGACGTCGGCATGGTCGGTTGTGAGATGGACCTCGAGTGGGACCGTACACTCCACGCTGAGCCCCTCCGGCTGTTGGCGTTTTGACAACACCACCAGCGTGCCGGATGGGGCTCACCTATTTCCCGGTCTGCCAGCACAGACGTTGGGATGCTTACG
>DATCPH010000059.1:0-10201 GCA_036570185.1 Candidatus Limnocylindrales bacterium | reverse complement strand
CAAGCGGATCCGTGAGCCTCGCACGTCGGCGCCGACTGCATTCGTACCAGCGATGACCCTGACGACGGTCCCGCCAGATGATCGACAGGCCATTTCGCTCGTGAATCGCCGTCGCCAGTCCGAGCTTCGGTGGATCCGGGCCTAACGCGAGTCCCAGCCCAGGTTTCCTCGCAAAGGTACGCCTACCGCACCTGAACGGCGGTACCCAAGCGCCGCGGGGCGCGCGTCGTTGCATTGGCCCCTCGCGTTGAGATGCGATCGATTCTCGGTGTGCACACGCTGAGCTCGGCAAGCCTTCTCCGCCTCCCTCCAGCCGCGCCCCTGCGCCGAAAACAATCGGAGCCTTTCGAGCTTACGTGCACCCCGTGCTCGATTGATTGGAAACCAGCGGCCTTCCAGTCCCTGCGCTCTTTCTGCCGTAGGGCTTCCGCGCCTGCGGACGCTACGTCGGCGGCCCCTCGAGGCGGCGGCCGCGGACCCAGGCGGCCCTGACCATGTCGGGGTGGGTCCGGAACATCAGTCGGCTGATGAGATCGGCGGGATCGTCGTCGGTGATGCCGCGGATCGGCGCCGTCAGGCTCGGGTCGACCGCGATGAGATCAGCCTCCTTGCCCACTTCAATCGACCCGATCGCGGCGTCGAGCCCGAGGGCAGCGGCCCCACCGAGGGTGCCCATCCGCAGCCAGTCGAGTGGGTCGAATGCCCGTTGTGCAGGATCGGCACCGGCGCCCACCTTGATTGCGCTCTGCGTGTACGCGCCCGCGCGCATCGCCGAGAAGATCGACAGCTCGGGCCCGGCCGCGACGTCGGACCCGAGACCGACGCTCAGGCCTGCCTCGAGGTAGCGGGCGAGGGGCATCGTTCCGGACGCGAGGAACAGGTTCGAGGCGGGACAGTGGGCGACGCGCGTGCCCGTTTCGACCAGCCGGGCAAGCTCCCGATCGTTGAGATAGACCGCATGGGCGAGGATCGTTCGCTCGCCGAGGCCGCCGGCCCGGTCGTAGACATCGACGTAGTCACGGGCATCGGGAAACAGCCGGGCCACTTCGTCGATCTCGGCGCGGTCTTCGGCGACATGGGTCTGCCAGTACGCTCCTGACGACCGTGCCGCCGAAGCCGACTCCCGAAGCATGTCCGCTGTGCAGGAAACGGCGAAGCGCGGCGTGTAGGCGTAGCGGAGCCGGCCGTCGGCCGCACCGTGCCAGCGCTCGCACAGCTCGTTCGACTCCCGCAATGACCGCCCGAGGATCGTGGCCGGGTCGATCGTCGTGTCATACGTGATCCGGTCCATCATCACCTTGCCCAGCACGGCCCGGATCCCGTGGGCCTCGGCCGCGCGGAACGCCGCGTCGAGGCTTGCGGCGAAGACCGCGCCATAGGCGAGAACCGTCGTCGTGCCGGCCGCGGCGAAGGCTCCGAACGCCTTCGGCGCCAGGCGCTTCGCGACCGCGGGGTCGTCCCATTCGCGTTCGAGCGGAAAGATGTAGCGCTCGAGCCAGGTCAGGAGGTGGAGCCCCGCCCCCAGGCCGGCGTTTGGGATCTGGGGAAGGTGGACGTGCAGGTCGACCATCCCCGGCATCAGGACCCACGGTCGGAGATCGATCGGTTCGCGGAGTGCGTCACCGGTCGGGGTCGCCTGGACTGTGCTGTACGAGTCTGCCGGCCCGATGAAGTCGATTCGGCCGGCTTCGTCGACCGACACGATCCCGTCGCGCTCGTGTGCCGTCCCGCCGGCTGCGAGCGGCGTCAGGATCCTCGCCCGGAGGACAAATGGCAGACGGTCGGGGATGACCACGGCGGCCGATCCTAGCATTCGTCGTGTGACAAGATCGGGCGGACCATGATCACGATCGACCTGATCATCGAGGGCGGCACGATCGTCGACGGGAGCGGCGGGCCGCCGTATCCGGGTGCGGTCGGAGTGGCGGGCGATCGCCTCGTCGTGATCCCCGATCCCGTGGTCGCCGCCGCGACGCCCGCCGGGCGTCGGATCGATGCCCGTGGCCGCGTCGTCGCCCCGGGCTTCATCGACCTCCACAGCCACTCGGGGCTGATGATTCTGGCCGAGCCCCGCCACGAACCGAAAGTCCGCCAGGGCGTCACGACCGAGGTCATCGGCGTCGACGGCAACAGCTACGCACCGTTCCGGCGCCACGATGATCTCCAGGATTTCTTCGTCCTCAACGGCGGTCTCGACGGCCGTCCCGAACTCGCGCTCGACTGGGACACGGTGGCGAGCTACCTGACCCGATTCGACCGCCGGGTCAGCGTCAACATCGCGTTCCTGATCGGGAACTCGGCGCTGCGGATCGACGCCGTCGGCTGGGATGACCGCGCCGCGACTCAGACGGAGATCGACCGCATGCGGGCGCTGCTCCGAGAGGGGATGGAGGAGGGCGCCTTCGGGTTGAGCTCGGGCCTTGACTATCCGCCTGGCTCGTACGCGTCGACCGACGAGCTCGCCGCGCTCACCGCCGAGGCGGGCCGCGCCGGCGGTTTCTACCACACGCACGTGCGCTATCCGCTGGGCGACCGTTTCCTCGACCCATTCCGGGAGGCGATCGAGATCGGCCGCCGAGGCGAGGCACCGGCGCACATCACCCACTTCTATCACCGTCTTTCGTATCCCGGCACGCCGGATCAGCAGCTCACGCTCGTCGACGAGGCCCGCGCGGCCGGGCAGGACGTGTCCTTCGACACGTATCCCTACGAGTGGGCGAGCACCCGATTGCTCATCCTCATCCCGCCGTGGGTGCAGTCGGGCGGACCCGCCGCCACCAGGGAACGTTTGGCCGACCGACACGTCCGCGATCGCATTCGGGGGGAGCTCGAGCATCGCGGGACGCTCCATGCGGGAGGCGGGGGCCTCGACGACGTCCGCCTCGGTTACTTCGCTCGGCCGGAGAACGTCCGATGGGAAGGTCGAACACTGGGACACGTCGTCGCCGAGACCGGCGCCGACCCCGTCGACATCATCTGCGACTTCCTCGTCGCGGAAGACCTCCGCGTGAACGAAGTCACGCCGGGCCCTCACACCGATGGGCTCCGCCGTTTTCTCCGCCACCCGGTTGCGATGGTCGGGAGCGATTCGACCTTCGTCGCGGACAAGCCGTCGCCCAGGACGTACGGCTCGTTCCCGCGGATCCTCGGCCAGTTCGTCCGGGACGAGCAGCTCTTCTCGCTCGAGACCGCGGTGGCCAAGATCACCTCGATGCCGGCCGCCCGCCTCGGTATCGCGGACCGGGGCACGATCGCCGACGGGCTGCTGGCCGACCTCGTCGTCTTTGACCCGGCGACGGTTCGTGCCCTGGCCACGTACGAGGCGCCGCGCCAATTTCCCCAGGGCATCGACTACGTCATCGTCAACGGCAGCCTCGTCGTGGACGATGGTGTCCATACCGGCACCACGCCGGGACGCGCAGTTCGGCGCGGTCGCAACTGATGGCCGCCATGGTGATGGAACGGCGGCGGCCGTCGACCTCATGACGGCCGCTTCCGCGCCTGCCGGTGATAACCTCCCGGGCCAAGGAGGGACGCCGTTGAGGGTCGAGCCTGTTCGCCGCGCCGCCGAGGCCGCGAGCCACGCGGTCGTCGAGGCCCGATGACGATCCGGATCGCGCCGAAGCCGCTCGTGGGGCCTGCTCGGCCCATTGCGCCCGACGCCCTCCTCGTCGAGCCCGGGACGATCTCTCCGGGCCGAGCCCGTCCGGCCGGCCCGCTTCGCCGTGAGGGTCCGGCGAAGTTGACGGGGACGGCGAAGTACACCGACGACCTGATCTTCCCGGGGGCGTGGTACGGCGCGACTGTCCGCTCCACCGAGGCCCACGCACAGTTCCTCGGGTTCGATCTCGACCCGGCCTTCGATTGGTCGAAGGTCGTGGTCGTCACGGCGAACGATATTCCGGGCGATAACGTCGTGAGCTCGATCCACGAGGATCAGCCGGTGCTCGTCCCGGTCGGCGGCGAGATCCAGCACCACGCCGAGCCGCTCGTCCTCCTGGCCGCGCCGGATCGCCCGACCCTGCGAGCCGCCCGCGCCGCCGTGACGATCCGCACGGAGGCCCTGCCCGCGGCCTTCGACCCGCTCGAGTCAAACCACGTCTTCGCCCATTACGAGCTCGGCAAAGGCGACGTCGACCGGGGCTTGGAGGGTGCCGACTTCGTCCTCGAGGGCGAATACCGAGTCGGTCACCAGGAGCAGCTCTACATCGAGAACAACGCGATGATCGCGGTCCCGGGTGAGGGCGGCGGGATGACGATCACCGGGTCGCTCCAATGCCCGTACTACGTGCACGACGCGATGAAGCGGGCACTCGCCCTGTCCGACACGGAAGCGGTGGTGATCCAGGCGGAGACGGGCGGTGGCTTCGGCGGCAAGGAGGAGTACCCGTCGATGATCGCCCTGCACGCGGCGCTGCTCGCGCGCGCCTGCAACCGCGCCGTCCGGATGATCTACGACCGGCACGAGGACCTCGCGGCCACGACCAAGCGCCACCCGGCGGTGGTCCGCCACCGGACCGGCGTCCGGCGCGACGGGACGCTGGTCGCCCAGGACATCGAGGTCGTCATGGACGGCGGCGCATACTCGACGTTGACCTCCGTCGTCCTGTCGCGGGGCGCCATCCACGCCGGCGGTCCGTACCGCTGCCCGAACGTCCGGATCCGTGCGAGGGCGACCCGCACGAACACGCCCCCGAACGGGGCCTTCCGCGGCTTTGGCGCGCCGCAGACGGAGTTTGCTGCGGAGACGCACCTCAACCGGATCGCCGACCTGCTGGGCATGTCGCCGCTCGAGATCCGACGCCGCAACGTCTACCGGCTCGGCGACGAGACGCCAACCGGCCAGATCCTGCGAGAAAGCGTCGCCGGGGAGGAGGTCCTCGAACGCGCCGCCGAGGCGTCGGAGTTCGAGCGCATCGCCGAGCGGACGGGTCAGGCGCGCGCGGAGCGGACCACTTCGGGCGCACAGTCCTCCCGGGCGCGAACCGCGTCCGGGATCGGCCTTGCCCTCGGCTGGCACGGCGCCGGCTTCACCGGCTCCGGGGAAGTTCGCCTGGCCAGCCTGGCTTCGATCGAGCTGGGGTCGGACGGCCGGATCCGGATTCTCGTCGCAGCCACCGAGATGGGGCAGGGGACCAAGACGATCTTCCCGGAGCTCGTGGCTTCGGAGCTCGGCGTGCCGATCGACGACGTCATGCTTGCGCCGGTCGATACCTCGATCGTGCCCAACTCGGGACCGACCGTCGCGAGCCGGACGGCCATGGTCGTCGGCGGGCTGCTCGTTCAGGCGTCGCGCCGCCTTCGCTCGACCGTCGAGGATCGCAACGGCGGCCGGCCGTTCTCCGACGCATACCGAGGCGACGCGGCACACAATGGCCCGACGCGGATCGACCAGCGCTTCGAGCCCTATCCGGGCGAACCCTTCGACGACGCGACCTACCGCGGCGACGCCTATCCCGCCTTCGGCTGGGCCGCGTGTGTCGCGGAGGTCGACGTCGACCTCGACACGGGGGAGGTGCGGGTTCGCGAGGTCGTGGCTGTCGACGACGCCGGAAAGGTCCTCCATCCGGTTATGGCCGAGGGCCAGGTCGAGGGCGGGACGCTGCAGGCTGTCGGCTACGCGACCATCGAGGAGATCAAGCTCCAGGACGGCCGCTACATGAACGACCGGCTGGCCACGTACCTCATCCCGACCGCGCTCGACGCACCGAGGATCACGGCACTCTTCGTCGAGGCCCCGTACAGCGGGGTGCCCCACGGGGCGAAGGGGCTCGGCGAACTGCCGATGGACGTCGGGGCGCCGGCCGTCGTCGCGGCGATCCATGACGCGACAGGGATTTGGGTGACGCAACTTCCGGCAACGTCCGAACGAATCCTCGAGGCGATGCAACGCGACGAGCCGGTGGCCAGCGCGTGACCAGCCCGTGACCAGCGCGTGACTAGCCCGTGACCAACCCGTGACCGCGTACCGCTTCCTGCTCAACGGCGCACCCGTCGAGATCGACGTGCCGGGGATGCGCCGTCTCCTCGACGTGCTGCGCGAAGATCTCGGCCTGACCGGTACGAAGGAAGGCTGCGGGGAAGGGGAGTGCGGAGCCTGTTCGGTGATCCTCGATCAGGAGGTGGTCGACGCCTGCCTGGTCCCCGCGTGCCAGGTCGACCGGCGCATCGTTCGGACCGTCGAGGGCCTCGCTGCGGCGACGCCGGACGGACCGGCGCTCGACAACCTCCAGCAGGCCTTCCTCGAGACAGGCGGCGCCCAATGCGGAATCTGCACGCCGGGCATGCTGATGGCGGGCCGAGCGTACGTCGATGGCGGCGGGGGCCCCGACGAGGACGCCATCCGTGAGGCCATCGCCGGCAACCTGTGTCGCTGCACCGGCTATACCAAGATCGTCGAGGCGATCGCGCTGGTGGCCGGTCACGACGTGACCGACGCATACTCGGGCTGACCCCTGATGCCGATCGAGCCGCCCGTCGAATCTCCGCAAACCCTCGGCGATGCGTACGCGTTGATGGCCTCGGCGCGGCACGCTCCGATCGCTGGCGGAACGGACCTGATGGTCCAGATCACCGGCGAGCTCGTGGCGCCACCGGAGCGCGTGCTCGACCTGTGGCGGCTCGACGAGCTGCGCGGGATTGACGTCGTCGGTGACGTGCTCCGCCTCGGAGCCCTGACGACATACACGGAGATTCGGCGCTCCGAGGCGTGTCGCCGCCACGTGCCGATCCTCGTCGAGGCGGCGGCAACCATCGGAGCCGCCCAGATCCAGAACCGAGGCACGCTCGGCGGCAATATCGCCAACGCCTCGCCGGCCGGCGACACCCTGCCGGTCCTGCTGGCGCTCGACGCGCGGATCGTGGCCGGCAGCACGCGCGGCGAGCGGACGATCGATGCTGGGATGTTCTGGGTTGGCTATCGCAAAACCGCTCTCGATCCCGACGAACTGGTCCTGCGCGTCGAGGTTCCCCTCGTCGACGGCCGCCACGAACGATTTCGGAAGGTCGGCACGCGACGCGCCCAGGCCATCAGTAAGGTGGTCATGGCACTCGCCTGGCGCCAGGTCGGCCGGGCGGTCGAGTCAGCTGACATGCCGGCGTGGTCGGAGGTCCGACTTGCCTTGGGCTCGGTTGCGGAGCGGCCGATTCGGGCGCTACAGACGGAGGCGCTCCTCGAGGGCGCCCAACCGACCGAGGCGACGGCCGATGTCGCCGCGGAGACCCTCTCGGCCGAGATCCACCCGATCGACGACGTCCGATCGACAGCCGGCTACCGGCGGACCGTCGCGGCTCGGGTATTGCACCGCCTCATCCGCGAGGCCGGCGGCTGGTGATGACGTGGTGACGACCGGGCCCGCGGCGAGCACCGCCATCTTCGTGATCGACACCCTGCCCGCGCCGCAGTGCGTGATCGCCCTGGCGCCCTTCTTCGAGGGAGCGCCGCGCTTCCTTCGGCGCCTCGTCGACGCGCGCCCGTTCGGATCCGCGGCGACGCTCTTCGAGCGCGCACGGGAGATCGCGCTGTCGATGGCCGAGGACGAGCAGCTCGAGCTGCTTGACGCGCATCCGAGGCTCGGCGCAGCACCGGAGTCCGTGTCGCGCCTCTCATTTGCCGAACAGGGCTACGACCGGGCGCAGGGTGGCGCGGACGTGGCCGTGACAGCCGCGACAGCCGCGACAGCCGCGACGCTCGCCGGACTCAACGCCGAGTACGAGGCACGATTCGGCTTCCGCTACTGCGTCTTCGTCGCGGGCCGCTCCAGGGCGGCACTGATTCCCGAGTTCGAGGCCGCCCTGGAGCGCGATCGGAGCGTTGAGCTGGGAAGGGGCATCGGCGCCGTCATTGACATCGCCGCCGATCGCTACCGGAAGCGCAGCGACGGAGACGCGCGGTCGTGATCGAGCTCGCTGCCAACAGCTACGGAAAATCGGCGATTCGGCTCGTCAAGCTCACGCGCCTGGCCGATCGCCACGTCCTGCGCGACCTGACGGTCGGCATCGCCCTCGAGGGCGACTTCGAGGCGGCGTACGTCGAAGGCGATAACGCGAACGTGGTCGCCACCGACACGATGAAGAACACCGTCTATGCCTTCGCACGCGATCGCCTCGACGGGCCGATCGAACGCTTTGGCCTGGCGCTGGCGCGTCATTTTGTCGAGTTCGCCCAGGTCGAGCAGGCGACCGTGCGGATCCGGGAGCACGGCTGGGCACCGGTCCCCACGGCGGGAGGTCCCGCGCCGGACGCCTTCCTGCGAACGGGCGACCTGACCCGCGTGGCGGTGGTCACGGTGTCGCGAGCCGATGTGACCATCGAAGCGGGCATCGAGGACCTGACGGTTATGAAGACGACCCGATCGGGGTTCACTGGCTTCCCACGGGACCGCTACACGACCCTGCCCGAGGTCGAGGACCGCCTCATGGCGACGCGGCTCGCCGCGATCTGGCGATATGCCCGACATGCCGACGCGGGCGGAACCAGCGCCGAGGACGGAGGGGCCGGGCTCGACTTCGACGCCGAGTTCGGCGGCGTCCGCGACGTCCTGCTCGAGGTCCTCGCGAGTCACGACAGCCCGTCCGTCCAGAGCTCGATCTGGCAGATCGGGCGTGCGATCCTCGCGGCTCGGCCGGCGGTGGACGAGATCCGGATGACCCTTCCGAATCTCCACCACTGGCTGGTCGACCTGTCGCCGTTCGGCCTCGACAACGACCGTGAGATCTTCATCCCGACTACCGAGCCTCACGGGCTGATCGAGGGCACGGTCCGCCGCTCGGACCTCAAGCCGTGACCGCGCCTCGAGGGACCTCCGTGCCGGATGGCGTCGAAGTCCGCGGCCTGGCCGTGCCCGGCCTCGAAGAGGTCCTCACACCACCGGCGCTGGCCTTCGTGGCCGATCTGCAGCGGCGCTTCGATCCGCGGCGCCGAGAGTTGCTCGGCCGGCGAGTGGACCGCCAGCGCCAGCTCGATGGGGGTGTCATGCCGGACTTCCTGCCGTCGACGGCCGAGATCCGGGCCTCGGATTGGCGGATCGCCGAGACCCCGCCCGACCTCGAGGACCGGCGCGTCGAGATTACGGGCCCCGCCGAGGCCAAGATGATGATCAACGCCCTCAATTCCGGTGCCCGGGTCTTCATGGCCGACTTCGAGGACGCGCTGAGCCCGACGTGGGCCAACGTCGTGGGCGGGCAGGCCGCCGTCGTCGATGCGGTGCGGCGCCAGCTTGCCTTCCAGTCGCCCGAAGGCAAGGCCTATCGCCTGAACGAATCGATCGCGACGCTGCTCGTCCGGCCTCGGGGCTGGCACCTCGACGAAGCCCACCTCGTCGTCGATGGGTCGCCGGTCTCCGCCAGCCTCTTCGACTTCGGGCTGTTCGTGTTCCACAACGCGGCCGAGCAGCTCGCCCGGGGCAGCGGCCCGTACCTCTACCTGCCGAAGCTTGAATCGCACCTCGAGGCCCGCCTCTGGAACGACGTCCTCGTGGCGGCGGAGGAGGCCCTCGGGATCCCGCGGGGCTCGATCCGGGCGACCGTGCTGATCGAGACGGTCCTCGCCGCCTTCGAGATGGACGAGATCCTGTATGAACTGCGGGACCACTCGGCCGGGTTGAATGCCGGGCGCTGGGACTACCTGTTCAGCCTCATCAAGAAGTTCCGCGCTCGCGCCGACATCATCCTTCCGGATCGATCCCAGCTCACGATGGCGACTCCGTTCATGCGTGCCTACACGCAGCTCCTCGTCCGCACCTGCCACCGGCGCGGCACCCACGCGATCGGCGGCATGGCCGCGTTCATCCCGTCCCGCCGCGACGCGGCCGTCAACGAGGTGGCCATGGCCCGCGTGCGCGAGGACAAAGTCCGCGAGTCGACCGATGGATTCGACGGGACCTGGGTTGCCCATCCCGACCTCGTGCCACTCGCGACGGACGTCTTCTCCGGCGTCCTCGGGTCGGCACCGAACCAGAAGGGCCGGCTCCGCGACGACGTGGCGGTCACGGCCGCCGACCTCCTTGACCTCCGTGTGGAGGGCGGCGCGGTCACCGAGGCCGGTGTCCGACTCAACGTTTCCGTCGGGCTCCAGTACCTCGATTCATGGCTGCGCGGCAACGGCGCGGCCGCGATCAACAACCTCATGGAAGATGCCGCCACCGCGGAGATCTCCCGGTCCCAGCTATGGCAATGGCGGGTCCGGGGAGCCCGCGTTGAC
>DATCPH010000058.1:0-7110 GCA_036570185.1 Candidatus Limnocylindrales bacterium | reverse complement strand
ATCCACCGGGCGTCGGTCTCCGGCGGGCCGTACACCCTGATCACGACGGTGACCCCGCGGTCGGCGTCGGCGGCAGCCGACAGTCCATCGTCGAGCGGCACCTGGTACTACGTCCTGCGCAGCTACTTCCAGAACTGGCGGAGCGTCAACAGCAACCAGGCCTCTGCGCTTGTGACGCTGCCCACGACGGCCACCGGCTACAAGGGCTGCACCGGTGGGTCGAACGCCGCGGACACGGGCGGGAACAACGACGGCTACGAGTTGCTCCCAGCGAACGCCTGCGGCGACGACCTCGTGTTCGCCACGGACGCCAACAGCGGTACGAACACCACGATCAGCTGCGTCGACGCCGGCAAGGATCGCCACCGTTTCTGGGACTTCGGGCTCGGTGTCCCGGCATCCGTGTCGGCGGTCGACGGTATCCAGGTCCGGACCGACGTCGGGATGAACAACAACGGCGGCACGAACCAGGTCTGCATCCAGCTGTCGTGGGACGCCGGGACGACCTGGACGGCGGCCAAATCCGCGAGCCTGACGGGCGGCGCCACGATCACGACCTATACGCTCGGTGCGACGAACGACAACTGGGGCCGGACGTGGCTGGGTTCGGAGCTCTCGAATGCCAACTTCCGGGTCCGGGTGATCGACGTCACGAGCCAGCCGAACAAGCTCTTCCTGCTCGAGTACCTCGCCGTCCAGGTGACGTACACGCCGTAGCCGACGACACGCGCGGCGCGTTCCACGACGCGACCGCCGCGGGCTGACTGTCATTCATCGGACATTTGACGATTCGTTGGTTCCAGGACGTTAGTACCCCCTGTCGAAGGACAGGGATTCTGACCGATAGGCGGCCAGCGACCTTGTCACCGGGGTCGAACGGCAGCGTAACGCCGCCAAGGGTGATTCGGATCGTGGTTGCCGGGTGCCATGGTCGCGGCTGACGGCAGGGCCGCGCCTGGCTCCCGGATCGCCGCCTCCGCGAGGTCGGCGAGCGGCTCGCGCCGGAGGTGCCGAGCCCGCAGCGTGACCGGCCCGGGTGGGGCGTCGGCGAGGCGATACATCACGCCGGCGTGGCTGACCCAGAGGCTGCCGTCGAGCCGCTCCTGGACGACGACCCCGGTTCCGGCCCAGGAGCGCCTGTCGACTCGCGGCGGCAGGGCCAGCGGCCGGCCGGACCAGCTGAGCGTCGCGTCGGGGGCCACGCGACGGGGGTAGTGGAAGCACAGGACCTCCTCGGCCGAGAGGCCGTCCGGCCAGGGCCGCCAGGCGGGCGCCGGGTCGACCGGCGGCACCGCGAAGCGCTCGTTGTGGCGGGCGACATAGCGGACCAGGACCAGGTTGGCCTCCTCGATCGTCCTCGCCTCGGCCCGCCGGAGCTCGGACCGGAGGCGGTCCTGGGCCGTCCCCCAACCGCGCTCGATCCGGCCCTTGGCCTGCGGGCTCGTCGCCCCGATCCAGCCGATCCCGGCCTCCTCGAGGGCCCGCCCCACCTGGGTCGCCGGCCGCTTGCCGGCGAGCTGCTCGGCCAGGCTCGCCGGCCGGGTCGGATCCTTGACGAAGATGCCGTGCCGGTCGGAGTAGACGGCGACGGGCAGGCCGTGGGCGGCAGCCGTCTGGGCGAGGACGGTGAAGTAGCCGGCGGCATCCTCCTGGAGCCGGAAGGTGGCGCCGGTGAAGATGCCCGTCGCGTCGTCGATCCCGCCGATCAACGTCAGCACCGGCCCCCGGCCCTCGAGCCAGTCATGGCGGCTGCCGTCGACCTGGAGGAGCATCCCTGCCCGGGGCATCCGCTCGCGCCGGCTGCGGTGCTTTCGGGGGCGCCGCGTCCGGACCGCCGGAACGCCGGCCGCGGCGAGGATCCGTCGAACCGTCCGGGGCGCCAGGGCGAGGCCCACCTCCTCGGCCAGCGTCTCAGCCAGGTGGACCGGGTTGAAGCCGCCATACGTGGTCGTCGCGAGCTCGACGATCTGGGCCCGGATCACCGAGTCGACCCGGTTGGCCGGACGGCGGCCGCGGTTGCCGTGGACGAACGCCGCCGCTCCCTCTGCCCGATATCGATCGAGCAGCCGGCGCACCTGCCGGAGCGACAGCCCGAGGATGGCCGCCGCCGTGTCGCGGTCAAGCTCGCCGGCCAACACGTGGGTCAGCACCATGAGGCGCTGCTGGGCTCGGGTATCCAAGGTGATTGCCTCCCTCGTCTCCATGGGATCGAGGGTGACAAAGTCGCTGTCCCCTTAACTCGGACAGAATCGCTGTCCGTTCACAACGTCGTCTGACAAGGTTGACGTCGCGCAACCGCGGCGGGTAGACTGCGCGCCGGCGTGCAGATCGCCCGCCCTCATCTGGCTCATTGGAGGCGGACTCCGAATGAAGATGAATCACCTGCTCTTCCGGCCGACGATCGCGCCTATCGGCGCCGTCGATGGCGGGAGATCTGTGCCCATCTCGAGCTAGCCTGAGGCGGCAAGGCCGCCCTCCGAGCGAACCACGAGCCGTGGGCCAGATGGGCCCCGGCTTTTTTGATGCCTCACCGGAGGCACCCGCGAGCCGTGGTCCCACCCGATGCGCCGGAAGCATCGAACCGGGTCCGCGGCTCGATCGATTCCGACGACCGGACCCACCCGCGTACCCATCCACCCATGCGGACCATCCCAGGAGCCCGAGCAGTGACCGCAACCCTGATCGGACAACAGAAGATCGCTCCGACCGACGGCCTCGAAACCGCCGCCCGGACCGTCGACGACGCCGTGCCCGCCCTTCTCGTGGAGGGCGTGACGAAGCGCTTCATCGTCGGCCGCAAGCGCAAGCCGGTGACGGCGATCGCCGACGTCTCACTCCGTCTCGAACGGGGCGAGATCGTCGGGATCCTCGGTGCCAACGGCTCGGGCAAGTCGACCCTGATCCGCCTCGTCTCGGGCCTGTTGACCCTCGACGAGGGCCGCGTCACCGTCTTCGGGCACGACATCGAGCGTGACGAGATGGCGGTCAAGCGGCTGATCAACCGGGTCAGCGTCGACGCCGCCTTCTTCAAGAAGCTCAGCCCGATGGAGAACCTCCTGTTCGCGGCCCGGCTGTACGGCCTGGACGGAGCGGGGGCAAAGACCCGGGCGGTCGAGATCCTCGGCCGTCTCGGGATTGGTGAGAAGCGGCTTGGCCGGCCGATCGAGCAGATGAGTCGGGGCATGCAGCAGAAGGTCGCGATCGCGCGAGCCCTCCTCACCAGCCCTTCGCTCCTCCTCCTCGACGAGCCGACCACCGGTCTCGATCCTCGCTCGAAGCTCGACGTCCAGACGTTCATCGAGGAAATGCAGGAGACACACGACGCATCGATTGTCCTGACGACGCACGACCTGGCAGAAGCCGAGCGGCTGTGCGGCTCGATCACCGTCCTCGCGGGCGGCCGGGTCGTCGCCGAGAACACGCCGGCCGGGTTGATCGCAGCCGAGGCCGAACGAACGGGGCGACCGGCGACCCTCCACGACGTCTTCATGACCCATACCGGCCGCTCGCTCGACGACGACGTCGAGGACGACTCGGCCGACGACGACTCCGAATGAAAGGAGGTGAGAACGAGATGCAGAGCTTTGCGAACGACCAGCTTCGACTGGTCAACGAGAGACAGGCCGCGCAGATCCGGGAGGCAGCTGATGCCCGCCGGTTCCAGCGCCCAGGCCCGTCCCTCCGGCGCGCCGTCGGCGCGTCGCTGGTCCGCTTCGGCAGCCGGTTGGCCGGCGAGGCGTCCTACGAGCTGGTCCGGTCCCGCTGAGGGGCCGGGCCGGCTCCCCGACCTGGAGATCCGAGATGCTGTCCGTCGGTCATGAGCTGAAGGCGTCGTACGCCTTCATCGAGCGCAATTTCTTCCTGACTCGCCGCTACTGGGGCTGGGAGGTCGCGTTCCTGGTCTATTCCGTCGCGGGTGCGCTCTCGATCTCGCTCATCGGGGCCGACCAGGCCAACCCCCGGCTCCTCCTGCTGCTGATGGTCGGCGCGATCTTCTGGAACTACCTGTCGGTGGTCTTTTCGTGGATCGCCGAGACGATCACGGTCGAGCGCTGGGAGGGCACGCTCGAGTACACGATGATGGCGCCGATCCGGCGGTGGTCGCAGCTCCTCGGGTCGGTCATCTACGCGATGGTCTACGGGCTCGTCCACACCGCGGTGATCCTCGTGGTCCTGATCCTGTTCTTCCCGCAGCTGAACTTCACCGGTGCCAACCCGGCGACCGTGCTCAGCTTCATGATCCTGGGCTCGTTCAGCTTCGTGGGGATCGGGATGATCGCCGCGATCCTGCCGCTGCTGTACGTCGAGCGCGGGGCGCAGATGACCTTCGTCCTCCAGTCCTGTCGCCTGCTCGTCAGCGGCGTCTACTACTAGATCGACGTCCTGCCGGGCTGGATGCAGGTCCTGTCCCACGTGTCCCCGGCGACCTACGTCCTCGACGGCGTCCGCAAGGGCCTCATCGATGGGACGCCGGTGACGGGGCTGCTCGGTGACGTCTGGCCGCTGATCGTCATGGGCGCCGTCCTCATCCCGTTCGGCCTGTGGGCCTTCGGGCGGGCGGAGCGCTACGCGAAGCGGACCGGCAAGCTGAAGCGGGTCGGCTGACCGATGACGGGCGGGGCCGGTCTCGAGACCCTCGGCTGGACCACCGAGCTGGCTGCCGCCCACGCGCCTCACGGGGCGTTGGGGCGGGAGCCGGCCCGGGTCCTGGCCGAGGACCGCGGCTCATATGTCGTCTGGACGGTGGCCGGCGAGCGGCGGGCCGCGATCACCGGACGGTTCCGGCACGAGACCCGGGGTGATCCATCGGTCTATCCCGCGGTCGGCGACTGGGTTGCCGTCGATGGCGGACCGGACGATGCGGTGATCCACGCGGTCCTGCCGCGCCGCTCCGCGCTGGTGCGCCAGGCGGCCGGCAAGCGGACCGCGGCCCAGATCGTCGGAGCCAACCTCGATATCGTCTTCGTCGTTGCCTCGCTGAATGGAGACCTCAACCTGAGGCGGCTCGAACGCTACCTCGCCGTGGCCTGGGAGAGCGGCGCGGAACCCGTGGTGCTGCTCTCGAAGGCGGACCTCGTCGACGACACGGACACGATCCTCCTCGACATCGAGCGGATCGCGACCGGTGCCTCGATCATGGTCGTCAGCTCCTTCGACGGGCGCGGCCTGGAGGAAGTCCAGGCCCGGATCGGGTCGGGGCGCACGGCGGCATTCGTCGGATCGTCCGGGGTCGGCAAGTCGACGCTCCTGAACCGGCTTGCCGGCGAGGAGCGGGCGCTGGTCCGCGAAGTACGCGAGGACGATGCGCGCGGCCGGCACACGACGACACGTCGCCAGCTCCATCTCCTGCCCAACGGCGGACTCGTCCTCGATACGCCCGGGATGCGCGAGCTCGCGATCTGGGACGGTGACGGGCTCGACCGCGAGTTCGCCGAGATCGACGAGCTCGTCACGGCTTGCCGCTTCGGCAACTGCCAGCACAACGGCGAGCCGGGCTGCGCGATCGCCGCTGCGCTTGCCTCCGGTTCGCTGGAGCCCGATCGGCTCGAGGCCTGGCGCAAGCTCCAGGGCGAAGCGCGCCATCAACTCCGCCGCGTCGACGCGCTCGCTCGAGCTGAGGAGCGCCGGAAGTGGAAGTTGATCAGCAAATCCGTCGGCAAGCACATGGAAGCGAAATACGGACGGGAGGAACGATGATGACCACCAGCGTCGATCGCGAGGTCGACCTGCCGGGCGCCCCGCCCATTGCAGGCCTCCAATTCCGGACCTTCCATCCGGATCGCGACTACGAGGGCCTCGTCGCGCTGATCCGCGAGGCGCACCTCGCCGACGGAGTCGACTGGATCCCGACGGTCGAGAACCTCCGCACCGAACACGAGCACGGCGGCGAGTTCGACCCGCGTCGCGACCTGCTGCTGGCCCTCGTCGACGACACGGTCGTCGGTGCCTCGGAGACGAATGTCCGGACCCGCGAGCTCGGACCGAGCCACCACGTCGAAGGCTGGGTAAGTCCGGCGTTCCGGCGGCACGGCCTGGGTCGGGCCCTCCTCCACTGGGCGGAGGCGCGGGCTCGCGAGGTCGCCCTCGTCGACGGACGCACGGGCGAGCGCAGCCTGGGCAGCTGGCCTGACGAAGCGCAGGCCGGAGCTGTGGCGCTGTACGAGAGCGAGGGCTACGCGATCGTGCGGTACGGCTTCATGATGGTCCGCGACCTGGCCGAACCGATCCCGGAGCTGCCCCTGCCCGACGGTCTCGAGGTGCGACCGGTCGAGCCCGTCGATCACCGACGGATCTGGGACGCCGATGTCGAGGCGTTCCGCGATCATTGGGACCCGGGCGAGCGGACGGATGCCGACTTCGAGGGGTGGTTCGCCAGCCCCGAGCTCGACACGGGCCTGTGGCGGGTCGCCTGGGACGGCGATGAGGTCGCTGGTTCCGTCATGAATTTCATCTACCCCGCCGAGAACGAGACCCTGGGTAAGCAGCGTGGCTGGCTCGACCATGTCAGCGTCCGGCGGCCGTGGCGTCGGCGCGGCCTCGCGTCGGCGCTCATCGCCGCCTCCATGCGTGCCCTCCGCGACGTGGGGATGACCGATGCGGCGCTCGGCGTCGACGCGGAGAACCCCTCGGGTGCGCTACGGGTCTACGAGAACCTGGGGTTCCGGCGGACCCGAACCGGGGTCGCGTACCGCAAGGCGATGTGAGCGCGCACTTGCGCCATCGGGCCGGCCGGGCAACGATGACCGGATCGTGACCGGTTCTTGCCGCAGCTTGCCTGGAATCGCGCTGGTGCTCCTCTGGATCGGGTCGGTCGCGGCCTGCACGAAACCAGAGGCGGTGTCGACAGCGCCGACCGCGGCCTCGCAATCACCGGCGGCGGCCAGCGTCGACGCCGGATCGCCGCCGGTCTCTGCGGGCATCTCATCACCGGCGGCGAGCGCCGCAGCGGCCACGAGCGCCTCCCCGACCGCCGCGCCGACTCCTGTCCTGCGCTTGACGAGCGGCGCCTTTGCCAATGGAGCGGCCATCCCGCGGCGGTTCACCTGCGACGGTGCGAACGTGTCGCCGCCTCTCGCCTGGGACGGCGTCCCGTCGGACGCCGCGGCGCTC
>DATCPH010000057.1:0-8477 GCA_036570185.1 Candidatus Limnocylindrales bacterium | reverse complement strand
GATCGGGAGGACGCATACGAGAACGAGGATGAACAGGACGACCGCCAGCGCGGATGCCAATCCGACCTGCCGGCCCGCAAAGGCGAGTTGGTAGATGTCGAGTCCCGGCACCGTCGTAGACAAGCCAGGCCCGCCGCCGGTGGCGACATAGACGATGTCAAAACTTGCAAGAGCGGCGATGACGGTGACGGTTATGCAGACGCCGATCTCCTGACGCAGGCTTGGGAGCGTGATCGACCTGAACTCCTGCACGGCCCCCGCACCGTCCAGCCGGGCCGACTCGTACAACGCGATGTCGATCTTGCTCATCCCGGTAAGAAGCAGGATGGTGCACAGGCCGATAAGCACCCAAGCGCCGATGATCCCGACAGCCGGCAGAGCGAAGTCGAAGTCGCCGAGCCAGGCTCGCGTGACCCCGTCGAGTCCGATCGCGGATAGGACCTGGTTGACGAGCCCCGATGACGAGAGGACCCATTTCCAAGCGATTCCGGCTGCGACCAGCGGGATGATCTGCGGAAGAAACAAGACGGTTCGGGTGACAGTCCCGAAGCGTCCCCCGGCAATTCGCCGCATCACGGACGCGACGATGAGCCCCAGACCGACCGGGATCAACGAAAAGAACAAGATCAACTTGAAGGCGTTGAGGATCACTCCAACGAGATCGGGATCGGTCAGGACTACAGCGTAGTTCTTGAGACCGACCCACTCCGACGGCCCGATGCCATCCCAGCGGTAAAGGGAGTACTGGACTGACAGGGCCAGGGGCAGCAGCACGAAGGTCGCATACACCACGAGGGCTGGCGCAACGAAAAGCCAGCCGATCAGATGGGTGCTGCGGACCCCGCGCGAGCGCGAGGTCCGCAGTCCCGGAACCGCGGTGGTGCGCTGGTCGACTCGGAGGAGAGAGCCGTCGTCCATCGCATCAGCCCGCGGCGTATGTCATTGCGCCAGTTCTTTCTGATACTCGGCCTGAACGGCCTTGAGCAAGCCATCCGCAGTCTGTTTGCCGCCGATCATCTTCTGTAGTTCGGGCGTCCATCCCTTTGCGAAGATCGAACCGGTCGCATTCGCGATGAAGTCCATCGCGCCATTCGCCTTGGCGACGCTGCCGCCCGCGGCCAACGTGTCGTTGATGATCGAGCCCGCCGCGGCCGGCGGGATGGCGAGGTCAGTCGGGCCACCAGGATTGGAGCCACCGACGGTCACGTCGACCTGACGCGCGGCGTCGTTTGTCGCCACCCAGTTGAGGAAGAACGCTGCGCAATCTGCGTTCTTGGCCTTCGCCGCGATCCCGTAGGTGAGTGGTGCGGACATGGCCGCAACCGATCCCCCATCGGTTCCCGAGGGGAAGACGAAGAAGCCGACGTTGCCTGCGAAGTCCTTGTCATACGCCGCATCCTGCCAGTCACCGTTAAACATGAACACGCCCTCGCCCTTGCCGAAGCGGGCGTTGGCGTCCGTGTACTCGATCGCGTTGGCATCCTTGGGGAAGTACCCGGCAGTGACCCATTGCTGCAGGTGCTGGGCGGCCGTCAGGTTGGTCGGTGTGTCGATCGTCGCCCCCGACTTCTGGAAGATCCAGTCGTTGATCGGCTGCGTCGGGCCATAGGCTGCCATGAGCTGCTGGAGGGGGAAGGCAAGCCCGCCGCCGCTGGCCGAGGCGTTCCACGCCATGATTGGCTGGAGGTTGGCGGCCTTTGCCTTGGCCAGGAGGTCCTCGAACGCGGCGACCGTCGCCGGCGGCTGTGTCATGCCGATCTGCGTCGCCAACTTCTTGTTATAGAAGACACCTGTCAGGCTGTAGTTCAGGCCAGCGGCGTAGAGCGACCCGGAGCCGCGGGTGCCGTCCGATCCAACCCTATTCTGGGCGAGCTGTGCCGCTGGCCACTTGTCCCAGCCGAATGCCGTCACGTAATCATCGAGGTTCTTGAGGAGCTTGTCCTTCACGAGGGAGACCATGGTCGGCAGCCGGATTAGGTCCGGAGGGTTGTCCCCGGCGAGAAGCCGCGGCGTGGAGGTCATCAGGTTGCTGAATTGGTCCTGGCTGATGTTCCAAGTAACGTTCGGAAATTGCTTGGTGAACTCGGCCGAAAGCTTGAACGGCAGATCGAATCCAGTTTCAAAGTAGGCGTTCAGAACGACTGGGCTGGTCCCGCAGGTCGGGCCAGCGGCCGTCGCACTGCCGGACGGTCCGGCCGTTTGACTGGCCCCGGACGTCGCCGCCGGGGTAGAGGCTGCCGTCGATGTCGTAGGTGCGACGCTGGCGCCGGGCGCACAGGCGCCGACGACCAACGCGAGCAACGTGAGGCTTGAAACCAGAATGCCTGGCCTCGGAACAACCTGACGCTGGGTCCGGTTCCCTTTGGGGTTGGCGCGGAACATCTCAGTTCTCCTCCTGTCATTGGGACCTGGCGATTCGATCGATGCCGTCACCGCTGACTCACGGTCGTCACCTCCGCGGTCCCGTCGTCCGGCGCCGCACGATCTCCGGCTGGATGACCACCGACGGCGGGATCGGCTCACGTCGGATGACCTCCGACATGAGCAGCTGGGCTCCCTGACGGCCAGACTCGAACAGGTGCTGCCGGACGGTCGTGAGGCCAACGAAATCGCAAGCCTCGATGTCGTCATAGCCGACGACGGAGAGGTCGTCCGGGACGTGGAGGCCAAGGTCTTGTGCGGCAGCAAGAACGCCCAGGGCCTGGGTATCGCTGGCGGCGAAGATCGCGGTCGGACGGTCGTGGTTGGAAAGCATCTGGAAAGCGAGATCGCGGGCCTCGTACCGCCCGTGTGCGCCGAGCGCGACGTCCTCCTGGGCAGGCGCACGTCCGGCCATCGCCAGAGCCCCCTGGTAACCCTCGAAGCGGTCTCGGCTCGAGGTAAAGCCGAAGGGATTGGCGAAGGCGTCGCCGACGAAGCCAATGTGGCGATGCCCGAGGTCAAGCAGATGTTGGGTTGCGAGTTCGCCGCCTGCGACGTCATCACCCAACACCCGCGGTAACCCAGTCGTGTTCTCGTGGGCGTCGACGAAGACGATCGGCACATCGGATCGCTGGAGCCGAAGCACATCCTCGTCGGGCGGCGGCAACGACACGACGAGGAGGCCATCTGTCCGCTGGCGCAGAGGGAGGGTCAGGAAGTACTGGTTCCGCTTCTCGACCGTCTCGACGTTGTAGATGACGAGGTCAAACTCGCTGTCAGCAAGGGCGGCGTCGATGCCACGGAGCCGCTCAGCGGCCTGCGGTCGGGTCAGGAACGAGACGATGACCGTGATCGTCTGGGTCTTGCCAAGGCTGAGCCGACGGGCGGACAGGCTCGGAGCGAAGTCGAGCTCCTCGGCCACCTCGACGATCCGTCGTTTGGTGCCTTCGTTGACGAGCGGGCTGCCATTCAAGGCTCTTGAAACTGTCGCCAAACTCACGCCGGCCCGCAGGGCAACATCGCGGATTGTCGCCCGCTTGGTCATCCACCTCTCCAATGTAACCGCTTTCATGTAACCGCTTGCAACAGCGTACTTGGGTTGTCAATGGGTGCCCAGCGGCAGTGACTTGGCGTCCACCACGCAAACGGAATGGCGCCGGCTCGGGCCTGGTCGGCCCGCCGATGGTCACCGGTTTGAGGCGAATCGCGTGAGCCGCTAGACTCGGGGGTGGTGCCGAATGGGCACCTGACTCATCCCGATTTTCGGATGGGCACCTGATTCGTTTTCGGATGGGCACCTGACTCACCCGAAAACCAAGGGCGGTGGACCGCCGGATCACGTTCAACACGGCGCCGGCGAGGCCTGATTCGGGTATCTGACTCTGGATCAGGAGATCGAAGGTTCGAATCCTTCCTCGCCAGCCACACCACAAGATGTCGTGGTCGCTGGCCCCGCGGACCGCTACCTGTTGAGTCTCCTCCCCTCTACCCTGGCCTTTTGCGGTCTTTACACACACCTGCCCAAAATCAGGCGCCCTTATTTCGTGCTTGGGTGAGCCCGATGAGCACCTGACTCTTGCGGGAATGGGCACCTGACTCGTTTGCGACGATGAGGAGCCACGACCCGCCGGGTACCCCCAAATCGACAAGATCGTGCGTGGGGGCGTTGATGGTCGGATCAAGCGTCGAGAGTCAGATGCCCTGTCTACGTATCGGACGCGCAAGCTGTCACGAGCTCGACGATTCGACTGACATGTGTCCGTGCCCACGTATGACGCTCGCGTGCCAAGCGAGGGAGCGCATTCAATGAAGCTCAGGCATCGCCGATAGGTATCGGTCGTAGTGGTCGGATGACAGCCAGCCGGAGGCCGCTACTATTCGGTCACTCCTCACCGCCCGAGAATCGACCGTGCATCGACCCCGACCGCGTCTTACGCTCGCCACTCAGATCCTGGGGCTCCAGCTCGCGGTCCTTGTGATCGCGGTGCTGTTCGGTGCGCTGGCGGGTCTGTGGCTCATTCGGTCCGAGCTGGACCGGCAGTACCAGCAACGCGCGCTCGCGGTCGCCGATTCGGTCGCGGCGCTGCCGGAGATCCGCGCAGCCGTGCTCGACGCCAACGGTTCCCGCGTCGTCCAGCCGCTTGCAGAATCAATCCGTAAAGAGACCGGCGCGAGCTTCGTCGTTGTCACTGACGTCAATGGCATCCGCCTGTCACACCCGAATCCGGCCCTGATCGGGCAGTCGGCGATCGACCCCGGCGAGCCACCAGTTGCGCTCTCCGGGCAGTCGTACACGGCGACCGAGACGGGCAGCCTCGGGGCATCGGCGCGCGGCAAGACACCGATCCGGGACGACAACGGTCACGTCGTGGGGATGGTGTCGGTCGGCTATCCGGAGATCGAGGTCAACGCCGGGCTGGAGCGCCTTCTGCCGTTGACAGCCGGGTACCTTCTCGTCGCCCTCATCCTCGGGGTGGCGGCGTCGTGGCTGCTCGCGCGGCACCTGAAACGACAGACGTTCGGACTCGAGCCCCGGGAGATCGCCACACTCCTCGAGCAGCGCGAGGCAATGCTGCATGGCATCCGGGAGGGCACGATCGCGGTCGATCGTTCGAGCCGGATCACACTCGTGAACGACGAGGCGCGCCGTCTCCTCGGACTGCACGCCGACGCGGTCGGACAGCCCCTCGAAGACGTGGTGCCCGCCGGACGGATCCGTGACGTCCTCACGGGGAGCGCCGAAGGCCGCGACCAGATCGTCCTGTCTGGCGGTCGGATCCTCGTCGCCAACCGGATGCCGATCATCCTCCGCGATGAGGTCAGCGGATCCGTGACCACCTTCCGCGACCGCACGGAACTGTCCGGCCTTCATCGTGAATTGCAGGGCCTACGAGGCTTCACAGACGCGCTCCGAGCGCAGGTCCACGACTTCTCAAACCGGCTCCACACCATCGCCGGGCTGATCGAGCTGGGCCGAGGAGACGAGGCGATCCGACTGGCGACGGAGGCCGCGGCCGTCCATCAGGAATTAGCCGAACTGCTCGTCGAACGCGTCGGCGACCCACTCCTCGGCGCGTTGCTGCTGGCCAAGGCAGCCATTGCGTCGGAGTCGGCAATCGATCTCCGGCTGTCTGACGACACGCTGATCTCGAGCGAGCGGGCGGACGCCCGGGACCTCGTCACGATCCTCGGCAACCTGATCGACAACGCGCTCGACGCCGTTCGCGAGAACCCGCCGACCGCGCCGCGCTGGGTCGACGTTCAGCTCCTCGAGGAGGCGCATGCAATTGTGCTGCGCGTCTCGGACTCGGGACTCGGGATCAACCCGCTGATGAGTCAGCGGGTGTTCGACGAAGGTTTCAGCACGAAGGACGCGACGGGCCGGACGCGGGGGCTCGGCCTGGCGCTCGTGAGGCAGATCGTCGAGCGTCGAGGTGGGACGATCCAGCTGGAGAACGGAGCTGGAGCGATCTTCGCCATCCGCCTCCCGCGACAAGTTAACGCGTCCGCGCGCCCGACCCGGGCGGCCAAAGCCAAGGCGACCACTCCCGTCTATGGAGCTATCGGGCCGAGCGAGCAGCCGGCCGCCGGTCGCAGTCCGCAGTTCGGGCGGCGGTTTCGGGATGGAGGTTCGCGGCGACCTTCGCCTGTCAATCCCGCGGTGGACACCTCGCACGGCCTCGCCGAGTCGATCAACCCGGCGGTCGTGGAACGACGACCATGATCCGGACGCTCATCGTCGATGACGATTTCCGAGTGGCCGACGTCCACCGGGGCTACGTCCAGCGGTTGCAGGGATTCCTCGTTGTCGGTGAAGCGCACACGGCCGGCGAGGCGCTCGAGTCCATCTCACGTCTACGGCCGGACCTCGTCCTGCTTGATCTATACCTGCCGGACCTGCCGGGCCTCGAGGTCCTTCGCCGGATCCAGACCCTCCAGTCGAGCAGGCCCGACGTGGTGGTGGTGACGGCAGCGCGTGACGTCGACAGCCTGCGTGCAGCGATGCAGGGCGGCGTCATCCACTACCTGGTCAAACCCTTCTCGTTCCGGGTGTTCGAGGAAAAGCTGATGCGCTACGCCGACGTCCGCGGCCGGCTGTCGTGGCTCGCCGAAGCCGATCAGGCCGAGGTTGACCGGCTGTTCTCGATGCTGCGGACGAGTCCGGAAGGGGCGGACCTTCCGAAGGGCGTCTCCGTGGCGACGCTGCGCCTGATCGTTGACGTGCTGTCATCCGCGCCGGGGGACTTGAGCGCCACGGAGATCGCGCAGGCGGCGGGTGTCAGCCGCGTGACCGCTCGACGGTATCTTGACGAACTTGCCCGGAGCGGACGCGTCGAGCTCACGTTGCAGTACGGCGCGCCCGGTCGTCCCGAGCATCGTTACCGCCTCGGCAGTCAGGGTGCGCCGGCGTCGCCGCCGACCAGATCGTCCGGATCGATCGACTGACTCGAACGCGGGACTCCGGGGCTATCTGCCCGGGTCGACGACCTTCGGAATTGTATCGACGACCACGTTCGACGCCGCGACCCCGGTCGCCTGCACTTGTCGGATGTAGATGTCCTGAACGACGTTATGCGTGCCCTGATCGAAGGCAAACGCTCCCCGCGGACTGTTGAACGACACGCCTTCCAGAGCGGCGATCAGCACGCCTGTCGCGCCGCTCCCATTGGTCTTCTGGAGGGCCAGGTCGAGCGCCGTCATCGCGTCCCACATCTCGACGACGTAGCTATCGGCCGGGGTGGGGTTGCCCTTCTCGTCCTGGTACGTCTTGGCGAACAGGTCCATCAGAGCCTTGTTCTCAGGGTTATCGAGCGTGCTCGACCAGAAGGACGCGGTCGTCACGCCCGCCGCCGCTCCCTTGACCTGGGCGAGGACGTCAACATCGGCGAGGGGCCCGGGACCGAATAGCTTGTAGCCCTTGCCGGCGAGCTGGGCCTCGTCCCAGGCCGTGATGAACGAAGCCGCGTCGCCGCCCGCGAACGCGGCGAACACGTTCTTCGTGGGTTGCGCGGCGATTCCGGCAATCACCTTCGACCAGTCTTCTCCGGACTGCACCACGCTTTGCGCCGTGGCCGCCCCGCCGGCCGTTCCCAGGCCCTCGATAAAGGCGGCGGTCGACTCGGTTCCGTATGTGTCATCGGCTGCGACGACGTCGAAGGCCTTCAACCCGTTCCCGGCTGCCCACGCGCCGAGCGGTTCGGCCAGCTGCCAGGAGCTGTAGGAGCTGCGGAAGACGTACGGACTCCTGCACGACGGCGTGCACCCGGCGACGGTCCGCGTGAGCGCATCGCCGCTCGCGTTCGTGTCGATGAACACCACGTGCTTTGTGTCGGCGTAGTTCCGCACCGCGTACGCGCCGTCGGTGCTGATCAGGCCGAGGAGCACGTCCGCGTGCTCGGTTTCCACGAGCTGGGTTGCCTTGACCATGTCCAGGGCACCGGTGATCGATTCGTCGGCGTAGAGGAGCTTGAGGGGCCGGCCGGCGAGCACGCCGCCGTGCTGCTTCAGATAGAGCTCGGCGGCACGTTGCTGCGCGGCGCCGAAGTCGCTGTTGATGGCCGATTCGGTGAAGGGGACGATGATCCCGATGATCAGCGGCGCCGCCTCCGATGGCGCCGCCGTGACCACCGGGCTCGGGGTCGTCGCCGGTGGCCGCGAAGCCAGCGGGGTCGTGGAAGCAGCCGGCGCGCACGCCCAGGCGAGCGCGGCCCCGCAGCCGATGAGCAGGGTACGTCCGGCGTTCCGCTTCATGATTCCTCGGTGCTGTCGCGACCGGGTCGATCCGAAGACCGGCCCGGTCGGAGCGGGTGTTCGTCCCAGCTACTGGTTGGCCTTGTCCACGAACTCGCTCGTATAGGTCTTGGTCAGGTCGATGTTCGTCAGGTTGTCCTTGAACATCTGGTTGATCTTCAGGACGGACTCGATCGCGCCGGGCGCGAACTGCCCGGTTGGGTTGAACATTCCGTAGCTGTCGGTCAGGGCCTGGATGTACCCCGGCAGGTTGGCCGCCGAGTAGTCGGCCGGGAGCTTGGCCGCGATATCGGTCGCGGTGTGGG
>DATCPH010000056.1:0-10264 GCA_036570185.1 Candidatus Limnocylindrales bacterium | reverse complement strand
GGTCCGGTCCGGCCGCCGTATCAGCGCGGACCCGGCGGTCGCTCCGGCAGGCCGGGGTGCGTGTCTCGGTTCGATCGGGCGCTCGCGGCGGCGCGCTCGGGCTGACGCAACGCGAGCGCGAGGTCGTGGATCTGGTCGATCGCGGCTTTACGAACATGGAGATCGCGCGACGGCTGGGCCTCGGAAGGCCGACCGTGACGCGCATCCTCGAGTCGGCCATGGCCAAGCTGGGAGCCGAGCGCCGGACCCAGCTCGCCGGGATGTCGCGCGAAGTCTGACAGGCCGACAGGCGTCAACCCTGGCCGTTGATCACCAGACCGTCGAGCACGATGTCGCTGAGCATCCTCGCGAAACCGCCGGGATCGGCCGCGAAACTGTCGCCGAGCAACGACACGAATGGCTTCTCGGCAAGGACCGAATTCATGGCTACGACCGCATAGACCATCACGTCGATCGGCAACGGCCGCACGCGACCTTGGGCCACGAGGCTCTGTACCAGCGGAGCGACGGCATCGCGAACCGGCACCAGGTAGCGCTGGAAGACGTATTCGAGTCGCTGGCCGCCTCGGATCGACTCGTATTGCAGGATCCGCGCGAGATCAGGCTCGGCAGCATTTGCCTGATGAAATGCATGGACCAGATTGCGAAGCCGCGCGAGTTCGTCCTCGCCAGAGACGTTCAGCGTTGCGCCCAGCCGCGCGACCTGAGCGGTCAGGGACCGATCAATCACCGCGCGCCAGAACCGTTCCTTCGAGCCGTAGCGATCGTTGATGAAGTTATGGCTCACGCCCAGCCGCCGCGCGAGCTCGCGGACCGACGCACCGTCATAGCCGAGCTCGCCGAACGCAGTCAGCCCGCGCGCCAGGATCTCCGATTCGGCGGGAATGTCCGTCGGCTGGGCCGGACGACCTACCCGTCGGGCAGGCGGCCGGATCACCGCTTCGGTTCTCGGACGAGCCACGGTTTCAGCAACTCCGATCTCGGTGTGGCTACGGGTTGACAGGTGTCAGATTACCAGTCTACCATTCGGCCATCGAATCTGACAGGCGTCAAGTCAGGAGGACATCTCGTGACCGCGATCGCTGCGCCACTGGCCGTGACCGCCAGTTCGGATGCCGACTACGAACGGCTTGGGCTGGCGCGGAATGACATCAAGCCGTGGGAGGACGGTGCCCGTACCGACGACCGGCCCGGCACGTACGAGTGGTGGTATTTCGATGCCCACCTGGAAGATGGCACCAAGCTCGTCGTCGTCTTTATGGACAAGGACCTGACAACGCCACGGAAGCCACTCGAGCCGGTGATCCGGCTCAACCTCGACCTTGCGGACGGCCGCGGCTTCGAAAAATTCGTGACGTTCGACCCGGCCGTTTGGAGCAGCGCCCGCGATCACGCAGACGTCCGCATCCGTGAGAACCGCTTTACCGGCGATCTGCATACCTATCGGATCACCGCAGCGGTGGACGGGATCGCCGTCGATGTCACGCTCGAAGGCGAGGTTCCCGCCTGGCGGCCGGAAACCGGCTACATGCTGTTCGGCAAGGATCGAAACCTCGAGTTCTCGTGGCTCCCGTCAGTTCCCCAGGGCAAGGTGACCGCGACGTACAGCATCGGCGAAGAACGGCACGAGGCCACGGGCACCGGGTATCACGACCACAACTGGGGCAACGTCGGACTGATGGAGATCGTCCACGACTGGTATTGGGCGCGCGGCCAGGCCGGCCCATACTCGGTCATCGCTTCGTACATCACGGCCAGCGAGAAGTACGACTACGCGGCGATCCCGATCTTCATGCTGGCAAGGGATGGCCAGCTCATCGGTGACGACCCTTCCCGACTGAAGTTCGAGGCCCTGGGACCGTACGCCGATTCGGTCACCGGGAAGCCGGTCGCGAACGTCACCCGCTATACATACGGCACCGACGAAGAGCGCTTCGTCGTGACCTTCACCCGGCATAAGGATTTCTCGCGCAACCGGATGATCGAGACCCTCCACGGCGTCAAGCGCGCCGCCGCGCAGCTCCTCCGCTTCGATGGCGCCTACCTGCGCTTCTCCGGCGAGATCCGTGTTGAGCACTTCCAGGGCGCAGAGATCGTGGATCAATTCGTCACCCAGGACGCCATCTGGGAGCTCATGTACTTCGGGCACGCACGATGAAGGCGATCACCGCGCCAACTTGTGGTCCGAGCGCTCGACGGACCTCGAAGACCTGACGTGCGCCTTCGACGCCCTTGAGCTCATGGATGCCGCGATCGACAGGTCGAGGCCGGAGCCGGCGACGAGATCGAGAACTGTTCCCGAGACGAAGACCTCGTCCGCGTCGGTGAGCGCGGCAACCCGAGCAGCGATGTGGAGAGCGATCCCTCGAACGCCGCCGGCCGTGTCCACCTCGCCGGTGTGAATTCCGGCCCGGACCTGGAGGCCCATCTCGCGAGCTACGCGACCAAGCGCTTTGGCGCAACGGATCGCGTGCGTCGGACGGTCGAACGTCGCCAGCAGGCCGTCGCCGGGCCCGATTGACTTCCTTACCTCGCTGACCTGTGCGTGCCTATGGGGCTTACGACCGAACAGCTGATCTACGCGGGACGAGCCGAGGGATGGCTGGGTTGTGCCCAGCCTTGAGCCTCGGTGAGCAATCGCTGGAGCACTGTCGACGTCGCCTATTGCAGGAATTCGAACAGCGACCCTGCCAAGAAGATTGGCAGCGCGAGCGCCCAGATCCAGCCGACATCGCGAATCGCCTCGCCCGGGATGCGCAGCCACAGGAGCGAACGGACCGAGGCATCGTTTCGGCGGCGCCAAGCAACCAGGCCAAGGTACATACCCGCTCCGCCAGTCACGATGTAAGGGATCAGCTGCTGGAGCGCCTGGCGGAGATTGGCTGTCCGACGTTGGTGATCTCCGGAGCGCTCGATGATCCGGCGTTTCTCGATACCGGAGCGTTCATCGCTCGCGAGGTGCCTGGAGCAAGGCGCATCGTCATCCCCGACGCCGGGCACATGGTGAACATGGAGCAGCCCGCCGCGTTCAATCGAGCGGTCCGCAGCTTCATCATCGAGGCTGGAGCCGACCTGCGCTGAGGCGGGATCGACGGTGACGCTGGGAGAACCCGACATCGATGCGTTTCGGCTGTCACGGCGGGACACAATGCTCGAGCTTCCGGCATGCAGCGAGCGGGGAGAACCTAGACGTCCTCGCCGCCTACGTCGCCGCCGGCGGATCGGTCCCGGACCCGGCCGCGCTGGCGGGTCTTCGAACGGCCAGGCTCTCGCTCTGCCGCAGGTTGTCATGGCGCGCCCGGCGGGATTCGAACCCCGCGACATTCTGCTTGGGAAGTCGTGACCTCGTGAGCGTTGTAGCGTGCGCGTGGCGAGGCGAGCGAAACTCGCGTAGTTATCGTGTGGTGATCGGGACGGGATGGAAGCCCTCAGGCAAGCCTCATGTGTTGCCCGACCTGCAGCTGGAAGGTTAGATGCGAGGGCCCAGGGCGGGTAGCTGTAGCCTGATCCCACGCCGGTATTCGACGCGACCGACCGTCGCCCACGCCGGTCCGCTAGCAGGCGTGCAATGGCTCGAGCCACTGCCGTCCCTCAGTCCGACAGTGTGGTCACGCTCGGCGATGGCAGGGCGCTCGCCTACGCCGAGTGGGGCGATCCGGCCGGACGGCCGGTCGTCCTCTTCCTCGGCACGCCGGGGGGCTCACGGCTCCTGTGCCCTGACGCAGACGCGACCGAGGCGCTCGGCGTCCGGCTGATCACCATCGATCGACCCGGGTACGGCCGTTCAGATCCTGATCCGGACCTCTCGCTCCTGGGTTGGGCCGACGACTACGCAGCGCTCCATCAGCTGCTCGACTTGCCGCCGTGTCCGGTCGTCGGCTGGTCGGGGGGCGGTCCCTACGCTCTCGCCTGCGCCGTCCGCACACCGGCGCTCGTCACGTCCGTTGGCTTGGCGGCCAGCAGGGGGCCCCTCGATGAGCTCCCCGATGGGTTCAGCGAGAAGGATCGATCCCTCGCCGAGCTTCTCCGCCGTGATCGCGCCGCCGCCATGGAGGGGATCACGAGGCGCTGCCAGTGGTGCGCGGACGATCCCGCGTCGACGTTTGCGGACGGATGGGATGGCCCCGACGATGCGCTCCTGGCCCAGCCGAACGTGCGTCAGACGATGATCGAATGGATGCTGGAGGGGGCCCGTCAGGGCTCGATCGGGTACGTTGCCGACGTGATCGCCAAGTTCGAGCCGTGGGGCTTCTCCCCAGCAGATGTCACTCAGGACGTCGGCGTGTGGGTCGGCCAAGCCGATGACCCGTTGGTACACCACGCGGCCGAGTATTTCGTCGCCCACATCCAGCGAGCGACACTCGTGACGTACCCGGACACAGGGCACCTGCTGGTGATCCCGCATTGGGCCGAGATGCTGACCTGGCTTCACTGATTAGCTGGCCTGCCATGAGGCCCCCAGCCGTGACACGCTGAGCACGAAGGAGGGGGACTTGGAGCGGGAGACGGGTCTCGGGTCCGCGCTAACAGCCTATCGCATGCCCATCGAGGGCCGCGATGAGTAGCTCGCCGCGGTCGAGCGATTGGCATGAGAGACGGGTACCTGCGCGGCGCGCTCTCGCCGCTGGCGACGCACCGCCAGATGGACGTCCTTGCTGCCTTCGTTGCCGCTGGCGGATCCGTCACGGACGCCGCCAAGCTCGTGGGCATCCGGCCGAGCACGGCCAAGCGTCACCTCGCCGACCTCCGTGCGCGGTCGGGCCTCACCACCGAGCAACTCATCTACGTTGGGCGAGCTTCTGGATGGCTGCTGGTTCCGAGCCTCGGGGTGCTTTCGCCAAGGACGGCAGTTGGCCCAGGTGCCAAGTCTCGATCAGATCGACGGTTGGTCCAAGAGCCGATCTACCTGTGCAGGGGTCCCGAAGCGATGAACCCAAATCGCCCCAGCGCCGGGGTCAGCCGTCGGTCGAGCCCGAGGTACAGCCCTGCTTGGCTGAGCACCAGGCCGACGAAGACGAGCACGTAGATGATCGCCGAGCCGATGTCGGCCGAGCCCGCCTGGTACGGACCGCCAAAGCCCCCAGCCGTCGCCCAGATGACGATCGCGAGGAGGATCCCGACGAGGCTCGTGAGGTTCGTGAGCACCCCGAGGATCAGCCCGACCGCGATGGCGGTCTCACCGATGGCCACGAGGTGGGCGAAGACGTGCGGGTCGACGTTCACCACGTTGATCCAAAACCCGATCCAGTTCTGAACCCAGGCCGGTTAGTCCTGCTGGGCTCCGGTCAGGTAGGCCGTGAAGTTGTTGATGGAGTCGGGTTGCCACTTGAACCAGGCGTCGATCGCCCAGACGACGCCGAAGGTGATACGCAGCAGCCCCACGAACGCGAAGATTGCCATCCCCGCCAACATCCACCAACCGCCGAGCCCGGCGGCATCCCAGCCATACATCATGTCGATTACCTCCAAGATCCAGCATGCGCCCGATCGGGGTGGCGCGGCCTGAGCCGTTGTGCCCCTTGCGAGCGTCGTTCGGCACATCCGCATCGCGTGGTGTTCGGATACTCTAGGGGAGTATCTGCGCAAACCCCTCGAGGGGTTCGAATGAACCACGATCACGAACATGACCACGCTGGCCACTCGAGCGCCGCCGCTCTCGTAGCTGGCCGACCGCCCGCCTCGCACGCGACCCACGACCGCCACGAAGGTCACTCCGTCGCGATGTTCCGGGACAAGTTCTGGCTGAGCCTGGCGCTGACAATCCCGGTCCTCATCTGGAGCGGAGACCCACAGCGCTGGCTCGGCTATACGGCGCCGGTCTTCCCGGGCTCGACGCTCATTCCCCCGGTTCTCGGGACGATCGTCTTCGCGTATGGCGGGCTGGTCTTCCTCCGCGGGGCGAGGACCGAGCTCGCCGATCGCCAGCCGGGAATGATGACCCTGATCTCGCTCGCGATCATCGTCGCGTTCGTGACGAGCTGGGCCGGGACGCTCGGACTCTTCGAGGTCGAGATCTGGTGGGAGCTCGCGACCCTCATCACGATCATGGTCCTCGGCCACTGGCTCGAGATGCGCTCGATCGCCCAGGCGCGCGGAGCCCTGACGGCGCTCGCCGAGCTCCTGCCGGACACCGCCGAGCGGGTGACTGACGCCGCCACCGAGACCGTCCCGCTGTCCGCCCTGGCGGTCGGCGATGTCGTCCTCGTCCGTCCCGGCGCACGGGTGCCGGCGGATGGGGTCGTCGCGGACGGCAGTGCCGACGTCGACGAGTCGATGATCACCGGCGAGTCCACGACCGTCGCCAAGGAACCCGGCGACAAGGTCGTGGCCGGAACGGTGGCCGCGGGCGGGAGCCTTCGCGTGCGCGTCTCGGCGGTCGGTGAAGCGACCGCCCTGTCGGGGATCATGCGGATGGTCGCCGCCGCCCAGGCCTCGGCCTCTCGAGCCCAGGCACTCGCCGATCGGGCGGCGGCCATCCTCTTCTACGTCGCGCTCGGGTCGGGCGCAGTCACCCTCGTGTTCTGGTGGCTCAACGGCGATCGCGAGGGAGCCCTCGTCCGGACTGCGACCGTCCTCGTCATCGCCTGCCCCCACGCGCTCGGTCTCGCGATCCCGCTCGTGATCGCCATCTCGACATCGCTCGGGGCCCGGAACGGCCTCCTCGTGAAGAACCGCATCGCGCTCGAACGGGCCCGTGAGCTCCAGGTCGTCATCTTCGACAAGACGGGCACACTCACGAAGGGCCAGCCGGCGCTCGTCGCAGTCTCGGCTGCGGATGAGCCGGAGCTCCTCCGACTCGCTGCTTCGGTCGAGGCCGACTCCGAGCATCCGCTCGCCCGGGCGATCGTCGCCGGAGCCAAGGCGCGTGGGATCGAGCCGGCTGGAGCCACCGACTTCGAGTCGCTCGCCGGTCGCAGCGCTCGAGCGACGGTCGAAGGCCGAGAGGTCGCTGTCGGCGGGCCGCGGCTCCTCGCCGACCTGGGCCTCGGATCTGATCCGGCGACCGAGGCCTGGGGTCGCGACGGGCGGACGGTCCTGCACGTCATCGCGGACGGTCGGATCTTGGGCGCGCTGGCCGTCGAGGATGAGATCCGGCCCGAGTCCGCGGAAGCCGTCGAGCGGCTCCATGCCATGGGACTCAAGGTCGCGATGATCACCGGTGACAGCCAGGTCGTGGCCGATTCCGTGGCGCGGCGCCTCGGGATCGACGAGGTCGCGGCGCAGGTGCTACCGGCCGACAAGGCCGCGGCCGTGAAGCGCTTCCAGGCCGGCGGTCGAAAGGTCGCGATGGTCGGCGACGGGGTCAACGACGCCCCGGCCCTCGCGACGGCCGACGTGGGGATCGCGATCGGCGCCGGCACCGATGTCGCGGTCGAGTCGGCCGGCATCGTCCTTGTCCGCAGCGACCCACGCGACGTCGTCGGCGCGATCCGCCTGTCGCGCGCGACGTACGCGAAGATGATCCAGAATCTCGCCTGGGCGACCGGCTACAACCTCGTCGCGATCCCAATCGCGGCGGGGCTGTTGGTTCCGTGGGGGATCGACTTGCCGATGGCGGTCGGGGCGATCGCAATGAGCCTGTCGACGATCATCGTGGCGACGAACGCGCAGCTGCTACGTCGCCTCCGGTTGCGCGACGAGCCCGACCGGATTCGCACCATCGTCCCAGAACCCGCCTGAAGGAGCGCGCGATGACCAGCCAAGAGACCCGTACGATCCAGGCCACCGATCCCGTCTGTGGGATGACGGTCGACATCGAGATCGCACGCGCATCCGGACTTACGACCGAGAACGAGGGCCAGCCTTACTACTTCTGCGGGCGTGGCTGCAAGCTGGAGTTCGAGGACGACCCCGGCCGGTATCTCGATCCGATGTATCGGCCCTCGATGTAAGTCTGCGTGCCGGACGCGATGACGGAACCTTCCGGACGGCGCGGACGTCCCTCGACGTAATGGCTCGACCTCCTTTCCTGAGCTACATCCTCGCGGCCCTCGTGGCGGCGGGGTGCGCCGCCTCCGCGGGCGGATCGCCGGCCCCGAGCCCCCTGGACCTGGCGGCGGTGACCACCGCGCTCCGGGGCGCCGGGATCGCCGTGGTCGTCGTGACGGACAACCTCAACCCACCGGACGGCGCGTGGCGCTGCCTATCCGGCTCCTTCAGGCTCGCGCGAGTCGAGCAACAACCGCCTGCCGCGGTCGCCCGGCCAGGAGATCGGCCGTCGGTGGACATCCTCCTGTTCTCGAGCGCCGCCGAGCGGGCCGCCGCGCAAGCCTCGATCAGCACGGATGGGCAGGTGCGCGCCGCCGGGTGTGGAACGATGGTCGACTGGATGGCGACCCCTCATACCGTCGGGGCGGGGGAACGTCCTCCTCTTCATCGCGACCGATGATCCGGCGGCCCTGGCTGAAGTGCAGTCCGCCGCGGCTAACCTCGGGGGCTGATCGGCCCTTCGTGCAAGGCGCGCTTGGGCATTGGCAAGGCGCGGCGTGCGGACGCGCGCTTACGGTTTGGCCCCGCAGGCGTAGCACCGTAGGCGAATAGACCGCGCCGGCGACCCCGCTCACGCTGTTGCGATGTCGACGGGCTGCGATCGAGCGTCACCAGCGTCACGAGCGTCAGGGCCCGCCCCCTCCTAAGGGCGACCTGATCCGTGAAGCTCTGCACGGTCTGCGGCGTCGTCACGAGCCGACCCGGTAGCCGCTGCACCGAGCACGCCCGACTGTCGAATCGGAGCCGCCACAACGCCCTGTACGCCACCCGGGCGTGGCAGCGCCTCAGCACGCGAGTGCTCCGGGCATGGCGCGGCCAAGCACGGGAACTGGTGCCCGGGTTACGAGCGAGAGCCCCACCCGGCCAGCGACCTGACGGTCGATCACATCGTGCCGTTCGCAGTCGGAGGCGCACCGCTCGACGTCGCCAATTGCGCCGTGCTCTGTCGGTCGTGCAACTCGACCAAGGGCGACGGTTCGCGGCACGGGAGGTCGGCCGGCGCGGTGGCGCTGGTGGCCAGTCCGGCGGCCACTGCGCCACGTGGGCCAACGTGGGCGCCCACGGGCGAGCGTGGGGGCATCCGATGACGGACCGGTGGGGTAGCCCCCTGGGCGCGCTGGGTTGCGCCGGACCGCGCCTCCCGCTTGTGTGCACGCGGCCGGGTTTTGCGAAAAATATCGGTCGTCGGCCAGCTTCGCCCACGGGCGCCAGAGGGCGCCGGAGCGCCGGGATGAGTGAGCGCATGGCCACGGACACCACCCCACGAAGAAGGGGGTGGTGTCTCGGTTTGGCTCGGGCGTCCGCGGCTTCCGCGCCCCTTCATAAGATGGTGCCCTATGGACCGACTCGGGCGGGGGCCGTCACGCGACGTGCGACCCGCTACCCCGTTAGAGCCCGTCACGGGGCGGGGCGGAGCGAGGTGGCTGCGCGTGTCACTCGCCCTCGCCGCCATGGCCGCGCTGTTCGGGTTCGTTGTGGGCTCGCAGGTCGGAACATCCCGGCCGTCGCGCACTGGCCCCATCCAGCCGTCCGGAGCGGTCGCATCGACCACGTCGGCCTCGCCCACTCTCGCGCCCTTCCCGGTCCTAAATCCACAGAGCATCCTGGCAGCGGCGCCGGGTGGCTCAGCATGCGACCTCCTGGAGAGCCCCCACGACGAGACGAACTTGTCCTTTCACCGGACGTGGTTGTTCCGGTGTGCCCTGGCCCTTACCGACCGACCCGGCGTTGTCAGCGCACTCACGGCCGGCATTCAGGCCACGCTTGCACCAGGGGTGGTCGTCTCGGAGAGCGAAATGCAGGACCCGAAGTCGCCGCTCATCGTCGACTGGTGGCGGTATGAGGCGACTGGTCTTGTCGGGTCGGTCGAGTTCATCGCATTCGAAGCGGGGCCCAGCTTCGAGCTGGTTATTGTTCAGACGGCGGGGTCAAACTGAGGCACTACCAAGTCGGGCCCCGGGCTTGCGCCCGGGGCCCGTGGTTCGGCTGCGGGGAGGTCTACGCGATGCTGGCCTCCTCGACGTTGGCCGTCTCGGGGGCGATCGCCGCGTCGACGGCCTCGACGATCTGTTCGCCTTCGGTCTTGCGTCCCCGCGCCGGCCTCGTCCGGATCGGCTCGGGCTTCGGGGCTTTAGCCTCCCTGGCCCTTCGGCCGCCGACTCCCTTGGGGGCGGCGACCGCCACCGGTTCCGACTCGGTCGGCGCCACCTCGGTGGCCACCCCGCCGTCGGCGGCCTTGCGCGCCAGGGCCGCCTTCCGAAGCGCGGTCGTGTAC
>DATCPH010000055.1:0-5525 GCA_036570185.1 Candidatus Limnocylindrales bacterium | reverse complement strand
CAGCACAACCCCGTCATCGCCGCCCACTACACGCGCAAGCGCGCCGCCGGCAAGAGCAAGATGAACGCGCTCGGCCACTGCATGCGCAAGGCACTCAGCCTTGTCTGGAGCGTCTGGCGCAACGGCCAGGACTTCGACCCCAACTGGGGCGTCGAGGCTTGACAAGACCCTATGGGATCTAGGGCACACTGTGGCCACGTGTCAACGGGATCCAAGGCCGAGGGGGAGCCAGTCCGTGGTGGATGAAGTCGACGCCCGCCAGAAGTTGGAGGGTCTGGTCGCGCGGTACACCGACTTGGCCACCGTTGCGCATCAAGCGGATGGTGGCTACGTCGAAGAGCAGGTTCGAGTCGACTTCCTCGACCCGTTTCTGCTCCTGTTCGGCTGGGACCTTCGAAACGAGGGCAATCGACCGTATTCGACGCGCGAAGTCCTGGTCGAGCCGGTTGTCACGCATCACGGGACCGATGAAAGCGGCCGTCCCGACTACACGCTCCGCCCTGACGGCACGGTCGCCCTCTTCGTCGAGGCGAAGCGACCGGCAGTGGACATCCTGTCGGCGCCGTCGCCTGCCGTGCAGCTCCGCAAGTACGGGTGGAGTGCTGGTCTAGGCGTGTCGGTCCTTACGAACTTCCGGTCGTTGGTGGTCTATGACACGCGCTTTGAGCCGCGCCCAACCGACGGACCTGAAGTGGCCCGAATCCCCGGCATGGTCTTCCAGTGGACCGAGTACATCGACCGGTTCGAGGAACTGTGGGCGGTGCTTTCTCGGCCGGCCGTGGGGTCCGACGAGTTCCTCGTCCAATTCGGGCAGGAGCGCGAATACCGTGGCCAGGACTCCTTCGACCAACGGTTCCTTGAGAGGGTCCGCGGGTGGCGGCTGCGGGTGGCGGCCGGCCTTGCTGCCGCGAATCCGGGGCTGTCAGCCGGCGAGGTTGGACGGCGCACTCAGCAGGTCCTCAACAGCCTGGTCTTCCTGCGCGTATGCGAAGACCGCAGTCTCGTTCAGTACGCAGACCTGCGAGCGAGCGCCACTCAGGGCCGGCTGATTGATCTCTTCGCACAGTCTGACCGACGTTTCAACGCGGGCCTCTTCCGGGCGCTGGACGGACTCACGTTGCCGACGAACCTTGTGGAGTCAGTCGTCGAGGAGCTCTACTACCCGAACAGTCCGTACGCATTCTCGGTGCTCGACCCGGCAGTTCTCGCGAGCATCTATGAGCAGTTCCTTGGTGAACGAGTCGTCGTTGGCGGAGATCGAAGTGTCGCACTGGTGCAGAAGCCGGAAGTTCTCCACTCCGGCGGAGTTGCGCCGACCCCGGACTTCCTCGTTCGGGAGTTGCTCACCAGTACGGTCGATGGTGCACCTGACTCGGTCGACCTCGAGGTCGCTCCGCCGGTGGTTTGTGACCCAGCCTGTGGCTCTGGGCCATTCCTTCTGGCTGCGTATCGATCCCTGTTGCGACACGTCGAAGCGGTCGAGGGCACGGGCTTCAGCATCGGTCTACCTCGCAAGCGGGATCTCCTCAAGCGTGCCATCTACGGGGTCGACATCGACGACCAGGCTGTGGAGGTCGCGCGCCTGAGCTTGCTGCTCGCTCTTCTCGACGGCGAGACCACTCACTCAATGGCCGCCGAGAACGCCCCCCTCCTTCCCGATCTCACGCACAACATCCAGTCGGGCAACTCTCTCGTCGATCCGAGGTTCTTTGGGATGTTCCCCGAGATCGTTGACGATGCCCAGCTACTCGCTGAAACCAACGTCTTCGACTGGACTACGGCCTTTCCGGAAGTGTCCGCGCGAGGTGGTTTCGACTTCGTCGTCGGCAACCCACCGTGGGTGCGGATCCAGGTCCTGAGCTCGGATTTCCCGGATCAGCTTCGCTTCTTCCAGAGGCCGGACTCGGGCTTCCTGAGCAGTCAGGGGAACAACTTCGACCTCTACATGCTCTTCGTGGAGCGTTCACTCACCCTTCTGGCTCCGGGCGGAGTTCTGGGGTTCGTGCTGCCCCATCGGTTCATGACTAGCCTGGCGGGGCGTCCATTGCGATCACTGCTCGCAAGCGGTGGGTTCGTACAGTCGATTGTCCACTTTGGGCACGAACAGCTTTTCCCTGGTCGCACGAACTACGTCTGCTTGTTGGTCGCGCAGCGCTCCCGACAAGAGACGTTTGTCTTCGAGCGCGTGCCGGACGTTGATCGCTGGCGCGGGGGTGAAGAGCGGAACCAGTCGGTGGAAGCTGGCACCAGCATCACCGCGGATCCCTGGACCTTCGTCGCTGACCAGCCCGCAGAAGTCTTCTCCCGCCTTCGCCGAGACTTCCCCCATACCCTCGAGTCTGTTGCGGACATCTTCGTTGGCGTACAGACGAGCGCCGACTCGGTGTTCCTACTGAACCCGACAACGATCGGCGCCTATTTCGTGGAGGTGCTGAGCGCCTCGGGGACACTTCACAGGATCGAACGCGCCGTCACACGCCCCGCTTTGAGGGATCGACGCCTCGAGCAGTACGACCAGCAACCAGTCCCAGACGCGATGGCGATCTTCCCGTACGAGCTGGCGGGCGAGCCCGCCAAGGCCCAGCTCATTTCGTCCACGCGCATGCAGGAGGAGTTCCCGAATGCGTGGGCGTACTTGCTGGGGCACCGGGTGGCCCTCGAGCGTCGCGATCTGGCCGGCGGGCCCGGTGACCAGTGGCATCGCTATGGTCGATCACAGAGCTTGGCGAGACTTGACCAGCCCAAGGTCATCGTGAGGGTCATGTCGACCGTTCCTCGGTACGCCTTCGACCCTGACGGTCTGCTCGTACCTGGGGGCGGAGATGGAGGGCCGTACTACTTGATTCGGGGACGAGCAGACCAGTCATCGGAGTACCACCGCTATCTGATGGCGCTGCTCTCGCACCCGGTCATCGACGCGATGGTGGTGTCGAGTGGGCGGGCGTTCCGTGGCGGGTACTTCGTTCATCGGAAGGCGTTCCTCTCGGGCCTGCCCATTCCAGATCCCGGGGAGTCTCTCGGCCCGATCGCTGCGTCCGTGGAGGCGGTTTCGACGACTGTCGTCGCGCTCCGTGTGGAGGCGGATGTCACTCGGCGAAGGGCCCTCGAGACCCTGTTGACGACCCAGAAGAACCGCGTCCAGGAGCTCGTGTCCGAGGTCTATGCCCTCACCACCGACGAGCTCGGTGCGTTCGATCTCTAGCTGAGTTCGGAGTGGCTTCCGGCCCCATTGCGGCGGAGCCGCCTTCCTCTGAGTCGACGCCAGCCGCGCCGAAGCAGTGTGAACTGACTGGGCGCAACGTCGACCACGGCGGCAGCAGCACGATCTGCCACGTCGAGCACATTATCGATGTCGCCCAGCCTGAGGGCCTTGTCGATGGCCTCAAACGCTTCCGCGAGCTTCGGATGATATGGAACAGGGAGTCCGTCGGCTTCCGACGGCTCGAGCTCTAGCACACCCCCTCCGTAGCTCCTGCCCATGACTTCCGCGAACGCGAATGTCAAGGAGTTGTGGAAACCGGCAACCAGGCTGCGTCGATCGGTCCCCTGGCGGAACTTGACCCTATGGACGGTATCGGTCGAGGTGACTCCGGTGGCGTTGATGGCAATCTGCGGGTGGCTGTGGATCTGCCGGAGCAGCAGACCGTCTGCCCGGTGAACCGATGGCACGACGTACCACTTCTTCCGGATCCGGCACTTGTATCCCTCTGGAACTCTGGCGGCGACACCCGTATCGAGGAAGACCTGAAGCTCATCCGGTATCGGGTCGTCGATGCCTATCACGAGCAAGTGCCGAGCCAGTCCCTCGGCCTCTGAGGCGAGCCAATCAGCGGCATTGAACTCGAGTCCACGCACCTGCCGACTCCTCGTCACGATGGGCCATAAGTACCCGCTCAGACCCGCGAGAGAGAACTCGTCTTGTGCCGGGACCAGGAAGAAGTCGTTGTTGCCCGTGACAACGCCGATATCGACCGATGCCAGCGTCCCTAGCGTCGAAAGGGCACCCGACTCGCGTACTCCTCGGAGTGCGGCGAGCTCCTCTGCCTCGAGGAAGTACTGAGTCCATTTCTCCTTTGTGTGGTCCAGCTCCTTGACCGGCGCGTCTCGCGATGGATCGATACGGGCGAGTTCGGAGGCGTCCCTCAGCTCGATGACCCGGATCCCGGGATGGGCGTCGGACTCTTTCTCGGCGAGAAGAAGGACCACTTCCTGCTGGATGTCGTCGAATACCAGGGAATCGAACGCGATCACGGTGATCCGGGTGAACTCCCTGCTCAGGAACTCTCTGAGCTCAGCTGCGTAGCCGACCTGAAGGAGCTCCGCAGGAACGACCATCGCCATGCGGCCTCGGTCCCCGAGCATGGAGGAGGCGGCCACAACAAACGGCACCCAGGCATTCGTTAGCCTCGATGGGTGCAGACCGCTGTCCCGCATTAGGCGAAAGGCCGGCTCCCGGTGTTCTTCTCGGAAGTTGTGGAACCGGAGGAACGGTGGGTTGCCGACAACGGCGTCGAACCGCTGCCGCCCCGGAAGTGATTCGGCAAAGGCGAAGAAGTCACCTTCGACGACGGCTCCGTCGAGACCAAACGGCGCCAGAGTCCATCGAGCCTCCTGTGCCGCCGTTGGGTCGACCTCCACGGCGGTTATCCCAAGCCGCTGAGTCGCTCCGCCAAGCTCAATGAGGCGCTCGGCGGCCGCCTTGAGAAAGGCGCCATCGCCAGCTGAGGGCTCCAGAACCGTGGCGGTCGGAGCGCTGATAGCCCAAGTCGCCAGGAACCGCGCGATTGCGCTCGGCGTGTAGTAGCCGCCTCGCAGCTTGTCGGCGCTGGGCGTCGGCTTCAATGGGGGCGTGACCTCGAGTAGCTATGACGTCGGCGGATGCGCCCCACACTGCCACAGCGTCGTGACAGCTACATGGCACGACTGACGGCACGCAGCCGTAAGGGGCGAAGCCACGGCGCCGGGGCCGAACGCGTTGCCAGGTCGAGTCAGGCGGGGTCCCGAGTGTACACAGCGGCAAGACGACGGGCGTCCCGGCCCAGAGGACCTGTTTTCGGAACGCCCTCACCCACACGATGGAAGCGTCGTGTCGGTTTCCTCAGGGAACTTCCGAGACGCGTCCCGGTCGGGCCCTCATCCTCGACCTCCCCGGACCCGCGCGCTGAAAGCCTTGCTCTGAGGAGGATTGGTCTGCTGCCGCGCGGCACGAGATAGTCCGAGGCATCGCATCAACCCGGGCAATCGGTGCAGCCAGGGGCTATGGCCGGTGTTCGAGGGCCTCGATCACGCGCTCGAGGCGCGCCTTCGCCTCGTCGGCAATCGGGCGTATCGCCGTGCTCTTGACGAAGCTCAGAGCCGCCACCGGGTCCATCACCTCGACGATGGTGTCGGGCCCATCCGCGCGCACGACCACATTGCAGGGGAGCAGCGCGCCGACCGATGGGTCGACTTCGATGGCCCGGTGCGCCAGCGGCGGGTTGCAGGCGCCGAGGATCAGGAAGGGCGGGCGGTCGACGCTGAGCTTG
>DATCPH010000054.1:0-5067 GCA_036570185.1 Candidatus Limnocylindrales bacterium | reverse complement strand
CCTTTTGCACCAGATGGCGCTAACGAACAGGCCTCGGACCGTTCGGAGTCTGAAGGCGTCGAAAAGTTGCATGAGATGGCGGATTTCGACGACTTCCATCGCCGATCGGTCAAAAGGTTGCGTTGGATGCACACCGGCGACAGGAGAGGTGGCGCAGCTGCAGCCGGTCTGTCCGTTACGTGCATGACATGCAAGCTCTGACCCAACGAGTCCCGGAGGCGCGTCCGGATGGCCCAAGACGGCCACCCAACTCCCGGAGCGACGCCGCGCACGAGGCCCCCACCCGTCGCGCGACGCGCGGGAAAGACGCACGCAGGCTCCGGGCGGGCGTGAGCAACCTCCGCGAGGATGCGAGGGATAGCCCTCCGGGAAGCCCGTGAGAGGACCCGGCGACAAGTCCTCGGAACGCGAGAACCCATTTCTGGCGGTCGGTGTATCCTCCGAGGGACGTACACCGGTGCGCCCCGACAGGGACTCCACATCGGCACCTGGGTCGCGCGGCCCCGGCAACTCCCGCCGTAAACGCCCGCTCCCGCTGGCCGATTCCCCTGCCCGGACGCCCGGCAGCCTCGCGCTCGGGAGAAGCACATCGTGACCTACGTCGATCGAACCCTCATCTGCGTCGACTGCGGCGTCGAGTTCATCCACTCGGCGGCCGACCAGGAGTTCTATTCGCAACGGGGCTTCTCCTCGGACCCCAAGCGCTGCACGAGCTGCCGCGCCAGCCGTCGGGCCGCCCGGGAGGGTGGCTATGACGCCCGCGACATCGGCGGGCCGCGGGGCTACGAGCGCGGAGAAGACCGGCCGATACGCGAGTACTTCGCCGTGATCTGCTCCGAGTGCGGCAACCAGGCCCAGGTGCCGTTCAAGCCGCGGATGGATCGCCCGGTCTACTGCTCGGACTGCTTCCGCAAGGTGAAGCCCGACTGACCCGACGCGCCGGGCCGATCAAGCTGCCGACGGACCCGCGACGGGCGCCTGGACAACGACCGCCCCTACAACCGGAAGACGTCCCCGCGCCGGAAGCGCTCCCGATGTCGGCCCCGCCAGACAGTGATCCGGGCACGGCCGTGGACCTGCCACGACCCGTCGCGCCCGACCATCGCCGTGCCCTCGTCGATTCCGATCACGGCCGACCCTCGCGGCGCCTGGAGCGCCATGAGGGCCATCACCGGCTCGGGGAACGCGTCGTAATTCGGGAGGATGCAGGCGCCCTCGATGAAGCCGAGCCCAGCCCGCCAGCGGAGCGGCCAGGGCAGCCCCCGGCCCCGGAATTCCGGCTGCCGAGCAGCCAGGACCATCGCTCCGGCCGAGCACCCGACCAGCACCGCGCCACGCTCGTGCGCGGCGGCAATGGCTCGACCGAGCTCGGTGCCGCTCAGGGCCGTGAGCAGGTGCGACGGTCGGCCGCCCGACAGGTAGATGAGGTCGGCCTCGCCGATTGCCTGCGTGGCCGCGCCGTCGTCGGCGCCGGCGCGGTCGCGGACGAGGACCGGCTCGACCTCGGCCCCAAGGGACCTGAAATGGTCGACCGCCATCGCGGTCCGCCGCTCGAAGACCTCCTCACCCTCGGGAAATGATGCGGTCGGCAGGAGTGCGACCCGCGGCCGTGACCGGCCGGTTGCGGCGAGCAGGTCCGCGTCGAACTCGGCCATCGCGGGAAGGAATTCTCCGGCGCCGACAAGCGCCATTGTTCCGGGCACAAGCGTGAGTCTAGCCTCTGTCTCGTTGGGCGCAGAAAGAGCCGCCCGGGGCGCAGAAAGAGCCGCCTGGGGCGCGGAACGGTCCGAATCGGGCCGCCCAACGGCTCGACTCGCACGCGGAACGGCCGCCGCCCAGACGCGCGGGGCGCGGCCGTGCTCGACTGCTAATCTCGCTCCGCACGCCTCGACTCCGCCTCGGCGGCCCGGCCTTCGATGCGGCAGACGGAGCAGTGGATGACCCGCACCCAGCGCTGGACGATGGTGGCTGCCGTCCTCGGCTCCGCAATCGTGTTCCTCGACGGGACGATCGTGAACGTCGCCCTCCCCGTGATCGGCCGAGACCTCAAGGCGACGCTCGTGAGCACCCTCGAGGGCCAGACGTACGTCACCAGCGGGTACCTCGCGACCCTTGCCGCGCTCCTCGTCCTTGCCGGCGCCCTTGGCGACTACTACGGCCGTCGCAGGATCTTCGCAATCGGGCTGGTCGGCTTCGGGGCGACGTCGGTCCTCTGCGGCCTTGCCCCGAACCTCGAGCTACTCGCCCTCTTTCGCGTCATCCAGGGCGCCGCGGGGGCCCTGCTCGTGCCTGGTGCGCTGTCGATCATCACGGCCACGTTCGAAGGACCGGCCCGAGCCCGGGCATTCGGGATCTGGGCGTCGGCGACGTCGGCAACGACGATCCTCGGGCCGCTGGTCGGCGGCGCCCTCGTCGAAAGCATCAGTTGGCGGACGGCATTCCTGATCAACGTTCCTCTCGTCGTCCTGGCCCTCTACGCGACCATCCGCCATATGGCCGAGTCCCGCGACGACACCGCCACCGGCCGCTTCGACTGGCTCGGCGCCCTGGTTGCGGCCCTCGCCATCGGCGGCCTCTCATTCGGCCTGATCCGAGGCCAGGAGCACCAGTGGCGGGACGCCTTCGCCTTCGTCGCGATCGGAGTGGGCGTTGTGGCGTTGATCGCCTTCCCGATCCTCATGGCCGTCCGCCCGAACCCTCTCGTCCCGCTGGCCCTGTTCCGCATCCGCAACTTCGCCGTGATCAACCTGTCGACCTTGATCATCTACTCGGCGCTGTACGTCAACATCACGTTCCAGTCACTGTTCCTGCAGGGCACGCTCGGCTACTCGCCCGTCGCGTCGGGCGCCGTCGGACTGCCGGCCGGGATCCTGCTGACCGTCCTCTCGACGCGCGTCGGTTCGATTTCGGGCCGCATCGGAGCACGGCCGTTCCTGGTCGCGGGGCCCCTGATCATGGCGGCCGGCCTGTTCTGGCTGGCCCGGATTCCGAGCACGAGCCAACCCTGGGCGATCGACGTCGGGAATCCATCGACCTACGTTCCGCCGGCGTCGACGCTGTTCGACATCCTGCCGGCGATCCTGTTCTTCGGCGTCGGCATCTCCCTGGTCGTCGCGCCGCTGACCTCGACGCTGATGAGCTCCATCCCGGTGCGGAACGCGGGCCTCGGATCGGCGATCAACAACGCGCTCTCCCGGGTTGGCACGCCCATCGTGCTGGCGATCATCTTCATCGTCGTCACGTCCGCGTTCTACGCGTCACTTGCCGCGAACGCAGGGGCTGACGCCGCGTCCTCAGACCTGCGATCGAGAGTCGCTCCGCTCAACCCGCCGCCACCCGGCTCGAGTGCCGCCCTCCAGCAAGCCATCAGGCTGGCATCGACCGATGCCTTCCACCTGGCGGCCCTGGTCGCGGCCGTCCTCCTGCTCCTCGGGGCAGCCGTGAACTTCGTCGGCCTTCGCGAGGGATCGAAAGCGGGCGCGGGTGCGCGTGCTGCGGCGGCTGCCGCGGCGAGGGCCCGGGCGAGTGGCGACGACCGGTCCCGCGCGCGCCCCCGCGCCCGGAGCCAAGGCGGCGGGATCGGCCGGGAACGCCCCCGCGCCCGGAGCCAAGGCGGCCGCACAACCCGCGCCGGAATCTGAGGAATCCGTACCCAACTAGCCCGAACCCACCCCCGGCTTTCTGTCCTGCCCGAAACCTCATTCGGGCACCGCTTTCAGGCACGTTTCCCCTTGCCGGAGGGGAGTCGTGCTGGCTATGCTGTCCTCGGGATTCCGGCGTCGGCCCATGCCGCCGCGAGGTCCTTGAATGGCACGGAGGAAGCGATGACCGGACCTGATACGCCGCCCCCCGGCGACGCGCCCGAATCGACCCCCATGGCGCCGCCACCGATGTCGCCGCCGCCCTCGATGTCGCCGGAGCCGCCAACCGCGTGGGATCGCCCGGCTGCCCCTCCGCCCGCCCCAGTCCCAGGAGCGGCAGGCTTCGTCTACGCAGACCTTCCCAACCGGATCATTGCCCTCATCATCGACGCCATCATCGTCGGCATCGTCACCGCGATCATCACTGGGGTCCTGTATGGCGTCATCGGGAGTCCCTACAACGTCTCGTTCAATGCCAACACCGGCATCAGCTTCGGGGCCAACTACGTCAGCCTGGTGATTGGGGCGGTGATCAGCCTCGTGATCAGCGCCGCATATTTCGTGTACCTGTGGACGACGCAGCGCGCGACCCTCGGTCAGCGCATGCTGGGCATGCAGGTCGGCAACGCGGCCGACGGCAAGACCTTGACGATGGATCAGGCAGTGCGGCGCTGGGCAGCCCTCTTTGCACCCGGCTCACTGGCCCAGATCATCTACGTCCTGCCGACGCTCGGAGCCTTGGTCGGGCTCGTCGTCTTCATCTACGAGATCTACCTGCTCTACACGACCTACCAGAGCCCGACGAAGCAGGGCTTCCACGACAAGTTCGCAAACACGGTCGTGGTGAAGGCCGCCCGCACCGTCTAGGCCTGGGTGCTCCCGGCAAGAGGCGACGACCCCGCTCCATCGGCGGGGTCGTCTGATTCTGTCGAGCCCCGCGTTGCGACGGCCCCCGGCGGTAGTCGCCCCCGGCGGTAGTCGGCCCCGGCGGTAGACGGCCCCGGCGGTAGACGGCCCCTCGCCGAACGTTCACTCGGCGCCGGACCGCCGCATCGGGCCGCGGCCCCCCCGCGCTGCGCCACTCCCCCGATGCGCCACTCCCCCGATGCGCCACGCTCCCGATTCGCCACGCTCCCGATTCGCCACTCGCGCGCTGCGCCACTCCCCCGATTCCGCCCGATAGCGCCGATTTCCGCCGATTCCTTTCACGGGGTGAAAATTCCCGGCCTCGCGTTTCACGCAGTGAACGTGTCCGCGTCGCGAGCCCATTTCGTCGCCGATTCGGTTCAGGCTCCTATGTTGTCAAGCGGCCGCCCGGACGAGGCCTTGACCTTCGCACAGGAGTTCGAAGACACGCCGAGCCAAGTGGCGCTTGAGGCAGCGAATCGCCTCGCGCCAACTCTTGCCCTCGGCTCGTTTGCGGTCG
>DATCPH010000053.1:0-8367 GCA_036570185.1 Candidatus Limnocylindrales bacterium | reverse complement strand
TTCCGCAGCCGCCACTACCATGGCTCGCCCGACCCCGCTCGGAACAGGTCCAGGTTCTGCAGGCGGCACGCGGCCAGGCGCCTCGCCACCGCCGAGAGGACGGGCGGCAGGATCGCCGCGGCGAGGAGCGGCTCCTGCGCGATTGCCTCGCGAAGGCGTTCCGCCTCGAAGACCACGATCTGCGTGGGCTCGAGTGCAATCGCGGTCGACGTGGACCGGTACGGCGGGACCACCGCCGACCAGCCGACCATGTCACCACGATCGACGGTCAACACCGTCGCCGGATCGCGTCCCGGCGCGGCCAGCCGCAGCGCCAGCCTGCCATGCTCGACGATCCCGAGGAAATGCGACGCTTCGCCCTCACGGAAGACCACTTCGCTCTGCTCGAAGTCGACGATCTCGGCGAGGAACCCCAGGCGGTCGCGGGTTGCGGCCGGCAGGGACGCGAGAAATGCGGTTCGATCGAGAACCGCGTCGAGGACCACCCTTCCGTCGTGAATCGTCACGTGAACCTCTCGGGCTGAGGCCGGGCTCTGCTTCGTGCGAGTTGACGCTACGGAGCCCAGCCTGCACGGGGCACCGCCGTTCGGCCCGATCGAGCGCGCCAGAGGTCACCCGCCGGCAGGACTCCTGGGCCGAGGCTCCCCCGAAGATGGGCCACTCGGCCCTGTTCTCTCCAGCCCGCAGACGGCAGCCTGTCGGCCAGGTGAGCGTCGGAGGGGACGCCCGACGCTCACTTCTGTCGACTCGCCGACGGAGCCGCCGAAGGCCAAGTCCGGCGTCAGACGTGACGCGGCTCCCGATTCAGCGGCGCTCGGCGGGCCGCGCCGGTGCCCCCTAGAGCAAGTGGAGGCGCCGCGCCTGGGTCGTCAGGTCCCCGCGAAAGCTCGGGTCGGCGACGCCGATCAGCGCCTCAGCGCGCTCCCTGAGGCTCCGCCCGTGGAGCTCGGCGACGCCCCACTCGGTCACGATGGTTCGAGCGTGGGCTCGGGTGGTGACGACGCCGGCGCCCTCACGCAGCGAGGGCACGATGCGCGATGCCGTTCCGCTGCTCGCGGTCGACGGCAGCGCAATGATCGCCCGTCCCTCTGCGGCGAGCGAGGCGCCGCGGATGAAATCCATCTGGCCGCCGACGCCGGAGTACATCCGGTGGCCGATCGAATCGGCGACGACCTGGCCGGTCAGGTCGACCTCGATCGCCGAGTTGATCGCCGTCATCCGGTCGAACCCCCGGATCACGTGGGTGTCGTTGGTGAAGTCGACCGGGCGCATCTCGACCATCGGGTTGTCGTGGACGAAGTCGTAGAGGCGCTGGGTGCCCATCATGAAGGCGGCGACGATCTTGCCTCGATTGCGCTCCTTGCGCGTGCCGTTGACGACGCCGGCCTCGACGAGGTCGACGACGACGTCGGTGAACATCTCGGTGTGAACGCCCAGATCGTGCTTATCGACGAGAGCGGCGCCGACGGCCGCCGGAATCGTCCCGATCCCCATCTGGATCGTCGCTCCATCGGGGATCAGATCCGCAACGTAGGCGCCGATTCGCCGCTCGAGCTCGCCGATCTCGCCGATTGCGTGCTCGTAGGGCGGCACGTCGACTTCGACCGCGAGATCGATCTCCGAGACGTGGATGAATGCATCTCCCAGCGTCCGCGGCATCGAGCCGTTGAACTGGACGATGACCGTTCGCGCGGCCCCGATAGCCGCGTGCATGGCCTCGACCGAGGTCCCCAACGAGCAGAAACCGTGCGCGTCGGGGGGCGTGGCATTGACGAAGACCGCATCGAGCGGCTGTCGCCCCGACCGGAAGAGGCGCGGAACGTCCGATAGGAAGATCGGGACGTAGTCGGCCCGACCGTCGTTGACCGCGGCTCGTGCGTTCGGCCCGATGAACAGGGCGCGGTGGCGGAAATGACCAGCCATCTCGGGTTGGAGGTGGGGCCCGGGACCCTCGCAATGGAGATGGATGACGGTGACGTCCTTGAGCTCGGGGGCTCGCTCGACCAGGGCGTCCAAGAGGACCGATGGGGTCGCCGATGCGCAGTGAAGGTAGATCCGGTCACCGGAAGCGATCCCGACGACCGCTTCGGAGGCTGTGACCATTCGCATGGCCCGAGTTTACGGATGTGGCCCGGGCCGGCGCGCCCGCGCCTCGACGTCAGCCTCCGCCGCGCTCGGAACGGTGCTTTGCGACGAACGCCGCAGCCTGGGCGCGTCGCTCGAGGTTGAGCTTCGACAGGATGGAGCTGACGTAGTTCTTGACGGTCTTGTCCGAGAGGAAGACCTCGGCCGCGATCTCCTTGTTCGTCATGCCCTCCGCCACGAGCAGGAGGATCTTCTGCTCCTGGGCCGTCAGGGCAGCCAGCTCATCAGTCTGGACGCCGGTTGCAATCCGCCGGATCCGTTCAAGGACCTTCTCAGTGACTGCGGGGTCGAGGAGCGACTCGCCGCGACCGACCACCTCCAGGGCGGCAACGAGATCCCGCGCCCGAATCTGCTTCAGGAGGTAGCCGCTGGCGCCGGCCACGATGGCCGAGAGCACAGCTTCCTCGTCGGGGTACGAGGTCAGCATCACCACTCGCGTGTTCGGGAGCTCCGAGCGGATCTCGCGGCACGCCTCGATGCCGGACCCATCGGGAAGGCGGACGTCCATGATCACGATGTCGGGCTGGTGGCGCCGGGCTCCGTCAACCGCTTCCGCGACGGTGCCGGCTTCGGCCACCACCTGGAACCCCGCCCTCCGATCGAGAAGTGCAACCAGACCCTGGCGAACGACCTCATGGTCGTCGACCACGAGCAGGCGCAGTTCGCGTGGGGCGGGCGCCTGGCTCATGAGCGCGCCCGGGAAATTGGCGATTCAGCAGGCCAGATCAGGGTCACAGGGGTGGCCTCCGGACTTGATGGGGAGCGTGACGATCATACGCGCGACCGCGAAGCCGCCCGCGGGCGGTGGACTGCCTTCGGGCAGGCTCGGCGCCCGCGGCCGCCACACTGAACCGCCGGCGGAGCGACAGGCGGCCCGCCGAAAGGGGCCAGAGGTCACTTCCGCGAATGCCGACCGGTCTCGACCATGCCGACATGGACCTACACACCAACGGGGCGTTCCGTGCCTCAGATTCCAGGGACCTCTCAGCCCAAACGTCGATCGACCGCGCCATGGCGGTCGTGAGCCGCCGCGGCTTTCTCCGTGCAGCGGCCATCACCGGCGGCGGGCTGGTCGCGGCCGGTGTTGCTGCGTGCGCGCCTGCGGCTGCCGCTCCATCGTGGACGTTCGGGCCCGCGTACGCAGCTGGCGCTTCGCCGGCCGCGGGAGGGCCAGCCGCCGCCAGCGCCGGGGCAGGCTCGCCGAGTCCGAGCACGATGCCCGGCATGTCCTCGTCGCCCTCCGGGGCGGCGGCCGGCGACCACGATGCCGCCGCACTCGCCGTGGTGAAGCGCTTCCTCGACGGAGAGTGGAAGAAGGTCGAGGGCTATGGCAACCAGCCCCTTGCGCCGGAACTCGACGGCGACACGAAGGTCTACCGACTCAGCATCGACAAGATCGACCATCTCATCGATGCCCAGCAGCCGGCCGTCAAGGCGCTCGGTTTCAACAAGATGTGGCCCGGGCCTCGGATCGACGTGACCGAGGGCGACAAGATCCGGGCGATCTTTACCAATAACCTCGACGAGACCACCGGGATCCACTTCCACGGCCTCCGGGTCCCCAACAACATGGACGGCGTGCCCCACATCACGCAGGACCCGATCCAGCCCGGCGCGTCGTTCACCCAGGAGTTCGTGGTGCGGCCAGCCGGCTCCCACATGTACCACTCCCACCACAACGCCACGGACCAGGTCGGACGTGGCCTCCTGGGCGCGTTCATCGTCCACCCGAAGGATTCGGCGAAGGACTACCAGAAGCTCTACGGCATCAGCCAGGACATCGTCTGGATCAGCAATGACGAGCTCGGCGGCTTCACGATCAACGGTCGGGGGTTTCCGGCTACCGCCCCGATCGTCGCCACCGTCGGCGACAAGATCCTGATCCGCTTCATGAACGAGGGGATCATGACCCACCCCTGGCACCTGCATGGGATGCCCATGCACGTCGTTGCCCGCGACGGGTGGCCCCTGGGATCGGCCGCCTTCTATTGCGACACCCTGGGAGTCAATCCCGGCGAGCGATGGGACGTGATCGTCGACTGCGAGGATCCCGGGGCCTGGGCGTTCCACTGCCACATCCTTCCCCACGCGGAAGGGTCGAACGGCATGTTCGGCATGGTCACGGCCCTCGTGATCCAGAAGCCCACCACGGCATCGCTCCAGACAGCCACGGCGTATCCGGCCGACGCCCCGATCGCGGCGGCAGCCGCAGCCGCAGGTTCAACCGCGTTTGCCTGCCGCGTTCCGAGAGTCGGATGACCATCCATTCGCTTCCCAGCCCTGCGCCGGTCCCGGCCTACGGTCGCGTCCGCAAGATCCTGCTCGCGACCGACCTGTCGGCCGCGTCGGAGGCCGCCACCACGACCGCGATGGACCTCGCGGCCGGCCTCAAGGCCGAACTTCTCGCGGTGAGCGTCATCGATCCGGGGACGTTGCGCCTGCCCGGGGGCCACTTCGGCAGCCGGGTCGACCAGGTCCGGTCGGTCCGTGAAACCGCGGCCCAGACCCTCGTGGCCCGCGGTCGATCGGCCGGTGTCGACGTGTCGTTCCTGATCTGGGAGGGCGAACCGGCCGAGTCGATCGTCGAGGCGGCCCTGGCCGAAGGGGCCGACCTGATCGTCGTCGGCAGCCACGGGCGCGGCATGGTCGGGCGCTTTCTCATCGGAAGCGTGTCCGACCAGGTCGTCAGGAATGCCGCCGTGCCGGTCCTCGTTGTTCGCGGGCGTGAGCGCCTCGCGGAGGGTTCGGGCGCACCGCGGTCGATCTCCTGAGGCCGATCGGGGCCGCCCGGTCAGCCCGTGTAGGCTCCCCCCGGGTCGAGCTCGACGCGGATCAGTCGCAGCTCCTCGTCCGTCGGCGGCGGCGTCTCGATGAGGTCGGTGGCGATCCTTGGCTCCCAGCCGATCGCCGAGCGCACCTGGTCAAGGGTCACGTCTGGATGGAGCGACTCGAGACGCATCTCGCCGGTCGCGTCAAAGTGATAGATCGCGAGGTCGGTGATCACGACCGAGGGGCCGCGGCCCGGCCACCCGCCCTCGCGCCGTCGCCGTTCGGCGTCCTCCGCACCGCCGAGATTGCCGGGGGAGGTTCGGAAGTCGATCCGCTCGACAAATGAGCGTTTGGACTGGCGCATGATCACGAAGACCTCGCGGGCATTGATGGCGATCTCGCACGCCCCGCCGGAGCCGGGCAGGCGCGTCGTCGGACGCGCGTAGTCGCCGATGACGGTCGTATTGATGTTGCCGAATCGGTCGATCTGCGCCGCTCCGAGAAAACCGACGTCGATCAGGCCACCCTGGAGGTAGTAGCCGAAGAGCTCGAGCATGCTGGTGACGGCCGTCGCCCCGGTCACGATCGTCGGATCGCCGATGCTCAGCGGCAGCCGGGCCGGCCGAGCGCCAAACACGCCCGCCTCGTAGACCAGCTCGAGGTCCGGCGCGACCGTCCGCTTGGCCAGGTTGACGGCGATGTTCGGCAGGCCGACGCCGACGAAGCACACGTGCCGGCCCGCAAGCTCGCGCGCCGCGGCCACGATCATCATTTCCGCCTTCGTGAATGCGGCGCCGGTGCCGGCGGTGGCATCGCGCCTCACCGGTAGTCCCCGTAGTCGACGGAGCCCGAGGGGGCGGGCCCGGGTCGCAGGGAAGCGACACGCTCGGTCCCCAGCTTTTCGACGTAGGCGGCCCGGCCGTCGAGGTCGTAGACCCAGTCCCGAAGCCACGCCTGGGTGGCGGCCTCGTCGCGGCTGATCGGATCCCAATCGAGGTAGAAGCGGTTGTCTCGGTCGTAGGCACCCTGCACGTAGGAGGGATGCGCCCCAAACGGCTCGACCACAACCGCGTCGACGATGAGGCCCGGGATGATCGTCCGATTCGGGTCGGCCCGGATCACGTCTTCAGCCACGAGGTCCTCGACCACGACGATCAGCCGGTCGGCGGCGAAGGCCGCCTCCTTCTGGCAGCCGAGGAGCCCCCAGACCTGGGTATTGCCCGCCGAATCCGCCCGCTGCGCGTGGACGATGGTGACATCCGGCTTCAGCGGCGGAACGGCGTAGACAAAGCCGTCGCCGTAGGGCGATTCGACTTGGCGGATGCGAGGGTTGGCCGCCGGCAGGTCGCTTTCAAAATAGCTGCGGAGCGGGAAGAACGGCAGGTTCATGGCACCTGCGGTGTACCGACCGACCATTCCGAAGTGGCTGTACTCCTCGATCTCGAGCGCCGGCTCGGATCCGGCGGCCACGGCGGCCGCCTCGATCCGCCGCCGGATCGCATTGAGGCCACCGACGCCGGGGTTGCCGAGCCAGCTGAAGACCAGCTTGCGGGCGACGCCGCCCGCAATCATCTGGTCGTAGATGAGGTCGGGGGTCAGGCGGGCGAGGGTGAGATCGCGCTTGCGCTGGCGAATGATCTCGTGGCCCGCAGCGAAGCAGATGAGATGCGTGAAGCCCTCGATCGCGACCGTGTCGCCGTCCCGTACCAGGTCGGCGATCGCGTCGCGCATCGATGCGACCTTGGAACCGGCCACTCGCGGTCAGCCGGCGAGCGTCGGGGTCTGGATCACAGTTCGATTATCGCCGACCCTCGGTCAGCCGCGGCCGGCGACGGCGGCCACGGCCTCGCCGAACAGCGCGAGGGCGGTCTCGAGCTCCGCGGCGCTCACCGTCAGGGCCGGGGACATCCGGATCGTCCGCTTGCCGGCTTCGAGCACGAGCAGTCCTCGCTGGAATGCCTCCCACTGGACGGCTTCGGTGCGCTCAGCGGTGTCGAATTCGATGCCGATCATGAGGCCTTTACCCCGTACGTCGGTCACGATGTCCGGGAACCGACTACGGATCGGTATCAGTCCGGTCATGGCTTCATGGCCGCGGATTTCGGCGTTGTGCACCAGCCCGCCCTCGAGCAGGAGGATGGTTTCGAGGGCCGCAGCGCAGGCCAGCGGGTTGCCGCCGTAGGTCGAGCCATGGGCGCCGGGTCCCCAGCTTTCGAGCAGCTCGGCCTTCGCCACGAGCGCGCCCAGTGGCATGCCGGAGGCGATCCCCTTTGCCGTCAGCACGATGTCGGGCTTGACGCCCCAGTGGTCGACGGCCCACATCCTGCCGGTTCGCCCGGCGCCGGATTGGATCTCGTCGGCCACCAGGAGGATGCCGTGGCGGTCGCAGATCGCGCGGAGACCCTCGAGGAAACCATCTTCCGGGACGACATAACCGCCCTCGCCCTGGATCGGCTCGACCACGATTGCGGCGACCTCCTCGGCCGGTACGAGCTTCTCGAAGAGGATCTCGTCGAACCAGCGCAGGTCCTCGACCTTCCCGTACGGCGCGTGGTAGACGCCGGGCAGCAACGGCCCGAAGCCGGCGTGGTACTTGGCCTTGGATGCCGTCAGGCTGACCGAGCCGTAGCTCCGGCCGTGGAACGCGCCGAGGAAGGCCACGATGTACGGCCGCCGCGTGGCGAAGCGGGCGAGCTTGATCGCCGTCTCCACGACCTCCGTCCCGCTGTTGCCGATGTAGACCCTCGCCGGCCCGTCGATCGGGGCGATGCGCGCCAGCTCCTGGCACAGCTCGGCGTAGATCGGAAGGTAGAAGTCCGAAGCGCTGAAATGGAGGAGTTCCTCCGCCTGGGCCTGGATCCGTCGGACGACCGCCGGATGGGCGTGCCCGGTGGAGTTCACGGCGATCCCCGCGGCGAAGTCGAGGAAGAGGTTGCCGTCGATGTCCTCGACGGTCAGGCCGTCACCCCGGACCGGAACGATGGGATACGCCCGCGGCAGGCTGGGAGAGGTCCAAGCCTCGTCGAACGCGATGTGGGCGCGCGCCTTGGGACCCGGCAGCTCGGTGACGATGTGCGGAACGGGACGCACCTCGATGGCCGCGGCTCGCACCTCAACGTGCGGCGACGATCGCTGGGGCGGGCGGGACGGAGCCTGGGTCACGGGCACCTCGACGCATAGAAATTATGCAGGCTGAATACCAGCTCAGTCTATCAGGCGGCTTTCCGCGCCCGCGGCGGATCGTCAGCGATTCGGGGTCGCCGGCTGGGCCTCGGTCGTGGCCCCTCGCGCGCCGCGGCGAATGGGCCAACGTCGCCACATATCGCTCCCCGGGCCACATGACACGACCTCCCGGTCACTATCGAGCCCAAACAAAGGAACTGACACAACGTCCCGGTCAGAGACCCCAGCGGGCCGGCCGACGGTAGGGAACCACCGCAAGGAGCGGCTGCT